>JAGOSV010000052.1 GCA_018062105.1 Sterolibacterium sp. | reverse complement strand
CGGTTATTGCGGTGCAAAGGCAGTGCAATCGGGTAAATGAGCACAGGTGGGAGCGGCATCGCAAGCGACTCAGGCCAAGGGGCGGATGGCAGTGGGTGGTCACGGATTCAGGAACTATAGCGTTCAGGTGACCAATGTGGATTTGGCGACCACAAACGCGCTCATCGCTGCTTCGGATCTTTATAACGCGGGAGCAACCGGCGTTACCGCCATCGCACTGGCCGTAGTGACACTTGGAGCCTCACTTGTTGGCCCCACACTCGGAGCTGTACTCGGGATTATCGGCTCGGCCGGCGCACTGGCTGGGGCGATAGCAAAACAGGTAATGGCTCTTCTTGCCAAGGACAAAGCTGATCTTCAAAAAAAATCAGCTGAGAACTACAGTACGAAAATGTTAATCCAAAGAAGCAATGCTTTGAGCGAAGCAATGAAAGCTGACCAGAAAGGCCTGACACCATGAATCCTTCCATGACTGGCTCTTCCGAAGGCGGTTTTTCTCTAATTGAAACTTCCATTGCGCTGGCTATCAGTGGCCTTCTGACCATTGCACTAGTTTCTTATTGGAAATACGCAGCGCATCATCAAACGACGATGATCGAACGAAGTGCCTTGACCGTTGCAGATCAATCATTAAAGGGTTTTTCTCAAGCCAGGTTTCGTCTTCCATGCCCCGATACCGACAACGATGGTAACGAAGATTGTGGTGGAGCAACCAATTCCGTCGGCACACTACCCTGGGAAACTCTGGGTATTGCCGATAGTCGCGTTCGTGGCCTTCGCTATGGTGTTTATCGAAAAAGCTCCGTCGCGAACCCCTCAACAGATGCAGACCTTGCGTCCAATATTGATCGATTCAAACCCTTGCTGACGACACTCCCTAGTCCACCACATTATCCGGTCACCCTTGAATCATCGCTTGGAAACAGCAATCTAATTGATTTTTGCACCGCACTCATGAATGGGGCCAACGACACTTTTCATTCGGATCGACTCCATACCGTCGCACGCGATATTCACGGAACCGAAATCTCCGGGAGCGGCCAAAACGTCGCCTACGCATTGGCTGCACCTGGTTTGCTGGATACGGACGGTGGCGGCAATCGTTTCGATGGGGCCCAATCCGTCCAGACATCATCCAATCCAGTCTTTGATAGCCCATCGCGACCTCATTCCACGAATTACGACGATCAGATTCGTGTTGCCGGATTTGATCAACTGTTTTCAACACTCTCTTGTGGACCAAACCTGGTTGCCATTGGTCACGCTCAATTCAATGCGGCCACTTCCGCAGCGGTCATGCAACAGTATATGTATGACCACAAGAAACAACTAGAACTGAGTGCTGAAACAGCTTCTGCAGGTGTTGCTTCGGCAACAGGTACGGTGTTGGCGTCTATCGGAGGCCTACTCAGTGCGACAGCCGTTACAGCAACCGCCATCACGATCGGACTGGGATCTTTGGGCACGCTTTCCTATACCATTGCCGCCGGAGTTGCATCCATCGTCGCAAACGTGGGCCCGATTGCAAGTGGTGCTGCATCTCTTGCAGCCGCCGTTGTGACAAAAACAATGACTGACAATCAGGTTATAAGCTTCACCAATACCGTACTCAAGGACGCAACGGCACTGGCTGCTGATATTCGCAACAATGCCTTGGCTGCAGACGCTACCGGCTTCTGACACGTACTTGATCTCCCAAAAACATGCGCTCCCATTTCAATTTTCCCGTCCCGCCCCGCCAGCACGGCTTCACCCTGCTGGAACTGTCCGTTTCGCTGGCCATCATCTTCATCATCCTCGCCGCCGTTACCATCGGCCGCGACGTTCATCGCAATGCGGCGTACCAGCGGCTTTCCAGTGATTTCGTCCAGGGCTGGATGCTGGCTTATGACAACTATGTCGCCGGTAGCGGCATCGTTCCCGGTGACAATGCCACCAGCCCAAGCGGCAAGGTCAATAATGCCGCCTCATCCCAGCTTTGCATCAATACCCTGCAAGGCGTGATGCAGACCGCTGGGGTGTCCATGCCGGAAGGACGTGCCGAAGGCAGCGCAGATCGCGCTGTCTACCTCGATTCGAATGGTGTGCCGCACGAACTGAAAGTCTGTTTCTCCAACGAAACCTGGTCAGAACCGGATGCTACACCCGGTAACTACGTCACCCGTCCGCGCAATGTCATGATATTGACGGGCGTGACACCGGCACTGGCGCGGCTGCTCGATGGCCAGATCGATAGCCGTGTCGATGCCCGCTTTGGCCGGGTACGCGAAAGCAGCCAGGCGGCACTGACGTCTGCCACCACGGCCGACTGGAGCGTCGATGAGCGCATGGCCTACGGTAGCACCACGGCCACCGCACAGGACGAATCCCAGATTGCGGAAGTCACGCTCTGGATCAAGATGAACCAGTAACGTGCCGGGAGTGATGCCCCGTCACTACCTGCCTCAGCAGACTCGTGGCTGCGTGATCACCAGATCAGCCCGGCCTGGCGAAAGGGATCACTGGAAAAAATTCCTGCGGGATAGGGATATCGAAACCCGAAACTCCCGCCACATCAATGCCCTGTAACGGCTGTCCCCTCGGGAACATACAGCATGCTGCCGTCCTTCATGCGGTACGCGACGCCTGCCTTTTCGCCATCACCACTACCCACCTGCCCGCTGGACTGGTATTTCTCGATCTTCTCGCCCTTCTTGACGATCATCTGCATCGAGGGCTTGCCCGGATCGGTGATGACGGTTACATCCTGCTTGCTGAAGGGATTGATCAAGGGATTCTGGGCAATCGTAATCAGCAGTGCGGCGATGATGACCAGAAAAATGTCGATGAGATTGACGACCGAGAGGATGGGATCATCGGATTCCGTTTCGTGCAGGAATTTCATGCTGCGGCTCCGGCTTCGATTTCGTCGTCAAAATGCATTTCGTTGGCACTGTTCGAGGCGCGAGACTCGGCAGGCTGAGCTGTCAGCCAGGCCATTTCCTCCGCCAGCCAGCGACGCTGGACGGAAACGATCCAGTACGTAATGGAGGATGCAATCAGCGCCAGGATCACTGCCGAAAAAGCAACCGCGAGATTATCGGAAACCTGTGCCAGATTGCCATCAGACAAGCCCTTCAGGGCCGGCCCCATCGGGATCATGGTGGCAACCAGCCCCAGCATGGGAGCAATACGTGTCGCCAGCCGTGGCAGTTCCAGCATCTTGTGTGCCGCAATATCCAGTGCGTCCGCACTGAGCCCGGCCTGCCGGCCTGCCCAGTCCACCAGCGGGTAGCCGGAGCCGCCCTCGGCCAGTGCGCCGCGCTGCCGCTGCCATCCTTGCAGCAGGAAGGCCCCCATGGCATAAAAGGAATAGAAGAACATGAGGGTAATGACCACCAGTGTTGGGATCAGAAATACCTGGCCCACCTGATACATCAAGATTTCAAGCGCATGACTCATTGGAAACTCCTTTGATTGTGAAAATGGATACGGGGTTGGAAAACTCTGAAATGGAAACAGCCGACTTACCACTTGCCTTCGAGCGAGAGGAGCCAGGTGCGCTGCCCCGCCTCATTGCTGTCCAGCTGCCATGCGTCCCCGGCCGCGACGGCAGAGGCATGACGACGCAAGTCGGCACGCCACAGGTTTTGTACCGACAGACGCAGATTGAACGTGGCATCGAGACGTCGCTCCACATGCGCATCGACGAGATTACGCATCGGGCCATAAAGCTGCACTTCGCCGGGGATGTGGGTTCGCGTCACACCATTGCGCTGCCACTGGACGCCGAACGTGGCCTGCCACGACGGAACCGTCTGTTCATAAGCCAGCGTCGCCGTGTGATCGGGCATCTCGCGCACCCCGCGCCGCATGCCGAGACGTTGATCCTCCACCGTCCCGCGCGGCAAGGTCAGGCTGGCACGCAGACTGGCCCCCTTCGGCAGGGAAGGCAGGGCAGCACTGCGCAACTTGGCAGAAAATTCCAGTCCCCAGTGGCGCGCGTCTCCTTCGTTCCAGGGGCGTTCGACCCAACGCGCCCCCTCCAGAACCTGACGACGCTCGATGAGCCCCCGCGTCTGCCGAAAATACAGATTGGCACCGACGATGCCCCCGCCACCTTCTGCCTTGCCTTTGCCGGATTCACGAGCCTCGGCAACAGGCGCATCGAGCGGATGATCCACGCCGAGCTCAAAATTGACGATGCGTTCCGGGCGCAAGGCTGGATTGCCGCCACGATCCGGCTCCAGCGGTGAATTGGCCGAGGCCGAGCGGCTGGCGACCGCCGTCAGCTCTTCGAGCCGAGGGAAACGGATGCTGCCCCCCGAAGAGGCGCGAACCTGCCAGCCGGGAGCGACATCCCAGCGCGCCGCCAGCGAAGGATGTACTGCCCCCCGTGTGGCCGCCGGAGTGGAGCCGGACAGATTCATCGTTTCCCCGCGCAACCCCGTTGTCAGCGTGATGTCCTGACGCACACGCCATTCGTCCTGTCCCCAGAGTGACCATTGCTGCGCCCGGCCGTCGAAACGGCTGCTGCCCGACACTGAGCCACGATACCACTGCGCATCGCGACGCTGATGACGGGCGAAATCCACCCCGGCGGAAACGAAATGGCCCGAGGCCTCGCCCATCGGCCGGTCGACACGCAAGCTCGCCGACATCTCGCCATCCGAACGTCGCTCGACTTCCTGCCATGCCGCCACCGTCGCGCCGGACACGCCTGTCGAATGACGTTGCCGGTCGGCACTACGTCGGCCGCTCATGACGGCCGCCCGGCCCGAGAGCTTGTTTTCACCGATGCGCTGTTCACCATCAGCCCGCAGACGGGCAATGCGCGTCTGGCTGCTCTCTTCATCCCTCCGGGTGAAGATCAGCCCAGTACCGGTCGCTGCCCCTGAGTTCTGGCGGGCCAGCTGCGTCACCCGCTCGCCGGTATTACGGTAATAACTCGGCCACAGGGTCAGGTTACTGCTGCCTTCCTTCCAGGCCAGACGGGGCGAAAAAATGATCTCGTCGATGGCATAGTCCCCACTTTCGGCATCCTGCTGAACCGCACCTCCCCCACCAGCCGCACGGCTTTCACGCCGCGTCGTTTATTCGACCGGCATACCATGATGATTCAAAACCACGGGCAACAGCCAGCCGAAGCTCCCCTCGCCGCCGCTCCGGCTGAAGGAGAACTGGCCATTCGTTTCACGGCCACGCTGCCCGGCCGCCACTTTCAGGGAGGTGGACGAACTCGCCACCGGGCGTCGCATCACCAGATTCACCGTCACGGGTGCCGCCCCGCCAAACTCGGCAGACGCCCCCCGCAGGATTTCGACGCGCTCCAGTTCACCCGAAGGCATGCGCCCCACCTGCGTCAGGGCAAAACGCGCATTCGCCGTCGGCCGCTCGCCATTGACGAGAAACTGCACGGAGTCGCGCACCATGCCGCGCGAACGCGCACTCATGCCGCCGTCGGCACTGTGCTCCCCGGCATCGACCCCCGGCAGTTTCCGGATCACCTCGCCCACGGTGAGCCCGCCCAAGGCATCGAGCTCGCTGCGATCGAGCACGATCTTTTGCGTTACAGACCCGAGTTGCGCAGCCACGGCATCCGTCTTCGCCGTGATGGTGACCTCCGGCAACGGCTGCGGTTCGGCAGCACAGGCGGCACAGCCAGACAGCCCCAGGATGAGTGCGGGGCAAACCCGTATTCTTCTCGACAGTTTGCTGAAATGCATGGGGAGGTCACATTCGGGTGGCGTAGTATTCGACGACACGTTGCAGGTCGACAGGGAAGGGAGCCGAATCGCCGCCGGGCAGCCGGGTCAGACGGGCCATTTGTGACGTTTCGTCGAAAGCGATCCACTCGGCACGCTGCAAGGGCGGCTCGGCCAGCGTGGCACGGATCATGTCCAACTTTCGGGCGGCTTCGCGGGGCCCGAAGGTGTCACCCACCCGCAAGCGGATCGACGGGATATTCACGCGACGGCCATTGAGCAGGAAATGGCCATGCGTCACCATCTGGCGTGCTGCCGGGATGGTCGGCGCAAAGCCGGCACGGAAGACGAGATTGTCGAGGCGGCGTTCCAGCAATTCAACCAGTTTCTCACCGGTGGCCCCCCGGCTTTTTTTGGCATCGGTCACGACACGGCGAAACTGCGTTTCGGAAAGGCCGTAGTTGAAGCGCAATTTCTGTTTTTCCAGCAATTGCAGGCCAAACTCGGACTTGCGCGCGTTCCCCCGACGCGCGCCGTGCTGCCCGGGAGGCTGCTCGCGCTCCTGCATGGATTTGGCTGAAAGACCCGGCAGATCGAGGCCGAGGGCCCGCAGGACTTTGACGCGTGGGCCGGTGTATCGGGACATGATTTTCTCCTGATGAAGTGGAATTCAACCTGGAAACCGCCGTTGGAAAGCTTCGAGTGTTAGTTTTTCCGGTGCTCTGGTCAGGAACAACACAGCCAGGCCGACGGGAAAACGTGCCATCGGAGGTTGAGCGTTCTCACCCGGAAGGGGAGGATCAACAAAAACCAGAATGCTTCGAAAAACAAGGGCTTCATACTGAAACTCAGCGGTCAATTGCGGTTCCCAGGATCAATGCAAGGTTCTGGCAGGCAGTGTCTGCCGCTGAAGCGTGCCGCCCAGGTTGCAGGGCGGAAATTCGATGCCGTGCCAGGCCGTCAATGCGCTTTCCAGAGCATCGCGCAACGATGCAGACAAACCGGGCTCACGGACGGCCGCGCCGAGATGGGCGCGCAAGGCCTGCAGCTTGGCGGCACTCACGCCATGCAGGCTCGAAGATGAAAGCAACAGGACGAGAGCTACCAGCCGTGTTTCCAGCGGCATGGCATCGGGCTCAATCACATCGACATTGTTCATGGGGCGTTCTCCGGGTTGAAATACAGGCTGTGTCTGCGGCACAGGCAACATGGCATTCAGGACGAAGCAGCCTTGCGCTTGTGACGCCAAGCCCCGATGCCGCTCACCAGCGTCAGGCCGAACAACACGGCCAGTGGCAGGGAAGATTCGACGGGGTTCGACACGATTTTTTCCAGGCGCATGCCTTGAACCGGCGGCGGCGCAGGGGGCGGTGGCGGAGGTGGAGCCGGCTCGCGCGGTGGCGGAGGTGAGGCTTGTGTGGCGGCCGGGCTGGCCGGAGTGTTCGCGGCCACTGGCGGGCGAGCCGTTGCGCCATAGCCAACATACTCGGCAAAACGGGCATTGTCGGTCTTCACGTCGTGACGTTGGGCAAGCTCGCGGTAACGCTGCTTGAGCTCATCCAGCGTCTTCGGGTCAGCCTGCCAGTAGCCTTGCCGTGCGGCTTCGAGCATGCGTTCCATCGTCTGGGCCAGGGCGTGCGGGTTGTGACGCTCGAACCATTGCCGGAGGCCCAGATTGTGCTTGTCGCGCACATACACGTCGGCGAACTCCTGCCACTGGTCGTCACGCACGATCTCACGCGCAACGGCCGTCCAGCCCCAGAAATTATTCACGCCGTCGAGCACCTGCAAGGTGCCGGCATAGCCTTCTTTCATCAAGCCATTGATGTAGCCGGGGTGAAAGTTGCGTGTGGCCAGTTCCTTGGAGAGGAACTGTGCCGCACCTTCGGCACGCGGGTTCTGGCCGCGCAGATTGGAGATGTACAGCTCGGGAGCCTTGCCGTCGAGATGGCGAACCGCCAACGCGATACCGCCCAGATACTGGAAGGGGTCGTCGGTGGTGAGCATGCCGTAGGTATTGGATGTCCGCGACAGCACGGCACCTTCCGTACCCCGAAGATGCTCGGCATACAGATTGATGCTGCCGCCCTTCTTTCCACCCGAAGCGGCCGCCAGCGCATCCCCTGTTTTCCCCCAATCGGCTTCGTCTGGCCCATAGGCAAACTGCATCCGCGAAAGATACAACTGGGCCAGCTTCCGGTCGCCTTCGGCCTTGCCTTGCCAGGAATCGCTCGCCAGGGTTGCGTCATCGAGTCCCGTTCCGTAACGTCCGCTTTCAGAGGAAAAAATGCGCGTCTGCCCGGCTTTTTTCGCCACCTCGGGGGCTACGCCCTGCTGGATCAGCCGGGCCGTGATGGCGCGGGCATTAGCCGCCAGCGGGTTGTCGGCGTCAGCAGTTCCGTCCGATTCGGCGGCCAGCTTGACCGCGCGAGCCAGCTGCTTCATGGCATTGGGAAAGTGGTCACGATACAAGCCCGTCGCGGAAAGCACCACATCGACCCGCGCCCGCCCCAGGGCAGAACGCGGCACCAGCTTCACATCCGTCACCCGCCCCCCGTTATCCCAAACCGGCTCAACCCCCATCAGCCACAAGGCCTGCGCTTCGAGCAAGCCTTGATGACGCATGGTCTCGACCGACCAGAGTGAGAACGTCAGCTTCTTCGGCATCGTCCCCTTCAGCTTGCGATGTTCGGCCAGCAGTTTTTCGGCGGCTTCCTTGCCGGCGGCCCAGGCTTGCGGGGTGGGAATGCGCGAAGGGTCAAAGCCGTAAAGATTTCTGCCGGTGGGGTAGGCATCCGGGTTTTTCAGCGGGTCGCCACCGTAGGAAGTCGGCAGATACTTGCCATCGAGTACGGCGAGCAATGCAGGAATCTCGTTGCCCGCTCCAATATCGGCATACCACTTGCGTGCCTGAATCAGGGAGCTGCGCAAAGCCTCTGGCAAGGTCGTATCGTCCAAGCCTTCTACAACATGCCGTTTCAACAGACGATAGGGAACAGATTCGACGAGCTTGTCGTAATCCGAAACCAGTGTTTCGTCGACATCCTCCTTGCGAACGCCCGCATGAAGGGCCGCCGCTTCCCAGAAATTTCGACCCAGCATCAACATGACCGTCGCCAGCCGATGCTTGTCATCCGGCGCACGCCCGAAAGTGTGCAGCCCCAGCGGCTGCGCCATCTCTGCTAACTCATGCAGATGATCGTGTAACTGCGTAATGAAGTTCGAGAAATCCGCTGCCGCACGTTCAAGGCTCCAGCCCATGTCGCGCTCGATACGTTCTTTCTGTACGGCGGCAAGCAGGTCGCTACGCAACTTATCCTTCACTGCACCTTCATCCTGTGCCAGCCAGGCGTGCAGCAGATCGTGCATATTCGTCAACCTCTGGTGCAGACCTGCCGGACGGAAAGGGGGTGTCTGGTGAGAGACGATGGTTGCACGCCCCCGCCGCTTGGCTTGCTGCGCTTCACCAATGTTGTCGGCAATATAGGGATAGGCCACCGGCACATCCCCCAGAGCCAGCATCGAATAATCATGCACCGACAGACCGCGCTCCTTGCCGGGCAACCATTCTTGCGAACCGTGCGTGCCGTAATGCACGAAGGCGTCGGCCTGATGCTGGCTGCGCGCCCAGAGATAAACGGCGTAGTAAAAATGTGAGGGCGGGGCCTTGGTCGAGTGATACAGGGCCTTTTCCTTGTCTTCCCATTTCTCGCCACGAGGCGGCTGCGGCAGAAGGACGATGTTGCCGATCTTGTAACGGGGGATCACGAAGTAGTCTTTACCCTGTCGCCGAATGACCATGGAGGATCTTTCCGGCGGGCCGAACTTCTCATTCAGCGCATGGCCTACCAATTCGGGTTGTAGGTCCAGCCAGCGTCGATACGCCTTCACCGGCAGCAATTCAGCGTTACCGGCCTGCAACAAGGCATCAAGCTGATTTTCCCGATAAAACGGTGCCAGCAGTTGCTGAAGATTACCGATCAATTCTGGTTCCGAAGGCGTTTCCGTGGTGTAACCAGCCGCTTTCATTGCGGCCAGGGTGTTTTCCAGACTGCGCGGCAGATTCATGAAAGACGCGGAAAGGTTCTTTTCGCCCGGAGGATAGTTCCAGTAAAAAATGGCAATACGTTTGTCGGCATTGGGCTTTTGCTGAAGTCGAGCCAGATTCAGTGCCTTCCCAACCACGCTGGCGGCCTGTGCAGCAATGGGTATATGTGCATCATCGCTTTTCCGCACGGCAGCTGCCACCTGAATATCCGTAATGCCGGTGTATTCGGACTGTGCCAGATAAAACGGTACATCCATCAAGGTCACGCCCTGTGGATCGCTGGCCCAGGCAGCTTCATCCCCCTTGCGATACGTCATGGCCTGGATGACCGGAATCCCGAGTTGCTCAAACTCCTTTCGCCGCCCTTCCGGGTTCAACATGATCTGTGTATTGATGAGCACATCGGCCAGCCGCTTCCCGCCGGGAGCCAGCATGCCCAGCATGTCGGCTCCACCCATCACCGGGCTATAAAACACCAGTGGCTGTGCACCGGCGGCCTCGATACGGGCAATCAGATCATCAACAAACGCCGTTTGCTCATTGGCAATGTAGGTCTGGTGAATGGCAATCGCGATCACCGGTGGCCGCTGTTTTTTCGTGAGATCCACCTTTTTCCACATCAGATAAGCCAGCGGATCAGAAAACACCAGGGTTGGGGCTTGGGGATGATAAACCGCTGATTCGGGGAAAATAATGGGGGGTGGAATACCCAAGTTGTTGCCCATATCGCCGCCCATGTCGCTGCCCGCAGCATCAACCCTCAATCGTCCAGCATCAAACGCTGCCAGCGTAGCAAAGAAGCCTTCAAAATTTCTCCGGCTACCGTTCAGGTAATAGCGGTGAAGACGGTGAGCCAACGCCTCCGGCAAACCTTTCCAGACGGGCTGTGTGTCGTGCATCCAGAAATAGGGAGTTCTCAGTCCGGGCAAGACCGCTGCCAGGCGGCCTTGCACCATGTCACGAAGATGGTCACGTGGTGTATCGAAGACCACCATCCGGTATCCCGAAAACAAGGTGGCATCCACATCGCGAGGCAGTTTTTCGACGTAGCGAACCTCGACGGAGAAACCCTGTGGCCGGGCAATCTCGGCCAGCAGACGGAACTTGGCTGGCTGTACCGGCGCAGAGGTGATAAACAGCAGGGAGCGCCCTTTATCCCCTATTTGTACCGGCCCAAGAGGCTTGGCCACCGGCTGTGCCTGTACCAGGCCACAAAAGAGGAGTGCCAGCGACAACAGCCAAAAGAAAACAGCCATCCGATTGTTTTTGTTTCCACCTGCGTGCGGCTTCATCTTCAGAAATCCATCTGCAAGGCAAGATTCACATGACGGCCCGGCTGGGAATAGAAATCGACCGCGAGTGGCGCATTCGCATCAGCCTGACGGATATCACTCCACAACCAATACTTCTTGTCGAACACGTTGTTGAGCGACACACTGAGCTGTGTGCGACGGTCGATCTTCCACCAGGCGGACAGATCGGCCACCCCATATCCCGGCGTGCGAAACCACGCCCCATTGGTATCGTCCACCCGGGTTTTTCGTGCGGCAGCACTCAGCTGCACCCGCCCACCCCAGTTTCCAAAATCGCGTGAAAGACTTCCCGTCAGCCGGGTCGGCTCGATGCTGTCAAGCGGCTGGCCACTCGCCTCGTTATCGCCCCGGGCAGTGGCCAGCGCACCAGCCATCGCCCACCCGTCAGCCGACTGCCATTGCGCGCGCAGTTCGGCACCACGGATACGTACACGATTTAGATTTACAGACTGATAGGTCGTCGTCGTTCCGGCAATGCAATTCGGATTGGCACCCGGCAGATGGCAGCCCGTGTAACGGATACTCTCGATAAAATCCTTGTAGCGGTTATCGAAAACATTCAACTGGGTACGCAGGGTATCGGTATTGAAGCGCAGTCCGAGTTCGATCCCCGTGCTGGTTTCAGGCTTGAGATCAGCATTCGGCGTAACGCCATAACGCTGTGTCGTGTTACGGAATACCCCGTTGACCTCCTTGTAATCCGGGGCGCGAAAACCTCGTGCAACCTGGCCATAAGCCGATAGCTGCGGCGTCAATCGCCACACCCCGCCCAACTTGGGCGACAGTGACCCGTGGCTCTGGGCAACGGTCTGGCGTCCGATCTGGTTCAACACCTGTTGCGCCAGTGCGTCCAACTCCGGTTTGAGCCGTGTGCGGTCATAACGAAGTCCCGGCGTCAGGGTGAAACGCCCATCAGCCAGACCATGGATTTCATCCTGAACAAAAATCCCCAGCGTATCCGTATTGCCATTGGCAAAATCACGCAAAGGGAAAGTCTCACCTGCCAGTGAGCGGGTAAATGTCCCGGTCGTCCTGTTCCAGATACGGGCATCCCGGAATTCCTCAACACTGACACGCCCCAGATCAATGCCATAGCTCAATAAATGCTGTGCGCCCCAAGCCTTGGACGTACTCTCGAACTGAAGACTGCCGCCAAAACTCTTTTGATCCAGCGTGAAATCGCCTTCGAGCTCACAGTCATTGCTGCCTGGTGCCACCGCAGAGCAGCTTGCTGAAGTACGGGTTCTGCGCTGATGATTGAAGTTCTCGGTCTGGGCATCCTGATGGTAAAGACGCGCCGTCAGTCGGTCATAAAACGAATTCGACGCCGGTACATGCTCCCAATCGATACTGGCACGAAGACGGCGGGCATGGTCATCTCCACGCACCCAGGTCATCCTCGGCAAAGAACTACTCAAGCGCAGGATTTCGCTTTGATTACCTTGATCGCGGCCTTCAATCATGAATCCCAGCTTGTGCCCCACCGCAGGGCGCAGACTCATTTTGGCCAGAAGCCCCTGATCCTTGATCTTCATAGGGTTCGGCGTACTGCGCACTGCCGAAACGCTACCATCACTACCCTGATTATCGAATTCCTCACTCGACAAATGGCTGTAACCCAGCAACATCTCTGCCGAACCTGTGCGCAACGCCCCCATAACCGTCTGACCAAAGCCCTGGCTGGCCCCGAAATAACCGGCACGCAGACGCAGCGCATTCTGTTGGCCCGTCGTCAAAAGATCGGCAGGATCAAGCGTGACATATCCCACCACGCCACCAATGGCGTCCGAACCATAAAGACTAGAAACCGCGCCCCGCACGATTTCCACCCGCTTCAGAAAATCCGGCATCGCCGTTGGTGAGGCGGCCATGGTGAAATTTGTCGGCCCCCCGCCGTTGTAATAATCCCCAAGCCGAACGCCATCCACCATCTGTACGACGCGCTTATCTTCGATACCACGGATGTTTACCCGGGTCGATCCATGTCGGCGTAAGTCCCGTGCCATGGCCACATCCGGCTCGTCACGGAAAATATCGGTCTCATCAGACGGAAGCCGTGCCTCCAGGGCATTACGCTCGATGGCTGTGGCTGTCAATGCCACTTCTCCCACAGACATCGCACTGCGTGTCGCTGTCACAACCGCAACCGGCAAAACTTGATCAGCAGCCATCGCAGACATGCTGACTGCCAGCGTTACCACCAGCGTCACCGAGCCCAGTATGCTGTGTTTATGACGATCAAAGACAACCATATAACTCTCCACTCTCCAAGGAAATGACAAACAATCTGGCTGCCTTGGGCATAACCCTGGGTGGCTGACTCGAATTTTCTGAGAACCTGATGAAATCAGGTCCGATGTAACGGGATCAATGAGGCGGAGGCAACTCCGGATGATTGGCCAGATTGACCAGTCCACGCGCAAAACTTGTAACCCCGGGAGACTTGAGAAAAACACAGGGTTTCCCAAGTTTTTTGCAAGCATCTTTCAGCCGCCAATAAGCCGCATGGGAAATACAGCCCGTCTGGCACACCACGGCATCCGCCGTCGCAACGGCGGTATCAATCCGGTGCAGGCTTTCTTCCAGACCACCATCGTGATGAAGAAATCGCCCACCATGGGTTTCGACCAAACGCCGATAACCATCGATCATATTGGTACGCCCGCCGATACACAGCACACAACGTCCGGCCAACTGTCCCTCCCCCTCCATCGGGCAACTGCGATGACAACCCGCATGGGGAGGGGCACTGTCTGCATCGCACACTCCCAGCAAGGACTCCAACGCGGCCTCGGCCGCCTGGAGCTCCTGCGCCTTGGTCACCACAGAACGTTCCAGACGGGCGACACGTTCAGAATAGCTCTGGTTACGCGATTCCAGGCGTGCAACCTGCTGTGTCAAGGTGCGCACCTGCTCACTCAGCGCTGCGGCCCCTCCTGCCTGACGGCGAGCCTCTGTCAGCTCAGCCTCACGGTATGACACCAGACTGGCACGTGTTTCAGCATCGAGGAGACGTTTATGCAAACTCGCCATACCACTAGCCATCTGGCGTTGCACCTGCAGCAACTCATGACGCAATACCGCATTCCCCTCCTCCAGTTGCTGACGTTCCTGCCTCAACTTCGCCAACTGATGCAGGTCAGCCCGCACCGAAGCACCTACCTGATGCGACAACATATGTACATCACCCTCGATCTGTCTCCAGCCCTCCTCGCCCAGATCGGCATGTGTCAGACTTGCCCATAACGTACCCGGGATATCCTCACCACGAGCACAGGCCATCCGCCATTGCTCCAGTATGGCAGCCTCGCCCCTGACCTTGAGACTACGGGACACCGCCGCCGCATGGCGTCTTTCAAGATGCCGCTGTATTGCCTCAGTCAAGGGAGTTCTGCTGCTACAGGCGGCGACCACCTGGACATGCAGCTCATAATCACTCAATGCTGCTGGTTCAAGCCCATGCTGCTCCGCCAGGCGGCGCATTTCTGCCACTGCCAGACAAGTCCCCACCAGCGGACAGAACATGCGCGCGGCAAGTGCCCACAATTTTCTACGCCGGCGTGGTGCCTGCGACGCCGGAACCCGCAAACATCCTGGCATTCCCGCAGTCTTGAGCATCGCCGCAACCGATGTCATCGCAAAGGCCCCAGGCATAACCATTACATCAGCTGCCGGGTAGCCCACATAGGAAAAATGGGCAACTTTTTTCATTTGGTCAATATCAGTTTATTTTCCCGCGTCAACCGTAAAACATAGCGTTCACTGCCATGATCAATGAATATCACCCTGGAATCCTGGAACAATTGCCGGCTATCAATGGTTTTGACATGTACCGCCGCCGCGTCACATGCCCCTTCCGGTTCCGGATGAATCACAGAAGAAGGAGTTTTTTCCGGCTTGGTCATATCCCGCTCCCGACCCGCAAGCCGCCTCGTGCCACACCTGGCAATGCCGGCCGGACAGAAATGGTACGCTCTGAAAATACTGGACCACTCGCCGCAGCAAAGCCGATGGAATAAATCAGCGCCAGTGCTTCCGGCGTCTGCACATCGGAGACATAAGCAATGCTACCGGCATGCCATGCCGCCTCAGCAATCCCCGCCATCGCCCGGATACGATGGGCATCACGCCAGTCTGGCGGGCAAGGCACACGTACCCAATCCATCTCGCCGAATGAATCATCGCGATAAATTGCTACCGGAGTATGACGACCCGCTGCCAGCGGAATCCCCTGCACACTCAAACAACGCAATAAATATCGAAGACGCGCAACGTCCATCATCGGGCGGTTCTCGCAAACCTCTACGACCACGCGCGACTGGCCGGCAAACAACCGATCGAAAGGATTACCATCGGATTGCCTCGCTACAGCATAGCTGTCTGCATCCAGCGACAGTATCAACCGCCCAGCCGCTGGTGCATAGGTCATAGCCAGACTCTTGAGCTGAAGCTCGGTAGCCAGTAGCAAAGCCGGCGTCTCGTGCAACAACGCAAACACGATACTCGGCGACAGGCTTTGCCCATCTTCACCCCAAAAACCCGACTTCGCACGCCAGGCAATCGTCATACCGTCCTGATCAACGACAGGATGATAAGTCATCGAAAAACGACGCGATGCAACCGCATCAAGCACCTGCTCAACCGGCAGCATCCTCGCCGGCCGCCGCGCTGCGGCAATCGTCTCGATCAATGATAAAAATGTATTCATGGAACCTCCCGCACAACATGCGTCCAGAAATGGAGGCTGGCTTGCCCGGGAGGGACTGGCTTGCCTAGCACAACCTGACTATCTGACTACCTGACTACTGGCAGCAAACCACCCAAGGCCGTGTAATGAGAATGATTATCAATGACACACAGACATTTGTCAACCAGTGGCGGACAAAAATCCACATAAATATTGTAACCATTTGTTTTTTTAGTAATATCAAATTAAAAAACCACAGCACCAGCCAACCTACAGTCAACAAAAAACTGACATCAACCTCATGTTTTTGCTGTATATCGCCGCCTTGTCGTCAAAAGATATCCATTAACCGTTGCTTTCGATAGAAGCTGAAAGTAAAATGCATGATTTCATCAGGCAGCCGCCTCATCAGACACGGGCGTTCATGGAGACATTCCAAAACATGGTGACCGGCGAACCACACGACACGCCTTGTGCTTCCATCTTCATAAATTTTGTTCTGTCAAGATTGATATAAATCAATGCTTATAGTCTCAACCATCATTAGCATCCCGGGGCGATAACCAACCAGGCGCAATTTTCCGGCATGTACTGCACCTCACCCACCTAAAACCTGACCACTGGTTCCACACGGAGCAATCTGTTTTTTCAATGATTTATTTTCATTAACCCAAAGGAGACGAAATGAGCGGAGGTACCTTCACGACGTCGATGGCCCGAAACATCTTTTACGGAGGAACGATGTTCTTCTTCCTGATGTTTCTGGCCCTCACGTACCAGACAGAGCAGGCATTGCCGGGACGGGACAACCGTGCCGCACTGACCCCCGAGACCATTGCTGGCAAGAAACTATGGGAAACCAACAACTGCATCGGCTGCCATTCGCTGCTGGGTGAAGGGGCTTATTTCGCGCCCGAGCTCGGTAACGTCTATGTTCGCCGTGGCCCGGATTTCATCAAGGCCTGGATCAAGGCGCAGCCGACCGGCACGCCCGGCCGTCGCCAGATGCCACAGTTCAATTTCACCGACAAGGAACTCGACGAGCTCGTCGCCTTCTTCAAGTACGTGTCGGAAATCAACACTGCCAAATGGCCGCCTAACGTCGAAGGCTAAGAGGAGAGGACGACCACCATGCAATATTCATCCCAATCGGTTGCCAAGCCCTACTTCATCGCGGCGCTTGGCCTCTTTACCGGACAAATCATCTTCGGCCTGATCATGGGTCTGCAATATGTCATCGGGGACTTCCTGTTCCCGGCGATTCCCTTCAACATCGCCCGGATGGTGCACACCAACCTGCTCATCGTCTGGCTGCTGTTCGGCTTCATGGGGGCTACCTACTACATGGTGCCCGAGGAAACAGAAACCGAGCTGCACAGCCCGAAACTGGCGCTGGCCCTGTTCTGGATCTTCCTCATTGCCGGCGCACTGACCATCGTCGGCTACCTGGCGCTGCCTTACGCCAAGCTGGCCGAGCTGACGGGGAATGACCTGCTGGCCACCATGGGGCGTGAATTCCTGGAGCAGCCACTCATCACCAAGGTCGGCATTGTCATCGTCGCCCTGGGCTTCCTCTACAACGTCACCATGACTGTATTGAAGGGGCGCAAGACCTCCATCATGACGGTGCTGCTGATCGGCCTGTGGGGTCTGGCGATTTTCTTCCTGTTCTCCTTCTACAACCCCCACAACGTCGTGCGCGACAAGTTCTACTGGTGGTGGGTGGTGCATCTGTGGGTAGAAGGTGTGTGGGAACTGATCCTCGGCGGCATTCTGGCCTTCGTGCTGGTCAAGATCACCGGGGTCGACCGTGAGGTCATCGAAAAATGGCTGTACGTCATCGTGACGCTCACGCTGATCTCAGGCATTCTCGGTACAGGACACCACTATTTCTGGATCGGCGCACCAGAATTCTGGCAATGGGTCGGCTCGGTCTTCTCGGCGCTGGAGCCCATCCCCTTCTTCGCCATGACCCTGTTTGCCTTCAATATGGTGAATCGTCGTCGCCGCGAGCATCCCAACAAGGCGGCCACCCTGTGGGCGCTAGGTACGGGCGTCATGTCCTTCCTTGGCGCGGGCGTGTGGGGCTTCCTGCATACCCTGGCACCGGTGAACTTCTACACCCACGGCACGCAGATCACCGCCGCCCACGGTCACATGGCCTTCTATGGTGCCTACGCCATGGTCGTGCTGACGATGATTTCCTATGCCATGCCGCTGCTGCGCGGTCGCGCCGCCAACAGCAACTCGGCTCAGGTCATGGAAATGTGGGGCTTCTGGCTGATGACCATCGCCATGGTGTTCATCACGCTGTTCCTCACCGCTGCCGGCATCCTGCAAGTCTGGCTGCAACGCATCTCGGAAACGCCGCTGTCCTACATGGATGCCCAGGATCAGGTCATGCTGTTCTACTGGATGCGTGAATGGAGCGGTGTCATTTTCCTGATTGGCCTCATCGTGTATCTTTGCAGCTTCTTCAAGGGTGGCGAAACCGCCAAGGCCTGATCGCTGCCCCCCCTGACGAGGCATGTCCCCCATGTCTCGTCTCTTGAAGCCCCGGCCTCGTGCCGGGGTTTCTTCTTGCAGAGACGAAAAACCACGATGAACACAACGTCATCCCTCACTCAAACGGAAAGTCCCTCCTGCGAGCTTCCTGCCTCGCTGCTAGGTACCGATACCACGCCCCCCTCTAAAGGGAACAGCCTGCCGGGCGATCTGGCCATCTGGATTTTCATCTGGTCTGAGCTGCTGGTCTTTGCCATTTTCTTTACCGCCTATGCCATTGTGCGAGCCCGCAACATCGAGCTGTTCGAAAGCCTGCAACCGACGCTCGACCGCAATTCCGGCGCTCTCAACACCGTCTTCCTGCTGACGGCCAGCTGGTGTGTGGCGCGTGCCGTAGCCGCCATCAAGGCCGACCGCGCACCGCAATCCGCCCGTCTGCTGATGGCCGGCATCCTCTGTGGTGGCGGCTTTCTCGTCGTCAAGCTGTTTGAATACGCCGCCAAGTTCAAACAGGGCATCGACCTGGACACCAACGTTTTTTACTTCTTCTATCTGGCGCTGACCTTCTTCCACTTCATGCACGTCATCCTCGGCATGGTCATCCTCGTCGCCGTCTGGAACAAGACCCGCCAGGGCGGCTACAGTGCCACCGATCATCACGGTATGGAAACCGGCGCGAGCTACTGGCACATGGTCGATCTGGTCTGGCTGATCCTCTTTCCCCTCGTTTATGTCATGCGGTGATGCTCATGAACACACATACCCTCGATCTGACCTTTGCCGCCCTGCTGGTGGCCACCTTCATCACCTGGTTCCTTGGCGAACAGGGGGCTCACGGCCCGATGACCGCTGCCATCCTGCTCGGGCTGGCTGGCATCAAGGGCTGGTGGGTCGCTGATGAATTCATGGGTCTGCGCCACGCTGCCCTGCACTGGCGGCTGATCATCCTGCTGTGGCTGGTGCTGGTCGTCGCCGCCATCGGCATCGCCTTCTACTTCGGCATGCACAAAGCCTGATATAGTCCCGCGCTCCCACTCCGGGATGTCCTCCCGCTCACCCTTGGCCATGAACCCCATGTCCGCAGAACTCCCCTACTACGCTGCTGCCGGCAATGAAATCGAGCTGTTCGAGCAAGCCTGGCGCCATCATTTGCCGCTGCTCATCAAGGGGCCGACAGGGGTGGGCAAGACCCGCTTCGTTGCTCACATGGCCGCCCGGCTCGGCCTGCCG
>JAGOSV010000051.1 GCA_018062105.1 Sterolibacterium sp. | reverse complement strand
ACCCACTCGACAGATCGAACAGGTTGTCGCCCTTGCCCAGCTTCTTCACCACGCGCTTGATGTTGCCGCCCGCCAGCTTCTGCTCGAATTCCACGCGCGCCTCGGGCGGCTTCTTGCTGGAAATCTCGATGGATTGCAGGTACAGATAGCCCGCCGTGCCCGCCAGCCCCTTCACCGCGATGCCGCGCACCGCGATCTTCTTCACCAGTTTCTGGTTGTAGGCGTCCAGCGCATCGAGGCGGTGAATCTTGTTGTGCGTGGTTTTGTGGGTGGCCGAGTAGCGCAGCACCATCAGCGCCTTGAACTCCTCCAGCGATTTCAGCGTGGCCGCGCCTTCCATCTTCTGCGGCTCGTCCAGGATCAGGATGGGGCGGTTGGCGCTGATCACGTCGATGGGCTTGCGCGACTGGAAATCGTCCAGCACGTCATAGATGCGGCGGTTGTCGGCACCGCGCGCGGCAAAGGCCTGCACGTTGATGACCATGACGTTGATGCCCGCGTCCGACGAAAAGCTCTCCAGGTGGTGCAACTGCTTGGAGTTGTAGATGAAGAAACGCGCCTTCTTGTGGTACGTCGCCAGAAAATGCTCGGCGGTGATTTGCAAAGACTTCGCCACGCCCTCGCGGATGGCAATGCTGGGTACCACGATGATGAACTTGCTCCAGCCGTACTGCTGGTTCAGCTCGAAAATCGTCTTGATGTAGCAGTATGTCTTGCCGGTGCCGGTTTCCATTTCCACGTCGAGGTTCACACGGGCGACCTTGGTCTTGACCAGCGCATCGGAAATGGTCAGGTTTTGCTGGCGCTGTACCTGCTGGATGTTGTCGAGCAAGGCGGTATCCGGCAGTGCCAGGTCAGCGTTCTTGAAACCGGCATCGGAAAACAGATCATCCATCCCTTTTTTGGCCTTGCCGGGATCAATGCGATAACGAATAGCCTCGCTGGAGGCCGCAGGCTGCCCCTTGAAGCAGTCCACCACCGCTTGTACGGCGGCGGTCTGGTAGGCTTGAGTTTTGAATTTGAGTTTCATACGACTCCCCCGAGCTTTGTGGAGCGTCTGTGCGCTACAAACTCATTTGTAGAGCGTAATTCCTGTTTCACGCTCCACAAATAGCTTATGCTGGTTGTCCTTTGTCCCACGGGTTGCGGGACAAATTCTGGATGCAGAGCGTGCAATTTCCTTAAAAAGCCAGAAGCCTTCTGGCTTTTTAAGCGGTCGAGGAACTGTGCAATGGCGCGTAGCACAAATGCCCCGCATAGATATTGCCAACTCTCATGAACTTTCAAAAATTCAAACACATTATGTGACCAGCTCAATAAGTCAGACGGTGTCTGTTCGATTTGCTGGCTCCATGGTGCGGGGCGGTGCAGTTCAGCCGAGAAAAGTGCCACAGGTTGTGGCACAAATGGTAGATACGGATAGACGGCATCATGAGTAAGCGTTGTCATGGGCCGCCTCAAATGCTCTTCACTTCGGTGGATGGCGACAAGAGCTTGAAGATCTGCTCCACGTTGATCTTGACTGCACTGTCCTTGAACCCGGCGTCGCGGAACACCACGCGCAGCGGCTGTTGTTTGGCCAGTTCCTTGACGAAGGCTTCGTCCACACCGCCGTGGGCATCGAAGCAGGCGGCCAGCGCGTTGTCATCGACAAAGTACACATCCTTGCCCTGGATGGTTTTCTTCTCGATGGGCAGGGTAAGGTCAACGCCCCAGTCCAGCATCACTTGGAACAGCAAGTCTCCCTCTGTGCGGTCGGGTTTGATGTTGTCCACGAACAGGTCGAGGTTGGCTTTGTCTAGTGTATCGGGGGTGTAGTAGATGTCAGCCATATTGGAGGTATCCACCTTCAACACGCGAAAGCCGACGTCGAGTGAAATATTTTTCGGTGAGGAGGAACTTTCCGGTGAGGCCGCAGCCAATCGCTGCTCGCTGCTCGCTGCTCGCTGCTCGCTGCTCGCTGCTCGCTGCTCGCTGCTCGCTGCTTATGCGTTGCCCGGCTCGGCGGATGCGTTCTTTGCTGATGTCGGCAATGGTTTTGTAACCCGCATTGAATGCTTCTGAAGTCTTAGCGCAAGGCTCAGGTAACTGTACCATGATGAATTTACGGCTCCCACCATCTTCTGCATTAAGCTGCATCACTGCGTGAGCGGTAGTGGCAGAACCAGCAAAAAAATCCAATACGATACTGTCTTTTCCATGTGCGGCCTGCCGCACAAATTCTGAAACAAGAGCTAAAGGTTTCGGGAAATCAAAAAATTTTCCGTCAATAAGCTCCGTAACTTCACGCGTACCATTTGTGTTGTATCCCACAGCACTGGAATCAAGCCATGTGGAGAATCCTGTCACTGAACTCTGCAAATTTTCTAGGAACTTCTTTTCCCGTGGTCGGCCATCAGGTTTCGATGGAAAAAGAATTCTTCCTTCAGAAATCATTTTTTCAATGTTTTCCTTGCTTTTTGACCATCCCCTATTCGGATTGGGCGAATAGGATATTTCAGTTACTGGATCTGTAATATTGAAGTGTAGATTCGGTCGTTGAGTGGCTGTTGCCAATCCGGACAAGTCAATACTTGCCCACGGCCCCCGAGGATCATTGTCAGGGTTCTTGTATTTTGATTCATCAATATCACGACCTCTAAGCTGGGCGATAGTGCTCTTGCCGTATGCAACAATATATTCATGATCAAACGAAACTCTTGAATAATTTCTATTGTCGGTAGTTTGACGCCTACGCCATTGAAAAATGCCAAGGAGATTCTCTCTTCCAAAAACCTCATCACATACTTTGCGAAGATTGTCTATTTCGCTGTCATCAATCGAAATAAAAATGATTCCATCGTCTGGCATAAGTGCCAATGACAATTTTAACCTTGGGAAAATCATCGAAAGCCAGTCAGAATGAAAGCGACCATTGGCTGCAGTATTGACGGTCAGTCGATTTCCATCTTCATCCACCTGATTCGAGCGGCGCAGGTATTCGCCTGCATCCTCAGCAAAATCATCTTCGTAGATAAAGTCATTACCCGTGTTGTACGGCGGGTCGATGTAGATCAGCTTCACCTTGCCCAGATACGTCTCCTGCAGCAGCTTCAACGCATCGAGGTTATCGCCTTCAATAAACAGGTTCTTCGTTGTATCGAAGTCCACACTTTCCTCACGACAAGGCCGCAAGGTCTTGGCAATCGGCGCATTGGCCGTCAGCAGCGCCTCGCGCTTGCCCGGCCAGTTGAGGTGATACCGCTCCTGCGGTCCTTCCACCAACGAAGCCGAAAGCTCCTGCCGCAACTGGTCGAAATCCACCGCCAGCTTCACGCTGCCGTCTTCGCTTTTAGCTTCCGTCACGCAACCCGGAAACATCTCGCGAAGGCGGGCGATGTTGTCTTCGGTCAGGTTGGGGGAGTGCATCTTGAGTTTGTTCATCTTCAGTTCTCGCTATCGGGCCGGGGCAGCTTGCCCGACTGTTTTTCC
Organism: Sterolibacterium sp.; assembly: GCA_018062105.1. Lineage (GTDB taxonomy): Bacteria > Pseudomonadota > Gammaproteobacteria > Burkholderiales > Rhodocyclaceae > Sterolibacterium. Next base: position 16,031 of record JAGOSV010000051.1, on the reverse strand, counting down.
AGTTTCTTTTCGTCGGACTTCACGCGCCGCTCCAGCTTCTTGGTGTCTTCTTCCGCTGGCAGCTTTTCGGGCTTGATGTTGCGTTGCCCCAGCCTGACCATTTTCGTGACGCCACGAAAATGGTCAGGCTCATCGTAGTCTGTTGATTTGCAAGACCCTATAGCTCGATGAATGGCGGTGATGAAGTTCTCCCACCGGGCGTAGCCCAGGGGCTCCATCAGGTCGCGGGCAAACCAGAACTCGATGCCTTCATCGGGCAGGCGCTGGCTGAGTTCGTCGAAGCGGGCCGTGAGTTGGGGGACGATGGCGTCGGTCATGTGGTTATTCACTCCGTTGAAGCGTGTATTTTCGGTTTGTCCATGAGTGGGTTCTCTTTGTTTTCTCTGCAAACTTTCTGCAAACCGGGACTTGCAGAAAGCGTAAGTGATTGATTTACGGTAGTTCGGTCGGTGCAGGCTTTCTGCACATTTCTGCATTCATTCTGCAAGCTTCCACGCCGACTGGCTGCGGCTGCCTGCGTTCTGGATATGCCCGGTGCGGCGCAGCTTGGTCAGCAGGTTGTCGATCTTTTTCACCTTCTGCTCTTCGGTCAGCGCATCACTGAGCTTGTCCAGCAGCAGCTTGTTGATCTCGGCTCGATTGGCCTCACCGAACTTGGCCAAGTATTCGGTCAGCAGCTTTGCGTAATGCTCATCATCGAAAGCACGGGTACGAATGTAGTCGGCCTTGTCGCCGGTTGCAGCGGCCACTTCCGCCGAGACGAAGTAATTCGGCTTACGCCCCTCGATCAGCCCGGCCTTGCGTAAGTGCGCGGCAGCGGTGTCGGGGATTGGCAGCTTCTTCTGCACACGATCCAGCGCCAGTACGTCGGCCAGTGGCAGATCGGTCTTCTGGATCAACAGACGCGAATAGGCAATGTCCACCACACCGCCGTACAGCGTCATCTTCACCTCGGTGGCTATGCTCAGGTCGTAATCGGGTAGAGGGAAATAGCGCCGCGCCTGACCCAGATACATGTCGCGGATGCCAAAACCCATGGTGTCGATCATGTTCAGCTCGGCCATCGCTTGGGCAAGGAACGGGTTGCGATAGCGGTGCGGGATTTTGCTGCCTTCGATGTAGTCGGCAGGCAAGCCCTCGAAGAAGCCCCCTTCGTTCTCGAACACCAACCTGTCGGGTTGCTCTTTCACTACCACGCGGCCATTGCGACGGTAATCCTGATGGACAATGCAGTTGTGCAGGGCTTCAAGCACGATTTTTTGGTCGTACTTCGGCACTTCCACCGGCACCAATTCGTTCTGCGGCAGGATACGCAACTGGATATTGCGGATGCGCTGGTACAGCTCGGAGGTGGTGAGCAGGAACGGCGGGCTGAAGTGTTCGTAGGCACGTTCGCTGCCTTCCAGACTCCAGGTGAGCTGCGCCAGATGCGGCGAGAGCAGATACGCCGATTCAGCCTTGCCCAGTAGCAACAAGGTGGTGCGGGTGATCTGCCCGTTCTGGGTGAGGCGGGCGCGGTCGAGGAAGGTGGACAGCGGCCAGTTCATAACGTCATTCAGCTTGACGCGGTTGGCGTACTTCCTGGCGAAAGATTCGCGTGCTTTGCTGACGGCGGTTTCGTCCAGATCGGCGAAGGTGGCGGCAGGCACGATTTGCGCCGTCCAGTCCTGCGCCAGCGTTTGTCGGCGGATTTCATCCTGCTTGTCCAGCCCCAGCGGGCTCAGGCTTTCGCCGGCACGGGCGTAGTAGTGACCCTTCCACGCAATGGGAATGCCCAAGGGTGCAGCGGGAATCTCGAACAGCAACACACGGCCATCGGCGTGCTGCAATTCGTGGATGTTACGGAAGGTGATGCGCGGTTCAGTATCGCTGGCGACTTGCTGTTTCAGGCTTTGCAGGCGGTCGGCCTGTACGCGGTAATCGGTACCGACGATGCTGCGGGTTTTGTTGTTCACGCCAAATACCAGCCAGCCGCGCTCGGTTCCGCGCAGGTTGGCTTCGTTCGCCAGCGCGGAGAAATACTTGCCAATGTCATCCGTGCCGTAGGCATCGGTGGCCTGCTTGAACTCCACCACCTCGTTCTCCCAGGTGGTGATCAGGCGCTCCAGTACGATTTTTAGCTCCAATGAACCCATATGCGTTAACGACAGGTAGTCCTCTTTCTGGCGCTGCTCAACCCGCACGGTTTCGGTGAGTACCGTTATTTCCTTATTGGCCGCCATGGCATGGGCTTCCTTTTAATTGTGGCGTTTTCGCCATCATTGAAACTTGAGTAAGCTGGGGGACAATGGCGTCGGTCATGTGGTGAGCCCCTGAAGTTCGTGTGTCAGTTGCCGCAGCGTGGCGTTGATCTCCACCTTGCGGTTGAACTGCTTTTCCTTGGCCAGCCGTGCCTGGGTCTTGTCCAGCTCGCGCTGCTTGGCCTGCGCCTGCTCCACGCGCGCCACCAGCTCGGCCAGCGTTTCCTGCGAGCGTGCGGGCCAAGGCATCAAGCGGTGCAGCAGTTGCTCGTACAGGCCGCCCAGATGCAGGGCTACGGGCATGGCGGTGCGTTCGCTGTCCATGGGCAGCCAGCCGGATGCGAAATAGTCCGAGAGCACCCAGCGGCTGGCGTCTGCTTCGTTCGGACGTTTGTAGGCGGCGGTCATCTGCGTTCTGCCATCGAAACTCAGCTCGAACACGATGGGGAACGGGATGGCTCCGTCGATGCAGCGCAGCACATCGCCGTGCAGTTCCGGCGTTTTGAGCTGGATGCTGAAAATCTGGATTTCCGGCACGCCGGGGCGCGCGGGCAGATGCAGTGTCTCGGGGGCCAGCTTGTACTGCCAGACGATCTGCTCCACCTGTTTGACGAACAGGTCTTTCAGCCGGGTGTTGGCACCGCTGTGTTCGTAGATTTTGCTTTTTGGCAAGCCCCTGCCAACTTTGGCCGCAACCGGATAGTGAAAGAAGGGCTTATTCATGACTATCCGCAGATTGCGCGGATTCGCGCAGATTGAAAACCAGCCTTTTGTGCTGAAGACTGCTTGTGCCGAAGTTGAGCAACAGAGCCTTGTTCAGGCCCGATGCTTTGAGGTAGTTGATGACTTGCGCCTCTTCGATGCTGCTTAATTGCCGCAATGCTTTGAGTTCAACAATGAGGCTATCGAAACACACAAAGTCAACCCTGTAGCTGGTTTGCAGTGGCGCATTTCGATAAAAAATCGGTAATGCTTTTTCTCGCTGGTACGGAATTCCCTCGGTAATAAACTCGCGCTCCAGGGCTTCTTGATAGACCGCCTCCAGAAAGCCATGACCCAGTGCACGGTGGACAGCCATAGCTGCACCAATGATTGCGTATGTTTGCTTATCTCGCTGATCGATCATCTGCGTACTTCTGCGCAATCTGCGGATTGAATAACCAAAAAGGCAATCAGTTCGAAGTCGTCCAGCCCGGAGATGGTGCCGGTGAGCGCCGTGGTCTTGCCGCCGGTGAACAGGCTGTCCAAATCCTTCTCTTCCTTGACCTCGATCATCGAACGAATGGATTGGCCCAGCAGGTCGGAGTAGGGCTGCATCCGGCGGCCATCTGCCGTTTCCTGATTGAAGCGCTGGCACACGTCCACGATGGGTTTGTCTTGCCCCTTGCAGCACGAGCGCACCAGATCAAGCAGGCGCTTGACCTCGGTGTGGTCGTGGATCACCTCGCCCTCGCGGTTGATGTAGACGAGGTAGTACGGATGCAGGCGGTTGTGCTGGTTGAGGTTGATGCCGCCTTCTTTGTGAGAAATGGCGCGGTTGCGCAGCGTGAAGATCACCCCCGGGCGCAAGCCCATCTCGGGCTGGGCGGGCACGACGGCGTGCATGCCGTTGGGCACATTGCTCAGTTCGCCGTGGGCTTTGACGTAGTTGAGCAAGTCCATCCGGAAGTCATTCAGGCCCAGATCGGTGATGGAGACACCGGTTTTCAAATCCTCCAACTCAATGACTTCTTCCTGCAGGCGGCGCAGTTGCTCCTTGCGGTACGACACGTCGTTGGCCTGCGAGGACAGCACGTTGTCGTCTCCGGTGGCGGTGACGTCGGCGATCATCATCCGGCTCTCGACGCGCTCTTTGAGGTTGATGTACTCGTCGAGCGAGATATCGGGCCAGTAGTTGACCAACTGGATGCTGCTGTTGGGTGAGCCGATGCGATCCACGCGCCCGAAGCGCTGGATGATGCGTACCGGGTTCCAGTGAATGTCGTAGTTGATGAGGTAGTCGCAGTCCTGAAGGTTCTGGCCTTCGGAGATGCAGTCGGTGCCGATGAGCAGATCGACTTCGTGCGGCTCGTCCGGTAGCACCACGGTTTTCTCTTTCGAGCGCGGGGAGAACAGGGTGAGCAGCTCCTGAAAGTCGTAGCTGCGCCTGTGTGTGCCCCTCTTGATGGTGGATTGCGGCGCACCCTTGCCAGTGACCTTGGCGCTGTGAATGGCGAGCTTGGCGAGCAGCTCCGGTGCGAGGTTGGCATACAGGTAGTCGGCGGTGTCGGCAAAAGCGGTGAAGATCAGCACCTTCTTGTTGCCGGGGTTGATGGGGTTTTCAATCTTGCCGAGCAGTTGCGCCTTGAGGTGCTGCAACTTGGCGTCGTCCTGCGGCGTGATCTTGCCCATCGAGGCCAGCAGCGCATCGATGACCTGCAAGTCCACCTTGAGTTCGTGCTCCCAGGACGGCAAGTCCATGTCGGCGAGGCTGATCTTGATCTTGCCGCCGATCTCACCACCCTCGTCACCGGGCATTGGCAGGTCGTCGTCCTCGGCGTCCAGCCCCTCCAGCACTTCGGTGAGGTCGCCCACCGTGGCCCCCGCACCCAACTGTGGGCCGGATTGATGGAACGCGGTGATCTTGGCGAGCGTGGCTTCGTTGTTGGCGCGCAGCGATTGCAGGGTGAGCCGGAACGACTGCACCGAGCTTTCAAGGCGCTTGAGCAGATTGACCGTCATCAGGGCTTGCAGGCTCTTTTCACGGTCAGCCTGACGCAGCGTGCCTTTGCCGCCGACCTTGGTGTCGTAGATTTCTTCGTACTTCTTCAGGCGGCTGGGCAGGATGTAGCTGACGGGCGCATACACGGCCAGCTTGAGCAGCGACAGTTGCTCGAAGATTTCATTGAAGCCCAGCACGTCCGAGCGCTCGGTCAGGGGGCAGTGGAACGACAGCGGTTTGCGGCGCTCGGGGAATGGGCCGATGTCCTTGGTGTCGTAGAAGGTCTGGATGTGCTTGCGCGAGCGCGCGATGGTCACGCTGTCGAGCAGCTCGAAGAAGTCGAAGTCCAGCGAATCCAGAATCGCACGGGCGGTGCGCTCCTCCGGCGGCAGCTTCGACCAAGTGTTGAAGGCTGCCTGGGCATTGCGAAACACCTCTTCCACCGACTTGCTGGTGCGCAGTTTCTTGCTCAGGTTCTCGGAGTCGCCTTCGTAGGCCAGGGCGAGCTGATTGCGCAGATCGGTGAAGCGGTTGTTGACCGGTGTGGCCGAGAGCATCAGCACCTTGGTCTTCACCCCTTCCTGAATGACCTTGCGCATCAACTTCTGGTAGCGCGTTTCCTTGTCCTTGTAGGCATCGTTATTGCGGAAGTTGTGCGACTCGTCGATGACGACCAGATCGTAGTTGCCCCAGTTGATGCGGTTCAGCGGTGTGCCGAACGATTCGCCGCTGGTGCGGGAAAGGTCGGTGTGGCACAGGACGTCGTAGTTGAACCGGTCGCGGGCGAAGATGTTGGTCTTGAGATTGCGGTTGTAGTTGAGCCAGTTGTCCGCCAACTTCTTGGGGCACAGCACCAGCACCGAGCGGTTGCGCAGCTCGTAATACTTGACGACGGCCAGCGCGGTGAAGGTTTTGCCGAGGCCCACGCTGTCGGCCAGGATGCAGCCGCTGTAGGTTTCCAGCTTGTTGATGATGCCGGTGGCCGCGTCCTTCTGGTAGTTGAAGAGCTTGTTCCAGATCAGCGTGTCCTGATAGCCGGTGCGGTCGTTGGGCAGAACGTCTTCGTCGATGTCGTCGAGGAACTCGTTGAAGATGTTGTAGAGCATCAGGAAGTAGATGCTCTCGGGCGAGTTCTCCTGGTAGACCGAGGCGATGTGCTCGCAGATCTGCGCCGTCACGTCTTCCAGCTTTTCGGGGTCGTTCCATATCTGGTCGAACAGGCTCAGGTACGTGGCCGCAAAGGAGGCCTCGTCCATCTTGTTGACGAGGTTGGAGACGGCGTTGCCTTGCTGGTAGCCGAGGTCAACAGCGGTGAAGCCGTGCAGGGGCATGTAGGCCGTGTCGGTGCCGCTGGCCTGCACGCAGGCGAACTGCTGCATCGGCGCTTTGGTGTGATTGCTCCGAAACTTGGCCTTGCGCTGAATCCAGTCGGCGCATTCCTTGGCCACCGCCCGCTGGGTGAGCTTGTTGCGAAGCTGGATTTCAAACTCGCTGCCGTAGAGGCTGCGTTCGCGGTCGAGCTTGGGGATGTGGAACTCCCGGCGCTCCTTGCGAATCTTGTCGGCGACCTCGTTGGCCACAAAGGTCGGCGAGGTGAAGATGAAGTTCAGCTCGTCGATCTTTTCCAGCTCGGCTTTCAGCGCCTCGAAGGCGTACATCGAAAAGCACGAGGCGGCGATCTTGAGCCGTGCCCCTGGCCGAAGGGTTTGCTTGAGGTCGTCGCCCAGCAAGCGGCTGATGTTGTCGATCAGTTCCATCAGTCGCCAGCCCCCGAATTCTTGTTGATCAGATTGGCGGCAATCCACTCGTCCAGATCGCTGCGGCGAAAGCGCCACGTACCGCCCAGCTTGAAAGCGGGGAGCTTGCCTTCAGCCGCAAGGCGGTAAATCGTGCGCTTGCCCGCCTTCAGGTAGGCCGCTACTTCGTCCAGCGTCAGGATGTCGCCTTCAGCTTCTGCCATTGCCTTGCCTTTGCAGAGGTTGAGTTTGGATTGCCAAGAGTTGCCAATTATCCCACACGACGGCGACATAGGGTAGCGATTGAGCGCGAACAAGGTCGGCCAAATCATCGAATCCACGGCCTCAAGGCCAAGGCATTACTATCTTGTTCGGATTGCGGACGCGGGTTCAGTTCCGTGTTCCGCCACCAATTTAAAAAGCTTAACCCTTATCGGTTGGGCTTTTTTCTGCCCGTCGCGCCAGTACTGGCGCGGTTCCGGGCGGTGATGCGTTGTCGGCGAGTCGGAAATCCCACCGTTTTCCTGCCCGCCAGCACCCAGAATCCTCTCTTTTCTCCATTTGACCTGTGGCTGGCCGACGCTCGACCCCTCGATTTCATGGGGGTTTCGGGCCGATGGTTGGGCGGCAACTGCACTGACCAGAAATATTACAAACTCGTTCTACGCGTCAAATTCATCAAACAGCCCGTGCTGCTCGTCCCAATCCGGCGGCAGCAAATTGTTCTTCAGCCAGATCAGACTCAAGGTTTTCGGTTGATGCCCGTCGAGAATGCTGCGCACCACCGCTGGCGAAAGCAATGCCAGTCGCAGCAGTTCATTGACGGTGCTCTGATTGAGCCCTTCTTGACGGGCGATATCCAAACCGCTTTTCACGAGACCTTCGTCAATGAGCCGCTGCCAGTGAAACGCCCGCGACAGCGCCGTGAGGATCGGCGCGTCGTGCTCCGCGAATTGTTGGTCAACGCCTTGGTGCACCGCCCTTACACCCAGCGCGGCGACATCTTTCTTAATCTGCACCCGGATCGGTTGGAAATCGTCAATCCCGGTCCCTTGCCGCTTGGCGTTACGCCGCAGAACGTGCTGCACACCACGGTGCGGCGCAATGAGCATCTCGCCCGCCTGTTTCACGACCTCAAATTGATGGAACGCGAAGGCAGTGGCTTCGACAAGATTTTTGAAGTGTTGCTCTCGCAAGGCCGCCCTGCGCCGGAGTTGATCGAAACGCACGACCGTGTTCAGGTCACTGTACGCCGTCGCATCCTCAAACCCGAGGTAATCGACTTCATCGCAAAAGCAGACCAGACCTACCAGCTCCCACCAGCACCGCATTGACCGCTACCACCAGCAGCTCGACCAGGTCGTGTTCAACCTTCCCCGACTGTCTCGAATCATTGATCGCGACGAATACATCAGCCAGGCGCAGCTTGTTTTCTGTCTCCATGGATCACCCCAAAAAGACAGAAAACTACACAAATCAAGGTGCTGTGAACAGCCCCCCTATCCAACGTCTTGATCGTAAACAACTATTTCGAGCGGTCAACGACATTGGCATTCATGCGATTGCCCTGGGGCCCTGCCCTGGTTGTTACGGCCACGACAATCCAGACCGTTATAATTGACGGTTCGATATTTGCACTTTTTTCCATCTACCCCATTCCATGGCTATCCACTGCCTGGGCGGCGGCCCTGCCGGTCTGTACTTCGCCATCCGGATGAAGCAGGCCCGGCCCGCCTGTGACATCACGGTGTACGAGCAACACCTGCCCGACGATACCTATGGCTGGGGCATCGTCCTGCCGGCCGCCCTGCTCGATACCCTGGCGCAGCTCGATCCGTCCGGCCATGCCGAGCTTCGTGCCGCCTTGCAGCACTGGCATGCCTGCACCATCCACCATCAGGGACAGCGCATCGTCTGTGCGGGGCATGATTACTACGGTATCGCCCGGCACCGTCTGCTTGAACTTTTGCGTCAGCGTGCCGACCGGCTGGGGGTGCACTTGCTTTATGGCCAGGCCGTCAGTGCCGATGTCCTGCGCCAGTCCTCCACAAGAAATGGCCAGGCAAGCGATCTGATCGTGGCCGCCGATGGTAGCAACAGTGGCACCCGGACGCAGCATGCCCAATATTTTCAGCCAGAAATCCATACCGGAAAAACCCGCTACCTCTGGCTGGGTGCCCCCCTGAAATTCGACAGTTTTACCTTCATTACCCTGCCGACCGTCTGGGGCTGCTTCCAGGCCCATGTCTATCCATTTGATGAGGCCAACAGCACTTTCATCGTCGAGTGCCACGAAAATACCTGGCGGGCAGCCGGGCTGGATCAACTGGATGCATCGGCATCGGCAGACTTTTGCAGCCAGCTCTTTGCCGATTTCTTGCAAGGCGCCGCACTACGCTGCAACAAGAGTCCTCCGCGCGGCGCGGTCTGGCCAGGTTTTCAGCAAATCCGCTGCCAACAGTGGCATTACGACAACATCGTGCTGCTGGGAGATGCTGCCCACACCCAGCATTTTTCCATCGGTGCCGGCACCCGTCTGGCTCTGGAAGATGCACTCGCCCTGAGCCACCATCTGGCAGAAGAAGGGGTGTTGGAAAATCCCGTGCGACGCAGCCAGGCGCTGCAACGCTACCAGGAAGAACGCCAGCAGGAGATGCTGCGTCTGTTGAATGCCGCCCGTAACCGCATGGAATGGTTCGAACACATCGATCGCCACCAGCACCTCGAAAGTGGGCAGTTCGCCTATGCCTTGCTCACCAGCAGCCAGCGCGTCGGCCACGCCAGCCTGCAACAGCGTGACCCGGGCTACATCGATGGCGTGGAACGCCAGGTGGCGGCCCGGGCCGGCATCGACAAACCGGCCGGGCAGCGGCTGCTGCCGATGTTTACCCCCTGCCGGCTGGGGGGGCTAACCTTGATCAACCGTGTCGTCGTCTCTCCGATGGCCCTGTATGCCTGTGACGACCAGGACGGCCTACCCGGTGATTTTCACCTGGCCCACCTGGGCAGCCGCGCCCTGGGCGGTGCGGCCCTGATCATGACGGAAATGACCGCCGTCACGCCACAAGCGCGCATCACGCCTTATTGCGCCGGTCTGTGGAACGACCAACAGCAGGCCGCCTGGCAACGCATCGTGCGCTTCGTCCATCAGGCTAGCGCCGCCAAAATCGGCCTGCAGCTGGGCCACGCCGGGCCCAAGGGCTCGACCCAGCCTGGCTGGCAGTACAGTGACGAGCCTCTGCCGGATGGCAACTGGCCGCTGCTGGCCGCTTCAGCCCTGCCCTATGGCCCGCAGAACCAGACACCCCGCGCCATGACGCAGACAGACATGGCAGAAGTGCTGACCGCCTTCGTGGCCGCTGCCCGCCGTGCCGCCGCTGCCGGCTTCGACCTGCTCGAACTGCATTGCGCCCACGGCTACCTGCTATCGAGCTTTCTTTGTCCGCTGACCAACCAGCGCAGCGACGAATACGGTGGCTCCCTGGAAAACCGCCTGCGCTATCCGCTGGCCGTCTGCCGCGCCCTGCGGGCTGTCTGGCCGGCCGAACGCCCGCTGGCTGTGCGCATCTCAGCGGTCGACTGGGCACCGGGGGGCAACACCCTGGAGGATGCAGTCATCATGGCTCGTGCCTTCCAGTCTGCCGGCGTCACACTGATCGATGTTTCCTCGGGGCAAACGACGCGCGCCGCCCGTCCCATCTATGGCCGCATGTACCAGACCCCCTTTGCCGAGCGCATCCGCAGTGAGACCGGCATGGCCACCATGGCCGTCGGCAACATCCACGACCCCGATCACGTAAACACCATCATCGCCGCCGGCCGAGCCGATCTGTGTGCCATTGGCCGGCCCCATCTGGCCGATCCAGCATGGACCCTGCACGCGGCTGCAGCGCAGGGCTACACTGCGCTGGAGTGGCCCCGTCCCTACCGCGCAGCCAAGCATCCCTGGGAACAACAGGCTCTCCGTACCCACGCTTGAATCCCTCCACCTTTCTTCTTGTCAAAGCCACTCATGAACATGCTCCCCGACAGCGAAACCCGCGCCCACAGCGAACATGCCGACGCGCTGCGCCTGTGGTTGCGCATGCTGGCTTGCACCAACCTCATCGAAGGCAACATCCGGACGCGGCTGCGTCAGGAATTCGACACCACCCTGCCGCGTTTTGACCTGATGGCCCAGCTTGAGCGCATGCCACAGGGCATGAAAATGGGTGAGCTGTCGAAACGCATGATGGTCACCGGGGGCAACGTCACCGGTATCACCGATCAGCTGGTCACTGAAGGGCTGGTCGAACGGATCGGTGACCCGGTCGACCGTCGCGCCTGGATCGTCAAGCTGACTGCGCGGGGGCACAAGGTCTTTCAGGAGATGGCATCCGCCCATGAACTCTGGATCGTCGAGCTGCTGAGCGGCCTGAGCACCCGGCAAAGCGCCCAGTTATACGCCCTGCTGGCCACCCTAAAAAAGCGCGCCACTGCGCTGGTTGCGGCCGACCGTCCCGGCAGCATTGTTCGTGCCACTCCTGCCGACTCAGCCCCCTCCGGCAAACCAAAGCGCTGACCATGACATCTCCAATCCCCCGCTTTCAGGCAGCCCGTTACACCGCCCGACATTTTCTCTGGCAGGCAGACCCCGACGAGTCCGTAGCCACCCTCACCCTGTCGCGGCCAGAACGCAAAAATCCCCTGACCTTTGATGCCTATGCCGAGCTCACCGGGCTATTCAAAAGTCTGGCAGAAGCCGACGATGTCAAAGTTGTGATCCTCAGTGGCGCAGCGGGCAACTTCTGCTCCGGCGGTGACGTACACGACATCATCGGCCCGCTGACGCGCATGAGCCTGCCCGAGCAGCTGGCCTTCACCCGGCTGACCGGCGATCTGGTCAAGGCCATGCGTGCCTGCCCCCAGCCCATCATCGCAGCCGTCGATGGTGTCTGTGCCGGAGCCGGAGCCATGCTGGCCCTGGCTGCCGATCTGCGTCTGGGCACCACCCGCAGCCGCACCGCCTTCCTCTTCACACGCGTCGGGCTGGCCGGTAGCGACATGGGGGCTTGCACCCTGCTGCCGCGCGTCATCGGCCAGGGGCGTGCCAGCGAACTGCTCTTCGCCGGCCGCACCCTGGAAGGAGAAGAAGCGGAACGCTGGGGCTTCTTCAACCGTCTGTGCGATCCCGAACAACTTCTGGCAGAGGCCACCACGCTGGCCCGGCAGCTGGCGCAGGGGCCTACCTTCGCCCACGCCACGACCAAGCGCATGCTGCACCGCGAATGGAGCATGGACCTGGACAGCGCCATCGACGCCGAAGCCGAAGCCCAGGCGCTGTGCATGCAGACCGCTGATTTTCAACGTGCCTACCAAGCCTTCGTCAATCGTACTACCGTGCGCTTCGAAGGCTGTTGAACCTGGAAACCGGCCACGATGCTGCCTGCCCCCCATTTCGCCTGGCCTTTTTTCGCCGACCATCATCGTGATCTGGCCCGTGCCGCCCGCCACTGGTCGAAACAGCACCTTGCCTCTACCCCGTTCCCGTCCCCCCATGCCACGGATGCACTGGAAGCGCATTGCCGCGCGCTGGTCCGGCAGCTGGGTGCGGCTGGCTGGCTGCGCTGGTGCGTGCCAATCAGTCCATCTGGTGCCAGCGATCCGGCCGCCCGACTCGATACCCGAGCCTTGTGCCTGCTACGCGAAACCTTCGCCTGGCACTCGGCTCTGGCCGATTTCGCCTTTGCCCTGCAAGGGCTGGGCGCCGGAGCCCTCTCGCTGTTTGGTGATGAACGACAAAAAGCCCGCTACCTGCCAGACACCGCCGAGGGTCGACAAATTGCCGCCTTTGCTCTCTCCGAACCCCAGGCCGGTTCCGATGTAGCCGCGTTATCCTGTCGTGCCACACGCCTGGAACACGGAGGCTGGCAACTGGACGGCGAAAAAACCTGGATATCCAACGGTGGCATTGCCGATTATTACGTCGTCTTCGCCCGCAGTGAACCTGCCGCAACACGCAGCAGCCAGGGAATTTCCGCTTTCATCGTCGATGCCGCAACCCCTGGCCTGAAGGTGGCCGAGCGTCTGACCACCCTCTCCCCTCATCCGCTGGCACGTCTTGAATTCACGGCCTGCCGCATCCCGGCAAACCAGCAGCTCGGCAGCTCGGGGCAGGGCTTCAAAATCGCCATGAGCACCCTCGATGTATTCCGCATTTCCGTAGCGGCCGCCGCGCTGGGGCTGGCACGTCGCGCCGTCGACGAAGCGCTGCACCATGTCCGGCAACGCAGGCTATTTGGCCAGCAACTGGCTGACCTGCAGCTGACCCAGGGGCGCATTGCCGACATGGTCACGGCTCTCGACGCCGCCACCTTGCTCACCTACCGGGCGGCCTGGCAGCGTGACCAGACAGCTACAACCCCGCTGCCTGCCACCGGCAGCGACGAGCTGACCTGCAGCGCTGCCATGGCCAAACTGTTTGCCACCGAAGAAGCTCAGCGAATCATCGACAGCGCCGTGCAACTGCTGGGTGCACGCGGCCTCCGGCAGGGCGAAATCGTCGAATCCCTGTACCGGGACATCCGGGCACTGCGCATCTACGAAGGGGCCAGTGAAATCCAAAAACTCGTCATCGCCCGCACCACGCTGAAACGGCCTGCCGGGTTATGACGTAAAATCCTCGCTGTTGACTTGCCTCCCCAATTTTTTCGTACTCATGCCTACGGCCGGATATCCCGATACTGCTACCCCTGCACCCCATGCGCCCGCTCATCACCGGCGCCGGCTCAGGTCGGCAGTGCTGTTGCCACTGGCTTTGAGTCTGACCCTGACCCTGACTGCCTGTGACCCCTTTGGCTTGGGCGAGCAGGCGGCCACTGCTGCCGCTGCCAAGGAAGCAGACGGCCGTGCCATCGGCAGTGCCTGCCGGCATTCCGGCCGCGCCCTGGAAGACTGTTACCGGCGCAACGCCAAGGCTTCCAAGGCCGCCATTTTTACCGGCTGGCGCGACATGGATGCCTACATGCGTGAAAACAAGATCGAGGTCGTCACGCCTTCGACCGATGCCGCTCCAGTCGCCCCCGCAGAAGGCAGCGCTGCGGAACACAATGACGCCAATACCGCAGACAAATCCCAGGAAAAAAACAAGGCCGCCGAGACCAGCAGCACAAAGAGCACAGAAAGCCCAGCCCCGACCAAAACCGAGCCGCGCAAAGCTGCGGCCAAAACAACCTGACAACCTGGCAACCTGGCGATTCGAAGGTAACTTTTGGCAGCTTTCTGGTGGCCTGCCGGTGACTGAAGGACAGCCAGACGATAACTCTGTCCTGCCCCTCGTCCCTCCTGTCATCGTGTTTTTCAAATCGACCTATTTGAGTCATATCTCATGCCCCATACCTCACCTCATACCTCATACCTCGCACCACGCACCCCATATTCCCAAGACCATGCCTTACCCCGTCCCGTTTTTCTCTCCCTGTTCCGGCATTCGTCGGGCCGTATCAGGAGCTTTAAGTGAACTTTGAAGATCTCGGGCTGCTGCCCGAACTCGTGCGTGCTGTCACCGATGCCGGTTACAACGAACCCACCCCCATCCAGGCCCAGGCCATCCCGGTCGTGTTGCAAGGCAAGGATATCCTCGGCGGTGCCCAGACCGGTACCGGCAAGACAGCCGGCTTCTCCCTGCCCATGCTGCATCGTCTGGCGCGTCATGCCAACACCTCCTCCTCGCCCGCCCGCCACCCGGTACGCGCCCTGGTGTTGGCACCGACACGCGAACTGGCAATGCAGGTACATGAAAGCGTCAAGCTCTACAGCCGCCATCTGCCATTGCGCTCGATCTGTCTGTACGGTGGCGTCGACATCAAGCCGCAAATCGAGGAAATGCGCCAGGGTCGTGAAATCGTCGTCGCCACACCAGGACGGCTGCTCGACCATGTTCAGCAAAAAACCGTCTCCTTTGCCTCGGTCGAATTCTTGATTCTCGACGAAGCCGACCGCATGCTGGACATGGGCTTCATTCCCGACATCAAGCGCATTCTGGCAATGTTGCCGAAAGAACGGCAAAGCCTGCTGTTCTCGGCCACCTTCTCGGAAGAAATCCGCAAGCTGGCCGACAGCATGCTGAAATCCCCGCAGCTGATCGAAGTCGCCCGCCGCAACACCGTCTCCGAAACCATCACCCACCGCGTCTACCCGGTACCTCAGGAGCACAAACGCCATCTGCTCGTCCACCTGCTGCGCCACCAGGAACTGCGCCAGGTGCTGGTCTTCGTCGGCACCAAATTCGGCGCCAGCCGTCTGGCGCATTACCTGCAGCGGCAAGGCATTGAAGCCGACGCCATCCACGGTGACAAATCCCAGCAGCAGCGCACCGAGGCCCTCGAAGCCTTCAAGAATGGGCGCGTCAAGGTACTGGTGGCCACCGATGTCGCCGCGCGTGGCCTCGACATCGACGATCTGCCGCACGTCATCAACTACGAATTGCCACATGTTGCCGAAGACTACGTCCACCGTATCGGCCGCACCGGCCGCGCTGGCAAGAAAGGCAATGCCACCTCGCTGGTCAGCCCGGAAGAAAAAACCCATCTGGCCGACATCGAAAAACTCATCAAGCTGAAGATCGAGCAACTGACCGTGCCGGGCTTTGAAGTCGCCGATGATGCCGGACTCGACATGAAAGATCGCTCACGGCGCGGACGCAGTGACGAGCGGCGCGAGTACGTCCAGGAGCGTGCCCGCAAGCATGACCGGGAACGCGCCCTGGAAACCCTGGCCCGCCCGCATCGCCCCTTGTCCGACAGCACCACGGCGGCCGCACTGCCCCGGCTGGACTTCGACCCCAACAAACCCTATGAGCCACGCCCCGGTAACGCCACCGCCAAACCGCCCTCCTCGCTCACGCCTCCGGGCCGGTCGCAACGCCCCGTGGCCGCATTACTTGGCGGTCTGGGCAAAAAATCCGTCGCCTGACTCTGCGCCCCGCCATGCACGGCAGATAGGTTGGCAAGATGCCCACACGTTACCTGGCCTGGTTTATCTGCATCCTGCTCACGACAACCTGCGGTGCGCTGACCTTCCTCCTGCATCCATTGTGGTCATGGCCGGCTGCCGTGTTCGGCGCACTCAGCCTGGTGGGGCTGACCGACTACCTCCAGCCCCATCAAGCTATCCGCCGCAACTACCCGCTGCTCGCCCACTTCCGCTTCTTCTTCGAATACATCCGGCCGGAAATGCGCCAGTATTTTGTCGAATCCGAATCCGAAGAACTGCCCTTCTCACGCGCCCAGCGTTCCCTCGTCTATCAACGCTCGAAACAAGCCTCTGATAAACGCCCCTTCGGCACCCTGCTGGATGTCTACGGCACGCGCTACG
>JAGOSV010000050.1 GCA_018062105.1 Sterolibacterium sp. | reverse complement strand
TCGCTGGCCGCACGTGTCGATTTCCTGCTGCGTGACTACGCCTATTTCCTCGAAAACCGTCAGTGGCTGCTCGAACGTCTCGACCTCCTCGGCGGGCTGCAATCCGGCGTTACCCTGCAACACTGGCGCGACCTGATCGCCCACGGAGACTTTCGTCAGCTGGTGATCGAACTGCTCGAACAGCATTACGACCCGCTCTATCAACGCAGCCAGAAAAAAACCGCCAGCCTGCATACCCCGCTGCCCTCTTGCATCACCGACGACCTGTCCCCCCAGGGCATCCAGCAACTCGCCCGCCACCTCCTTGCCATCCAGGATGAAATGCCCATGCCACCGGCAGTCTAAAATCGTCACTTTTCTCTCCACCCACCGCTGCCACATTCAGTCACCCGAAGACCAGAAGGCAAACCCACCTTCCTGCGCGTTCTTCGTACCCACCGCTACCCCATGAAGAAATTTCATTTTTCCCCACTCGTTTTTGCTGCCCTCCTCCTCACCCTGGCCCTGATCCTGTCCACCGTATATTGGCAACGTGACCAAGAGCAACGCAGCAACCGTGCCCAGCCGGGCTTTGCCCAGGGCAATGGCCGCCTCGAAGCTAGGCAGATCGATGTCGCCAGCAAACTGGCCGGCCGCATCCAGCACATCAACGTGCGTGAAGGCGACCCAGTCCGTGCCGGACAGGTACTCGCCGAAATGGAGGTCACCACCCTGGAAGCCGCCCTACGCGAAGCCCAGGCACAGATGCGCCGTGCCGAAAACGCCCGTGCCACCGCTGAAGCCATCGTCGCCCAACGCCGCCAGGCCGAACAGACCGCCCAGGCCATCGTCGCCCAGCGTGAAGGCGAAGTCAGTTTTGCTGAAAAACAGCTCCAGCGCTCCCGCCAGTTGGTCGCCCAGGGCTTCAATGCCCCGCAAAAACTCGATCTCGACCAGACCCAGCGCCAGAGCGCCGCCGCCCTGCTCAGTGCTGCCCGCTCGCAGGCCATCGAAGCACAAACCGGCATACTCGCCGCCCAGTCGCAAGTCATCGAAGCCCAGTCCGGCATCGAAGCCGCCCGGGCCACCGTCGAGCGGCTGCGCACGGAGCTGGCAGAAGCCAGCCTCAAGGCACCGCGCAGCGGGCGCGTCCAGTACCGGCTGGTCGAGCCGGGCGAAATCATCGGCAGCGGCGGAAAAATCCTGACCCTAGTCGACCTGAGCGACGTTTCGATGACGGTCTACCTGCCCTCCGCTGAAGCCGGCCGCCTCGCCATCGGTGCCGAAGCGCGCCTGGTGCTCGATGCCGCACCACAATACGTCATCCCGGCGAGTGTCTCCTATGTCGCGGCGCAAGCACAATTCACCCCGAAAAGTGTGGAAACCACCAGTGAGCGCCAGAAACTGGTGTTCCAGGTCAAACTGCAACTCGACCCGGAACAACTCAAACACTACGAAGCGCGCGTCAAGAGCGGGCTGCCGGGCATGGCCACCATCCGCATCGACCAGAACCAGCCCTGGCCGGCACGACTGGCCATCAAGCTGCCACCGCCCTCGCCCATGACGGCAACGCCCGCACTGCCGCCAGCCCGCTGACAGCACATCGACAGCATCGTGGCCACCGACCACCCGCCCCTTGCCCGCCTCACTGCCCTCAGCCACCGCTACGGCAAAACGCAGGCCGTCAGCAACATCCACCTGACGATTCCCGCCGGTCTCCTGGTCGGTTTCATCGGCCCCGATGGCGTCGGCAAATCCACGCTGCTGTCGCTGCTCGCCGGTGCTACCCGCATCCAGCAAGGCCCTGGCCACGTCGAGGTACTCGGTGGAGACCTGGCACGCGCCCGTCACCGCGCCACGATCTGCCCCCACATCGCCTACATGCCACAAGGGCTGGGGCGCAATCTCTACCCGACGCTGTCCGTATTTGAAAATGCCGATTTCTTCGGCCGCCTCTTTGATCTCGACCACGACAAACGGCAGGCACGCATCCACGCCCTGCTCACCGCCACCGGCCTGGCCGAATTCACTGATCGTCCGGCCGGCAAGCTCTCTGGTGGCATGAAGCAGAAACTATCCCTGTGCTGCGCCCTGTTACACGACCCCGACCTGCTGATTCTCGACGAGCCCACCACTGGTGTCGATCCACTCTCGCGTCGCCAGTTCTGGGCACTCATCGACCAGCTACGCGCCACGCGCCCGGGCATGAGCGTACTGGTGGCAACTGCCTACATGGAAGAAGCCGAACGCTTCGACTGGCTGGTGGCGATGAATGCCGGACAGGTACTGGCCAGCGGCAGCGCCGCCGAGCTCAAGGCACTCAAGGCACGCAGCGGCCAGGCGGCCGCCACGCTGGAAGAAGCCTTCATCGCCCTGCTGCCCGAAGCGCAGCGTGCCGGCCATGTCACGCTGCATGTTCCGGCACACGACAACACCACACAAAACATCGCTATCGAGGCACGCGGCCTGACAAAACGCTTCGGTGATTTCACCGCCGTCGATGATGTCAGTTTCCGTATCCACGCCGGCGAAATCTTCGGCTTCCTCGGCTCGAACGGCTGCGGCAAGACGACCACCATGAAAATGCTCACTGGCCTGTTGCCCGCCGAAGCCGGTACCGCCGACCTGTTTGGCCATCCCGTCGATGCGCGGGATCTGGCCACACGCCAGCGGGTTGGCTACATGTCGCAAAGCTTTTCACTCTATAGCGAGCTGACCGTGCGGCAGAACCTCGACCTGCACGCCCGGCTGTTCCACCTGCCGGCAGAACGGATCACCGCCCGTATCGACACCATGTTGACGCGCTTCAACCTGCATGCCTACGTCGATGAGCGTCCCGATGCCCTGCCGCTGGGCATCCGCCAGCGTCTATCCCTGGCCGTTGCCGTCATCCACGAACCGGAATTGCTGATTCTCGACGAACCCACCTCCGGCGTCGATCCCATTGCCCGCGATGACTTCTGGCGTCTGCTGGTCGATCTGTCGCGTCAGGACAACGTCACCATCTTCATTTCCACCCACTTCATGAACGAGGCACAGCGCTGCGACCGCATCTCGCTGATGCACGCCGGCCGGGTACTGGCACAAGGCAGTCCCGAAGAAATCCGCCAGAGCCACCAGGCTGCCACCCTGGAAGAAGCCTTCATCGACTGCCTGGAACAAGCCACCGGCCAATCCCCCCGACAGGAAGCCCTCTTCTCGCCACCGTCCCCCACCCGCGAAAACCAGCTCCCTGCCCCATCTGTCCGCCCCCCGCGTTTCAGCCTGCGTCGCCTGCACGCCTACGCCACCCGCGAAAGCAAGGAAATTCTGCGCGACCCGATCCGTCTGGCCTTTGCCCTGCTCGGCCCGCTGCTGCTGATGATCGTCTTTGGCTACGGCATATCCTTCGATGTCGAAAGGCTGCCCTACGCCGTCCTCGATCGCGACCAGACCCCCGCCAGTCGCGCCTATCTGGAACAACTCTCCAGCTCGCGTTACTTCCAGCAACAAGCCCCCCTCAACACCCACGAAGAACTCGAATACCGGCTGCGGGGCGGCAAGCTGAAAGTCGCTATCGAAATCCCGCCCGAGTTTGGTGCCCAACTGGCCGCCCGGCGCGAACCCGAAATCGGTGTCTGGCTCGACGGCGCCATGCCCTCGCGTGCCGAAACGGCGCTGGGTTATCTCGAAGGCGTGCACCAAAGTTTCCTCGATCGTTACTTCCGCGATCACCCCGAGCTCAAGCCGCCCGAACTGCCCGCCAAAATTGCCACACGCTTCCGCTACAACCCCGACCTGCGCAGCGTCTTTTCCATCGTACCGAGTGTGCTGATGCTGCTGCTGGTCTTCATCCCCTCGATGATGACCGCCGTCGGCGTGGTGCGCGAACGCGAACTGGGCTCCATCACCAATCTCTACGTCACCCCCGTCACCGGCATCGAATTCCTGCTCGGCAAACAGCTCCCCTACGTCGCCATCGCCGGCGTGAACTTCCTCTGCCTGCTGTCGATCTCGCTCTGGCTGTTCGATATGCCGGTCAAAGGCAGCCTCGGCGCACTCCTGCTCGGTGCCCTGCTCTACGTCTGTGCCACTACCGCCATCGGCCTGGTCATCTCCTCTTTCGTAAACACCCAGGTAGCCGCACTATTCGCCACAGCCCTCCTGACCACCACCCCGGCCATCCAGTATTCCGGCATGTTCACCCCCGTCTCCTCACTCTCTGGTGACGCCCGCAAAATCGGTCTGCTCTTTCCCAGCAGCTATTTCCAGAACATCAGCATGGGCAGCATGACCAAGGCACTAGGCTTTGCCGAACTGCTGCCCAACCTCATCGCCCTGGCCCTTGCCGTCATCGTGCTGCTGGCGCTGGCACGCCTGGTGCTGCGCACCCAAGCCAGATAAATTCAGCCACTACCACTACCACTACCCCGCACCCATCCCAATGAAACTGATCCTGATACGCGGCCTGCCCGGTTCCGGCAAATCCACCCTGGCCCGCCAGCTCTGCCAGGCCGAGCCTGGGCTGCTGCATCTGGAAACAGACGATTTCTTCATCGACGCCGCCGGTATCTATCGCCATGACCCCACACGCCTGGCCGAAGCCCATCAGGCCACCTGCCAGAAAGCCATCAACGCACTGCAAAACGGTCACTCCGTGGTGATCGCCAACACCTTCACCCAGCTCTGGGAAATGCAACCCTATGTGGCACTGGCCGATCGCTACCAAGCCGACCTCATCATACGGACGGCACGCGGACGCCATGCCAACATCCACGATGTCCCGGAAGATGTCATCCAGCGCATGGCCGAACGCTGGGAGCCCCTTGCCTTCCCCGGCAACCGTGAAACCATGAATTACCCCAGTCCATGAAGCAATCCCTGCAAAACATCTACCGTCTTGGCCTCAAGGAACTGTTCAGCCTGAAAAGCGACCTGGTGCTTGTCTTCCTGATTGTTTTCAGCTTTACCTATGCCATCTACCAGCCCGCCAAAAATGCCACCCTGGGCGTCATCAATGCCTCGATTGCCATCGTCGATGAAGACCACTCCAGCTTTTCGCGCAGCCTCAAGGATGCCTTGCGCCCGCCCTACTTCCTGCCCCCCGCTGAAATCGGCATCGACGAAATCGACCGCCTCATGGACGAAGGGCGCTACACCTTCGTCATCGACATCCCGCCCCGTTTCGAAGCCGACCTGAAAGCCGGCCGCCAGCCGACCCTGCAAATCCTGGCCGATGCCAGCGCCGTCACCCAGGCCGGTGTCGGCGCCTCCTACCTGCAAAGCATCATCACCCGCGCCCTGATCGACTTCAGCTGGGGCAAAAACGTACAGATCAAAACACCGATCAAGCTGGTCACCCGTGCCAAATTCAATGCCAACCTCGATTCCACCTGGCTCATGGCCATCAACGAGCTGATCAACAACATCACCCTGCTGGCCATGTTTCTCGCCGGCGCTGCCCTGATCCGCGAACGCGAACACGGCACCATCGAACACCTGCTGGTCATGCCGCTGCGACCATACGAAATCATGCTCGCCAAAGTCTGGGCCAATGGTCTGGTCATCGTCATTGCCGCCACACTCTCCCTGCAATTCGTCGCCAAGGGCTGGCTGGCCCTGCCGGTAGCCGGCTCCGTCCCCCTGTTCATTGCCGGCATCATCCTCTACCTGTTTTCAACCACGGCGCTGGGCATCTTCCTTGGCACACTGGCCCGCACCATGCCGCAATTCGCCCTGCTCGCCCTGCCGGTATTCATCGTCATGAACCTGCTCTCGGGCGGCATCACGCCACTCGACGAAATGCCCCCCGCCGTGCGTGCCGTAATGCTGATTTCGCCCTCGACCCACTTCACCAGCTTCGCCCAATCCGTGCTCTACCGCAGCGCCGGCCTCGACGTGGTCTGGCGCGACCTGGCCTGGTGCACCGCCATCGGTGCACTCTATTTCAGCGGTGCGCTGCTACGCTTCCGGAAGGCTCTAGCCGGTTGAGGACAGCATCGATGCCCAAACGAATGGCCTGGAGCACACCGAAACGGCACCGGGTATCCCCGGCAGCCATGCCCCCCCCTATAAACTCAAGGAACCCCGATCCGAACACGGGCAAAGCCGAAGGAAAAACCCAACTAACTCAAGTTTTTCCCGCCAGCAGCCGGCGCGAAACCAGGCGGCCTTCGGCAAAAATCTCACACAAACCGAGAAAACGCTCCTGCCAATAAGCCCGGCACAGCCCTGTAACGGCAGTACCCTGCCAGGACAGCGCCTGCCCTTGCAGCAGGCGTTCGGCTTCAACAGGAGACAACTGAACCACAGGAAGCTCGGCCAGCAGCGCATCTACAGGTGCCAGCAAAGCATCCCGGGCATCTTCCGGCATCGCTTCCAAGGCTGCCAGGGAATGGGCCTGGCTCAGGGTGTAAGGGCCAATGGCGGTACGTCGCAGGGATTCGAGATGGGCACCACAACCTAGTGCCGCACCAATATCCTCGGCCAGCGTGCGAATGTAGGTACCCTTGCTGCAACGTACCCGGATCGACAGGCGCTCTCCGGAAAACTGCATCAGTTGCAGCTCATGTATGGTGACCGCCCGGGCGGCACGCTCGACCTCCTGGCCTTGCCGGGCATATTCGTAGAGCGGCCGGCCGTCGCGCTTCAATGCGGAATACATGGGCGGGACCTGCGCGATGTCGCCACGGAAGCGCTGTAATGCAGCTTCGAGCTGTGCGGCATCGACCTGCACCGGGCGAACCTCGCGCACCGCACCTTCGGCATCCGCTGTGGTCGTGGTGATACCCAACCGCACTCCAGCCTCATAAGTCTTGTCTGCATCCAGCAAAGTGCCGGCAAACTTTGTCGCCTCCCCCAAACACAGGGGCAACAGGCCGGTGGCCAGCGGATCCAGTGTGCCGGTGTGCCCGGCCTTGTCCGCCCGATAGAGATGGCGCACCTTCTGCAAGGCGGCATTCGAGGTCAGGCCCAGCGGTTTGTCCAGCATCACTACCCCGTCAATCGACCGGCGTGGCGTTCTGCGGGGCGCGTTCATGCGTTCATTCGTCGTCGTTGGTTGTATCTGTTGCGTCGTCTGTTGCGTCGTCTGTTGCGTCATTGCTTGAACGATCGCTGACCGCCTGATCGATCAGGTTCGACAGCTGTGTGCCACGCTCAACAGAAACGTCATAAACAAAATGCAATTCCGGAATCTGGTGGATGCGGATGCGATGCCCTAGTTCACGGCGCAAAAAACCTTTCGAGCGCTGCAAACCGTTGGCGATGGCGGCCTGCTGGTCGGCACCGGCCAGGGTGGTGTAAAACACCTTGGCATGGGCATAATCCGGCGTCACCTCGACATCCGTCAGCGTCACCAGCCGCACCCGGGGGTCCTTCAGTTCCAGACGGATCAGTTCCGCCAGCTCGCGGCGTATCTGCTCCGCGACACGATCGCTGCGGGAAAAACTCTTCATGATCCACCCACAAAAACCCGGCAGGTACCGGCGTACCGGCTACCCTGCCGCGACAGTAGAAGCCCTTTACAGCGTTCGGGCAATGCTCTGGATTTCGAAAATTTCGAGCTGATCCCCTTCGACCAGATCGTCATATCCTTTCAAGGACAGGCCACACTCGAAGCCATTCTTGACTTCCTTGACGTCATCCTTGAAGCGCTTCAAAGAATCCAGCTCGCCCGTATGAATGACCTGATTGGCACGCAACACACGCACATGCGCGTTGCGCCGCACCAGACCATCGGTAACCATACAGCCCAGCACCGTGCCCACCCTGGAAATGCGGAAGATCTGACGAACTTCGACCATACCGATGATCTGCTCCCGCTTCTCCGGCGCCAGCATGCCAGACAGCGCGGCACGCACTTCATCGACGGCATCGTAAATGATGCTGTAGTAACGAAGATCGACCCCCAGACTCTCGGCCAGCTTGCGCGAGGAAGCATCGGCGCGGGTGTTGAAACCAATGACCACGCCCTTGGAGGCCGCCGCCAGATTGACATCGGATTCGCTGATCGCGCCGACACCGGCGTGCACGATGTTGACCCGCACCTCGTCCGTAGACAGCTTGTTGAGCGAATGTACCAGTGCTTCCTGCGAACCTTGCACGTCGGCTTTGACGATCAATGCCAGCTGCCGCACTTCTGCCTGTCCCATGTTCTCGAACATGTTTTCCAGCTTGGCCGCCTGCTGCTTGGCCAGCTTGACATCGCGGAACTTGCCCTGGCGGAACAAGGCGATTTCACGCGCCCGCCGCTCATCGGCCAACACCACCGCCTCGGTTCCTGCGCCCGGCACATCGGACAAGCCCTGGATTTCCACCGGCAAGGACGGCCCGGCTTCCTCCAGTTGCCGCCCGGACTCGTCGAGCATGGCGCGAACCCGGCCATAAACGGCGCCGACCAGCACCATATCGCCACGGCGCAAGGTACCGTTTTGTACCAGGATGGTTGCCACCGGGCCCTTGCCCTTGTCGAGACGGGCTTCAACCACCAGCCCCTTGGCCGGGGCATCCGGTGCCGCCTGCAGCTCCAGCACTTCCGCCTGCAGCAGCACTTGCTCCAGCAGAGCATCGATGCCCTGCCCCGTCTTGGCCGACACCGGCACGAACGGCGAGTCGCCGCCATACTCTTCCGGCACCACTCCTTCCGCGACCAGCTCCTGCTTGACGCGATCCGGATTGGCTTCCGGCTTGTCGATCTTGTTCATCGCCACGACCACGGGCACCCCCGCCGCCTTGGCATGATGGATGGCCTCCTTGGTCTGCGGCATGACGCCATCATCGGCTGCCACCACCAGGATGACGATATCGGTAGCCTTGGCACCACGCGCCCGCATGGCCGTGAACGCCTCGTGACCCGGCGTATCCAGAAAGGTCACCATGCCACGCGGTGTTTCGACGTGATAAGCACCGATGTGCTGGGTAATCCCACCGGCCTCACCCGGTGCCACACGGGTTTTGCGGATATGGTCGAGCAGCGAGGTCTTGCCGTGATCGACGTGCCCCATGACTGTCACCACCGGCGCACGCGGCAGCAAGGTGTATTCGGTCGTGCCAGCCTGTTCCTGTTCCAGGAAGGCATCAGGATCATCGAGCTTGGCCGCAAAAGGCTTGTGCCCCATTTCCTCGACCACGATCATGGCCGTTTCCTGATCGAGTGCCTGATTGATGGTCACCATGGTGCCCAGTTTCATCAGCGTCTTGATGACTTCAGTGGCTTTGACCGACATCTTGTGCGCCAGATCGGCCACGGAAATCGTCTCTGGCACATGCACATCGCGAATGACCTGTTCGACCGGCTGCGATGCGTTGTGCGCGGTCTCGGCATGATGACCGTGACGGCGTGACTTGCCCCCCGCACCGCGCCAGCCCGTGCCCCCCGTGTTGCCACGGGTCTTGATGGCACGACGCTTGCTGGCATCGTCCTTCCAGGCCTCGCCGGCTGTCTTTTTCACCGGCTTTTTCTCGTCCGGGCGACCCGCAGGCTTGTGCAGGGTACCCGTAACACCCGGGGCTTTTTCTTCCGGCTTGGCCGCGCCCTCGGCAACCTTCTGAGCCGCATCTAGCTGTGCCTGCTGCCCTGCCAGACGACGTTCCGCCTCGAGGCGCGCGCGTTCCTGCTTTTCCTTGAATTCAGCGGCCTGACGCGCCAGCAAATCGGACTGTTTCTGAGCCTCGCGTTGGCGCTGCTCCAGCTGTTCATTGCTGATGACATTACGCACGACCCGCACGGTCGTGCCCGCCTTCTTGGCTGGGGCCGAGGCGCCATCCTTGGCCCCGGTTTCTGCCCCACGCTCTGCGGCTCCAGCCTGGCTGGCTGACGAAGCCTCAGAGGTGGCCGAAGCAGCCACCGCTTCAGCTTCAGCTTCAGCCCCGGCCTTCTTGCCAGCTTTCTTCGGCTCGGCCTTGCGCCCAGTTTGTTGCTCTACCGCAGGTTCGTCAGACGTGGAAGGAGAAACCTCCGTCACAGTCCCGCTCAACTCCGGCAATATTGCGGAAATCTCACCCGTCGTACCGCCTCCGGCGGCGGGTGGCACCGCCGCAGCCGTCGCCACTGCCAGCGGTTCCACCGGTTCCGCCTCGGGAGCAGCAGCCGATACTCCGGTGACCGTCGCAACAGCTTCCGGCACCATCGCCGGAGCCGAAACGGGCGCATCCACCCTGGACGATGTGGCAGGCGCACCATCGGGCGATGCTAATGGTTGCCCCGCATCCATCTGCTCCGGTACAACCATCGTAGTGGGCAACCCCTCGAATCCAGCACTTTCCGGAGTATCGCGACGCATCAGCACCCGTTTCTTGCGTACTTCAACAGTAATCGTCCTGGCCTTGCCGCTGGCATCCGACGACTTGATCTCCGTTGTTTTTTTCCGCGTCAGGGTAATCTTGGCTTTGCCTTCAGCATCGCCGTGAGACTTGCGCAGATACTCCAGCAAACGTGCCTTGTCCTGTTCCGTCAGCGTATCGTTCGCTGCCTGCTTGGCGACACCGGCTTTTTGCAATTGTTCGAGCAGGGTGCTAGCGGGCATTTTCAGCTCGCTGGCAAATTGTGTGACATTCATCTGTGACATGGTATGCAGGCCCCCTGCGCTTTATTCTGCTGCGAACCAGTGTGCGCGAGCGTTGGTAATCAGGCGCTTGGCCTGCTCGTCATCCATACCGGTGAACGCCATCAGCTCATCGGTGGCCAGATCGGCCAGATCATCGCGGGATTTCACGTTGTTGCGCACCAGTTTGGCCGCAAGAGGCTTGTCCATGCCTTCGACCTCGAACATGTCTTCATTCACCTGTTCGAGCTGTTCCTCATCGACGATGGCCTCGGTCAGCAGGACATTACGTGCCCGCTCACGCAGCTCATTCACCGTCACCTCATCGAACGCCTCGATTTCCAGCATTTCGGCGAGCGGCAAATAAGCAATTTCTTCCAGGGTCGACAAGCCTTCTTCGATCAGGATGTCGGCCACCTCTTCATCAACATCAAGCTTTTCCATGAACAGCTGCCGGATTTCACCATGCTCGGTTTCGGAGCGTTGCTGCGACTCTTCGACCGTCATCAGGTTGATGGTCCAGCCAGACAATTCCTGCGCCAGACGCACATTCTGGCCGCCACGGCCGATGGCAATGGCCAGATTGTCTTCACTGACCACCACATCCATGGCATGCTTTTCCTCGTCGACCACGATGCTGACGACTTCGGCCGGCGCCAGGGCGCCGATGACGAACTGCGCCGGCTCGGCCGACCAGAGGATGATGTCGACACGTTCACCGGCTAGCTCGTTGGTCACTGCCGTGACGCGCGAGCCGCGCATCCCGACGCAGGTACCAATCGGGTCGATGCGCGGATCATTGGACTTGACGGCAATCTTGGCACGCACCCCCGGGTCGCGTGCCGCCGCCTTGATTTCCAGCAGGCCATCCTCGATCTCGGGCACTTCCAACTCGAACAGCTTCATGATGAATTCCGGCGCCGTACGCGACAGGATCAGCTGCGGCCCGCGCGCCGTGCGGTCGATCTTCATCAGCCAGGCACGCACCCGATCGCCTGGCCGCAGGTTTTCACGCGGAATCATCTGATCACGCGGCAGTACTGCCTCGATGCGTCCGGCTTCGACGATGGCATTACCCCGCTCCATGCGCTTGACCATGCCGTTCACGAGATAATCCTTGCGATCCAGGAAATCGTTGAGGATCTGCTCACGCTCGGCATCGCGGATGCGTTGCATGATGACCTGTTTGGCTGCTTGCGCCCCGATGCGGCCGAAATCCACCGGCTCCAGGGTTTCCTCGATGTAATCCTCGACGGCCACATCGGCAATCTGATCACGGGCATCGATCAGACCGATCTGGTTTTCATCGTTATCGACCTGATCATCGGGCAGCACCAGCCAGCGCCGATAAGCCTCATATTCGCCGGTTTCACGATCGACCTCGACACGCACATCGGCATCGTCGTGGATTTTTTTCTTGGTCGCCGAAGCCAGCGCCATTTCAAGCGCCATGAAAACGATGTCCTTCGGCACATTCTTTTCGCGTGACAGAACATCCACCAGCAGCAATAGTTCGCGACTCATCCGTTTCTCCGCACGATCATGCAAAATATCAAAACTTGGGCACCAGACGTGCCTTGTCAATCTGCTCCAGAGGCAATTCAAAGACCTGCCCTGGCGTCTCTCCCTGCACCCGCACCCGGCCATCTTGCACTCCCAGCAGCACCCCACTGAAATTTCGCCGCCCATCGAGTGGCAAACGGGTGCGCAACTGTGCTTCCTGGCCGGCAAAGCGCTCAAAGTCCGCCGCCTTTTTCAGCGGCCGGTCCAACCCCGGCGAAGAAATCTCCAGCCGGTCATAATCCACGTTCTCGACGGTAAACAGACGGGTCAGATGGTTGCTCACCAGAGCACAATCCTCCACCGTGATTCCCTCGGGCCTGTCGCTGTCGATGAGGACACGCAGCAGACGGGCACGTGGACTCGTCTCGAAATCCACGAGCTCATAACCCAACCCCGCCACCGCTTGTTCGATCAATTCAGCCAGTTGCATGTTTCCCGCGCCACAAATAAAAAATGGGCATATTGCCCATCACTCGAATCCTCAGACACCCAACCCCCGGAACCTGAATTACGCCCGGAGCGTCCAAAAACGATATAAAAACGATACAAAAACCACGTAACACGTAACGATACAGCGAGCGGCACCGCGACGCTGCACACCACAGCACTGCAACACCGCCAGCGACAACATGGCATGACAACGCAACCTGCAACCGTCGCAAGCTGAAGCACAAGCCAAAGCTGTATAGCCTGAGGATTTTAGCAAACTCTGCCAGGCAATACAATTCAATCCTGCTGCCCATCTTCTGCCTCCACTGCTTCCGGCCCCGCACTCGATCATACCGCCATGAGTAATCCTGCTCCGCAACCCTGCCACCTCTCCGCCTTCCTCGACCCACACGTCTCATCGCAGCCTGTCCTGCGACGGGATGCCCTGCGGCGCATCGAGCAGGAAGCAACCAACGCCCGACCCGTCCTGATGGAACGGGCTGGCCAGGCGGCTGCCGGGTGGGCGCAGGAACTTCTGACCACTGCCACCGCCCACCTCTCCGGCCCGCCGCTGATTCTGGCCGGGCCGGGCAACAATGGGGGTGATGCCTTCGTCGTCGCCCGTCGGCTCAAGGAAGCCGGCCACGCCCCGCAGGTCATCTTCACCGGCAATGCCGACACCCTGCCCGCTGATGCACGGCAGGCCTGCCAGGCCTGGCAGGCTGCCGGAGGTAGCTGGCAAACGGCTCTGTCTGCTGAACAACGGCAATCTCTACCACCCGCCCTCATCATCGATGGCCTGTTTGGCATCGGTCTGTCCCGACCGCTCCAGGGGGCGCCCGTCCACCTGATCGACCAGATCAACGAGCTGGCCCGCACCGCGGGCTGCCCGGTGCTGGCACTCGACCTACCCAGCGGGCTCGACTCCGAAACCGGCCAGATTCACGGCGTGGCAATACAGGCCACCCACACCCTGAGCTTCATCGCCCTGAAACCCGGCTTGCTGACCCTGGACGGCCCCGACATCTGCGGCCAGATCCGCGTCCATGACCTCGACCTGGGAGCCAGGCTGTCCACGTTTGCCGAAGGACGCACCCTCCATCGCGAACTATTTGCCAGGGAATTGCAGCCACGCCGGCGCAACACCCACAAGGGCTGCTACGGCAGCGTCGGCATCCTCGGTGGTGCCCGAAGCATGGCCGGCGCGGCACTGCTGGCCGGGCGGGCAGCCCTTGCCCTGGGAGCCGGGCGCGTCCATATCGGCCTGCTCGAACCAATGGCCGTCGATCCGCTGCAACCCGAGCTCATGCTGCACACAGTCGAAGACGTGCTGCCACGAGCCACCTGCCTGGCTGTCGGCCCCGGTCTGGGCCAATCCGAAGCCGCCCTGGCGGTATTGCAACACGCCCTCGACAGCCCGTTGCCCCTGCTGCTCGATGCCGACGCTCTCAACCTGCTGGCCAGCCATCCGGCACTGTTCGACCAACTGCCCCACCGCCAGGCAGCCACCCTGCTCACTCCCCACCCCAGCGAAGCGGCACGCCTGCTGCACTGCGACACCGCCCATATCCAGAACGACCGTCTAGCGGCCGTCTTGACCCTGGCCAGACGCTGCCATGCCATCACTCTGCTCAAGGGCTGTGGCAGTCTCATCGCCCTGCCTGATGGCGCGTGGTACCTCAATACCAGCGGCAATGCCGGGCTGGCTACCGCCGGCAGCGGCGATGTCCTGAGCGGCCTGGCCATCGGCCTGCTGGCCCAGGGCTGGCCTGCGGCACAAGCCCTGCTGGCTGCCGTCCATCTGCACGGTCTGGCTGCCGATGTCTGCGTAGCAGCCGGACACGGCCCGCTCGGCCTGCGTGCCAGCGATCTCATCCTTCCAGCACGGAGCCTGCTGAATCACTGGATCAGCGGATAATCCACCCCATCCCGGTCAACGACATTGCCAGACAGTTGCCATGCCGCCATGTCTTCGTAATAATCTGGCAACCCGTAAGGCATGAAACGATCTTTTCCCCCATCGTTTCACCCTACCCACCCAACCCAGACGAATCCTGCCATGACCTCATCCTCCGAATCTGCGCCAGGATCAAGCTTCCCCTACCCTTCTGCCCGCTGGCTGCTGGCCGTCCTCGGCCTGGCATTGGTCTACACCGCACTGGGCGGGCTGATCATCCGTGGGTTCGGCTCGGTGCAGGTCATGAATCTCTTCTGGCCACCGCAAGGTATTGCCCTGGCCGTCATCCTGCTGTTTGGCCGCAACCTGTGGCCCGGCGTACTGCTCGGCTCCTTCACCGGCATCCTGCTGGTCGGTGTTCCTCCCTGGCTGGCCACCCTGCTCTCCGCCCTCAATGCCTTTGAAATTCTGCTCTGCCACTACCTGCTGCGCCGGGTCTGGAACATCAACCTGTCCCTGGCCACCACCCACGACTTTCTCCTGCTGCTGCTGACCTCGGCTTTGAGCAGTTGCCTCACGGCCCTGGTTGGCTCGACACTGCTCTACCTGGGTGATGCCCTGGTCACCCCGACCTTCCTGCAAAGTTTTGGCCACTGGTGGCAAAGCGAATTGTTGGGACTAATGCTGGTCACCCCGCTATGCCTGTTCTGGTGGCCCAGCCCGGACAAACCCCCGCTGCGCGTGAAACTGGCCATCGAATGCGTCCTCTGCCTGGGGCTGGCCTTCCTCTGTGGCCAGATCATCCTGATTGGCTGGCAGCGACCACTGTTCAGTACCATCATGCTCGACTACTGGCTGATCCCCTTCATGATCTGGGCAGCCGTGCGCTGTGGCCGCCGCGCCGTCTCGCTGCTGCTGCTCATGATTGCCGTCCAGGGGCTGATCGGTGCCTTCAGCGGCCAGGGCTACTTCGCCGAAGACCTGCGCGATGCCGGCCTGGCAAACCTCTGGTTCTTCATCGTCATCCTCTGCGGTGTCGGCTACACCCTGGCCACCTTGCTGAACGAACGCCAGCAAAAAACCCTGGAACTGCAACGGGCACGTAAATTTTCAGATGACATTCTGCTCAGCATGCCAGGCATTTTCTATCTGATCGATCTGCAAGGAAAGCTTCTCCGCTGGAACCCGGCCTACAGCCACATCACCGGCTACAACGATGAAGAACTGAACCACATCCAGGTTCTTGACCTGATCGCTCCCGAGGATCGTACCCTGATCGCTGAACGAATGACCCAGGCTTTTACCGAGGGCTATGCCCAGACCGACGCACACCTGCTGAGCAAATATGGCCAGAAGATCCCCTACCACTTCACCGGCTGCCGTACTACCCTGAACGGCCAGACCTACATCATCGGCCTGGGGATAGACATCAGCGAACGCAAACAAGCCGAACAAGCCATGCAGGAGAGCGAAACCCGTTACCGCTCTCTGTTCGAACACGGTCTCATGAATACCGTCATTTTCGATGCCCAGGGCACCATTTTGATGATCAACAGCAACGCAGCGCGGGCTCTAGGCGCGCAACAATCATCCGCTCTGGTCGGCCGCTGCCTGTACGACCATCTGCCCCCGCATCAGCTCGAACTCTACAAAAAGCGTTATGCCGCCACTCTCGCTGGCCATGATGTCGGAGTGCGCGAGGATTGCTACCCGGGTCTGAATGGAGATTGTTGGTACGCCACACGCATGCACACGGTCCGCAACGCTGCCGGTGAAATCTATGGCCTGCAGATGGTGTCGTTCGACATTACCGCCCGCAAGCAGCTCGAACTCGAGACCCGCGCCAACGAACTCAAATACCGCCAGCTGATCGAAAACACCAGCACCTTCATCACCATCGTCGATGGCAACGGCATCATCCAGCTGGTCAATCAGGCCAACGCCGACATGTTCGGCCTGTCGGTAGCCGATCTCACCGGCAAATCGCTGCGCGAGCTCGATCCGGAACATGCGGAGCAATTCATCGAGCGTTACCGCCACATCCTGAGCAGTGGTGACGCCATGACCACCGAAGACGCCTTCCCGCTGCCAAACGAGACGCGCTGGTTCCACGCCCATTCACGCCCCATGTACAACGTGGACGGCAAGGCCGTGGCTGTTCAGGTGGTCGCATTCGACATCACCGAACGCCGCAACATGGAAGACGCACTGCGGCGCAGCGAAGCCCTCTGGCGCTTTGCCCTGGAAGGTGCTGGTGATGCCATCTGGCAGCACGACCTGGCGGCGCGGCACATTCATTTCAATGCCCGCTGGCAGGAAATACTGGGCTTTCCGGCGGAAGCTGGCACCGCCGAACTGAAACACTTCATTGACGAAATCCATCCGGAAGACCAGGCCGAGGTCATGCGCACCTTTGAAAGCATCCTCTCCGGCAGGGCTCTCAGCCATAACACCGAAGCCCGCTTCCGCTGTCAGGATGGCGGCTGGAAATGGATTCTGGCGCGCGGCATGGTGGCCGAACGTGATAGCGAAGGCCGGCCGCTGCGACTGGTGGGCACCTGCACCGACATTTCTTTCTTCAAGGATCACCAGAAACAGCTCGAGTACCTCGCCCACTTCGACACCCTGACCAACCTGCCCAACCGCACCCTGCTTGGCTTGCGCCTGAAGCAGGCCATGGCACAAAGCCTGCGGCGCAACCAGTCGCTGGCCGTG
Organism: Sterolibacterium sp.; assembly: GCA_018062105.1. Classification (GTDB taxonomy): domain Bacteria; phylum Pseudomonadota; class Gammaproteobacteria; order Burkholderiales; family Rhodocyclaceae; genus Sterolibacterium. Next base: position 2,545 of record JAGOSV010000050.1, on the reverse strand, counting down.
GCCTACCTCGACCTCGACGGCTTCAAGCCGATCAACGACCAGCATGGCCACCATATCGGTGACGAACTGCTGCGCATCCTTGCCCGGAACATGAGCGAAGTGCTGCGTGAAGGTGATTTTCTCGCCCGCATCGGCGGCGATGAATTCGTCGCCGTGCTGACCGATCTGGATCAACCGCTGGATTGCGTGCCGGTACTGCAACGCCTGCTGGATGCCGCTTCGCAAGCCGTTGCCGTCGACCACCTCCCGCTCCAGGTCTCCACCAGCATCGGCGTGACCATCTATCCAGGCGACGGTGCCGATGCCGACCAACTGGTGCGCCACGCCGATCAGGCCATGTACCAGGCCAAGCAGTCCGGCAAGAACCGCTATCACCTGTTCGATGTCGCCCATGATTCCGCCATCCAGGCACGTCACGAAGCCGTCGGCAACATCCACCGCGCCCTGCTGAACGACGAGTTCGTCCTTTACTACCAGCCCAAGGTCGACATGAAATCAGGCCAGCTGATTGGTGTCGAAGCCCTGATCCGCTGGCTGCACCCCGAGCGCGGCCTGATTCCACCCATGGAATTCCTGCCCATCATCGCCAACCAGGGTATCGAGATCGAACTGGGCGAATGGGTCATCCATACCGCCCTGGCACAGATCAGTGCCTGGCAATCGCTGGGTCTAACGCTGCCAGTGAGCGTCAATATCTCGGCCAATCACCTGCAGCAGGGTAATTTCGTCGAACGGCTGTCCGGACTGCTGGCCGCCCATCCTGCCGTCTCGCCGGAATTGCTCGAACTGGAAATTCTCGAAACCGGCGCCATCGACGATCTCGATCGTGTCATTGCGGTCATGAAGTCCTGTCAGGCTTTTGGCATCCACTTCTCCATCGACGACTTCGGTACCGGCTACTCCTCACTGACCTACCTGCGCCGTCTGCCCGATGCCATGCTGAAGATCGACCGCAGCTTCGTCCGCGACATGCTTGACGACCCGGGCGATCGCGCCATCGTCGAAGGCGTGATCGGTCTGGCCAACACCTTCGGCCGGAAGATCGTTGCCGAAGGTGTTGAATCCATCGCCCACGGCGAGCTACTGCTGCAGCTCGGCTGTCAGCTGGCACAAGGCTACGCCATTGCCAAGCCGATGCCGGCCGACGAGCTGACCCGCTGGTCGGGCGAATGGCACCCGGACCAACGCTGGCGCAGCGGTCAAGACTGAGGCGCGTCCATCACCCTGCCCCCAGCAAGCCTCAGTTGGCACCTCAATTAGCACCTCAATTAGCACACTTGAGGCGCATGTTCTCGGTCCACAACTGGGTGTTTTCGACAAACAGGTAGGCCATCGTCGCCATCAGCAGGATGCTTTCCTGCGTGTGCGGCATCCCTTCAAAAAGCTCGATGACGTGGCTGATGGCGATTTCCTTCATCGCCTCGTAATTCAACCCCTCCCAGTCGAGCGGCTTGTCGAGTGCCGTCTCATCGACGATTTCCGAAAGCAGCGCCACCAGATTCATGGATGATTCCATGGCTCGCCTCCCCGAGGGTCAGACGCAAAACGCGCCGCTGTCAGTATGGCACAGGCCAATGGCGCCCTCCGGCTCCGGACATCGCCCGAGCATGCTCCAGACGTCAAAAAGCCGGACAGCAGACGCTGCCCGGCCAATATCCTTGCGGCCTCCTTACTTCTTGGTGCCGGCAGCCTTGGCCTTGGCGGCGTCGGAATCCACCTTGGCTTTGGCAATGATTTCCTTCATGGCAGCGGCATCACCTGCCGGAGTCACCAGTTCCCCCACGGCCGGCCCCTTGACGACCGCCACCGCAGGCGCAGTGGATGCTGCAGCCGGAGCCGGAGCCGCAGCAGGCTTGGCGGGATCGGTCGCCCAAGCAGAAGTGACAAAACAGACAGACAGTAACAGGGGCAGCAATTTGTTCATGGTAGTTCCTGAGAATGTAGGATCGAGATTCAAAAAGTGGAAAGGAATGAAGCGACAGAAACGACACAATATTACGACAATGCGCCCGGCAGCAATATTCCCGAGATGACAGAGCCGCCGCCAGGCAGCAAGTACCAAGTACCGACTACCAAACCCACAGCGCCAGCCCCCACCGAGCCAGGAAATTATACGGTGTTTCAGCGCTGCCCCGAGCAGGCTGTGTACAGGCTGCAGGCTACTGCCCACGAAGCCGGCAGCGGGCATAATCCGCTTCTGCTATTTTTTGGAGTCAGGCATGGGCAGCCTTTGCGACGTTGCCAGCATGGTGGCTTCCTTCATCGGGCTGCCATTGTCTAAGTGCAGCACCCGCTGATGACGCCTGACGCCATAACGCAGGCATGCCTTGTAAATCAGCGCGGCTGCGTAACTGGCACATGAGGGGGATGCCATCTGTTTGGTCGAGGAAGAAATCATGCGTCCTCGCCCTCCAGATGACCCGGGCTTTTTTGAAAGCGTCAGCAAGGCAGCGGTTTCTACCAGGTGATGCGCTTGCAGCCATTCACGGAAGGGAATGGCCACCACCTGGACAAGGTGGATGCTCAGGTTCCAGCGCGTCCCTAA
>JAGOSV010000115.1 GCA_018062105.1 Sterolibacterium sp. | reverse complement strand
GCATCCGTCAGCAGCTGGGCTTTGATCTGCCGCTCAAGGCTCATTTCGATCATCCCGAACTGGCCGACTTCGCCCGCCAGCTGGCCGGCCTGGCTCCGGCAGCAGCCCTCACGCTCCCGTCCCCGGAGGCTCTGCCCCGGGCCGACCGCAGCCAGCCCTTGCCGCTTTCCTGGGCCCAGCAGCGGCTGTGGTTCCTCGACCAGCTGGAAGGACAAAGCCAGGCCTATCACATCGCCGGGGCCTTCCATCTGCACGGCCCGCTGGATACGGCTGCTGTCCAGGCGGCCCTCGATGCCTTGCTGGCCCGCCACGAGGTGCTGCGCATGAACGTCATCACCCGGGACGGGGAAGGCTGGGGACAGGTGCGCCCGGAGGCTGGCCCTGACTCTGGCTTCGCCCTGCGCTGCCTCGATCTTGCCGCTCTCTCCGGGCGGCGGCGTGCCGCCGAGATGTCCCGGCAGCTGGCCGGGGAGGTGGCCCGGCCGTTCGATCTGGCCAATGATCCCCTGATCCGTGGTCTGTTGCTGAAGCTGACGGCGCAGCATCATGTGTTGTGTGTGGTGATGCATCACATCGTTTCGGATGGCTGGTCGGTCGGCTTGCTGCGGCAGGAGTTTGCCGCGCTTTATGCGGCCTTCTGCCAGGGGCAGATGGCGGCCTTGCCGCCCCTGCCCCTGCAGTATGCGGATTACGCGCTGTGGCAGCGGCAGCATCTCTCCGGAGCGCGGCTGGAGGCGCAGCTGGCTTACTGGCGGCAGCAGTTGCAGGGGGCTCCGGCGGTGCTGGCGCTGCCAACCGACCGGCCGCGGCCGGCGCAGCGTCGTCATGAGGGGGGCAGCTTGCCGTTGCTGCTGGAGGCAACTTTGACCCGCGATCTTCGACAGCTGGCCCGTGCCCAGGGAGTGACGCTCTATATGGTGTTGTATGCGGGGCTGGCTTTGCTGTTGGCGCGTCTGAGCCAGCAGGAGGAGGTGGTCATCGGGACGCCGGTGGCCAACCGCACGCATGCGGCACTGGAGCCTTTGATCGGTTTCTTTGCCAATACGCTGGCGCTGCGTCTCCGATTAACAGGGGTGACGGATACGACGGCGCTGTTGCAGGAGGTCAAGCGTCTGACGCTGGCGGCTTATGCGCATCAGGAGGCGCCGTTCGAGCAGGTGGTGGAGGCGGTGCAGCCGGTGCGCAGCTTGAGCCATAGTCCGCTGTTTCAGGTGATGTTGAGCTGGCAGAACCTGCCGCCAGCAGGGGTGCCAGCGGCGGTCTTCGAGGGGCTGGATGGCTTGCAGATTGTGCCGTGTCCGTTGCCGGAGCAGGCGGCGCAGTTCGATCTGCTTCTGGAGGCGTATGAGGCACCGGCAGAGGATGGGGCAGAGAATGCGGATGTGACGGCGGCGACGGTGATCCGTGGGGCCTGGCACTTTGCCCGGGATTTGTTCGATGAGGCGACGATAGCGCGTTGGTTGGGGCATCTGGTGCATTTGTTGCGCGGGATGGTGGCCCAGCCGCAGCTGGATCCGATGTTGTTGCCGCTGCTGGATGAGCCGCAGCAGCGGGTGCTGGCGGGCTTCAATCCACCGCCGTTGCCGTATCCGCTGGAGACGACGCTGGATGCGTTGTTCGAGGCGCAGGTGGCGCGTTGTCCGGAGGCGGTGGCATTGTGTTTCGAGGGCTTGTCGCTAACGTATGGGCAGCTGGATGAGCGGGCAAACCGGCTGGCGCATGCGTTGCGGCAGCGCGGGGTGGGGCCGGATGAGCGGGTGGCGATCTGTGTGGTGCGCGGGCTGGAGATGGTGGTGGGCTTGCTGGCCATCCTCAAGGCGGGGGGGGCGTATGTGCCGCTGGATCCGTCTTATCCGCCGGAGCGTCTGGGGCAGATGCTGGAGGATGCTCAGCCTTGTCTGGTGCTGACGCAGCAGGCGCTCGAGGGGCTGCTGCACTCTGCCGGGGGGCATCTGGCTCTGCCCGTGTTGTTGCTGGATGGGCTGGCACAGGTTCCGCTGCTGGTGTCTTCCAGTGTGCCCTGGGCGGATTGCCCGGCAGACTCTCCAGGACAGGCTCACACCAGATTGCTGCCACAGCATCTGGCTTATGTCATCTTCACTTCCGGCTCGACCGGACGACCAAAGGGAGTGATGATCGAGCATCGCGCTGTGGTCAACCGCCTGCTGTGGATGCAGGAGGCTTATCGCCTGACCCCACGGGATACCGTACTGCAAAAAACGCCCTTCAGCTTCGATGTCTCCGTCTGGGAATTTTTCTGGCCGCTGATCAATGGTGCCACGCTGGTGCTGGCCCGGCCACAAGGCCACCAGGACCCACACTACCTGCAGGATCTCATCGAGGCGAGTGACATCACCACCTTGCACTTCGTGCCATCGATGCTGCAGGTCTTTCTCGCCCAGCTTGCTCCGGGACGCTGCCAGAACCTGCGCCACCTCGTCTGCTCCGGAGAGGAACTGTCCGTGGCCTTGCAGGATCAATGCCTCGAACGCCTGCCCGGAACCCGGCTGCACAACCTGTACGGCCCGACCGAGGCCGCCATCGACGTCACTTTCTGGGAATGTCGCCACGACCCGCAACAGCTGCGCGTCCCTATCGGCCGGCCGATTGCCAACCTGCGCCTGTACGTGCTCGATGCCCACCGGCAGCCGGTGCCCATCGGTGTCAGCGGCGAGCTGTACATCGGCGGGGTGGGGGTGGCACGCGGTTATCTCAACCGCCCGGAGCTGACCGCCGAACGGTTCATCACCGACCCCTTCACCTTCAGCACCGACCCCAAGGATCGTCTCTACAAAACAGGCGATCTGGCCCGCTGGCGGGCAGATGGGGTGCTCGAGTATCTGGGACGCAATGACTTCCAGCTCAAAATCCGCGGGTTCCGTATCGAGCCGGGGGAGGTGGAGGCGCAGCTGGTGCTGCATCCGGCGGTGCAGGAGTCTGTGGTGCTGGCACGCCCTCTGCATGAGGGGCACGAGGATCGCCAGCTGGTGGCCTATCTCACGGCTTCCCCAGGGCACTCGCCGGAGGCGGCAACGCTGCGGGAATGGCTGAAGGAGCGGTTGCCGGAGTATCTGCGTCCGGCGGCTTATGTACTGCTGGCGCAGTGGCCGCTGACGGCCAATGGCAAGCTGGACCGGGCGGCTTTGCCAGCACCGCAGGCTGCTTTGCCGTCCGGCACGCTTCATGTACCGCCCCAGGGGGCGCTGGAGTGTGCGCTGGCGCAGATCTGGCAGGAGGTGCTGAAGGCCGGGCCGGTTGGCCGGCATGATCATTTCTTCGATCTGGGCGGGCATTCCCTGCTGGCAGTGCAGGTCAGTGCGCGGGTGCGCCAGTTGCTCGGCCGCGAGCTGCCGCTGCGGGCGTTCTTTGAAACACCCGGGCTGGCAGCTCTGGCTCGCCGTCTGCAAGAAGAGACCAGTGCAGCAGAAACCGCACCCATCCCGCTGGCCGACCGCAGCCTGCCTCTGCCCCTGTCCTGGAGCCAGCAACGACTTTGGTTCCTCGATCAACTGGAAGGGCAGAGTCAGGCTTACCACATTGCCGGTGCCTTGCGCCTTGAAGGGATACTCGATCCGCAGGCCGTGCAATGGGCGCTCGACACGATCATCGAACGCCACGAAGTGCTGCGCACCCGCTTCGATCGTGACGACCAGGGCCAGCCCTGCCAGCACATCGTGCCAATGTCCCGCTTTGCCCTGCGCCACCTCGACCTGAGCCGGCAACCCGCCCGCCAGCGCGCTGCCGCCCTGCAGCGCCTGATCGACGAGGAAGCTGCCACGCCCTTCGACCTGACGCACGATCCGCTGATCCGTGGCCTGCTGGTACGCAGCACCCCGCAGCAACACCTGCTGTGCATCGTCATGCACCACATCGTCTCGGATGGCTGGTCGGTCGGCCTGATGATGCAGGAATTTGCCGCGCTCTATGCACGCTACCATGCCCACCGCCCGGGATACGAAACCGGACCGGGCGAATCGAATGGATTGCCGCCCCTGCCCCTGCAATACGCCGACTACGCCGCCTGGCAGCGCCAGCAGGAGGCCAGCACACGGCAAACGGCCCTGGCGTACTGGCAGCAACGGCTGACGGGAGCGCCAGCCCTGCTCGAATTGCCCACCGACCGGCCACGGCCGGCACAGCAGAGCTATGCCGGGGCCAGTGTGCCACTGTCTCTGTCACCACCGCTCACCGCCCGGCTGAAGGACTTTGCCCGCCACCACGAGCTCACCTTGTTCATGACGCTGTATGCCGGCTTTGCCCTGCTGCTGGGTCGTCTTGCCGGCCAGCAGGATGTCGTCATTGGCGTTCCCGTCGCCAACCGGCCGCGCCAGGAACTGGAATCCCTGATCGGCTTCTTCACCAACACCCTGGCTCTGCGCCTGAGCTTCGATCCGGCCGAACCACTGCACCATCTGCTGACGCGCCTCAAGACCGACACTCTCGAAGCCTTCCACCATCAGGACGTTCCCTTCGAGCAGATCGTCGAAGCCGTCCATCCCGCCCGCAGCCTGGCGCACAGCCCGCTCTTCCAGGTTCTGTTTGCCCTGCAGAACCTGCCACAGAACACCTTCGAGCTACCCGGCCTGCGCCTGACCGAACAGGAGATCACCGGGCACAGCACACAGTTCGATCTGTCCTTGCTGCTGCATGAACACGATGGCGGCATCGAAGGCACGCTGCACTACGCTTGCGACCTGTTCGAACCGGCCACCATGACGCGCTGGCTCGGCCATTTCGTCACCCTGCTGACCGCCCTCGTCGATGACCCAGAAGCCCGGGGAAATATCGCCTCGCTACCGCTGCTGACCACGGCCGAGACGCGCCAGCTTCTCACCACCTTCAACCCCCGTCCGCAACCCCGCCCGCAGCCGCTCCTCATCATCGACCACATCACCACTCAGGCGCGGCGCACCCCGGCCGCCATTGCCGTGATTGCCGATGGCGATGATAGCGATGGCGACAATGGTGGCAGCGATACGCCTGCCCCCCGCCAGTACACCCTCAGCTACGCCGAGCTCGACCGGCGCAGCAACCGTCTGGCCCATCAGCTGCGTGCCCTCGGTGCCGGCCCCGGTCAGCGTGTCGGCCTGT
>JAGOSV010000114.1 GCA_018062105.1 Sterolibacterium sp. | reverse complement strand
ACGCACGACATCGGCAATCTGATGCACCGGATAATCATCCAGGCGGGACAAGGTGGACTGGGTGGTCTGCATGAAGAAGCTCCTTCCTACTGAGTGGATCACAAAGCGCCCGGCATCTGCCGCAAGCTGTCGATTCTAGCAGCCCGCCCGCGACCACTAGCGACCATGCCACCCTGCGCTACGGCGCAAAAACCATCGACAAACCCTCGCCGTGTGACGTATTTCCGGTTCAGACATCCAGGCCACTGAAAAAGCCGGAAAGGGTATATACTTTAGTAGTAGATTGGCCGTTTTCTGTACCTTCTTTTACGCATGCTTTCCACTCATTGAATCAATGGCACCAGCAGCACCCATCGCCCCCTTTACTCCCTTCGCGTTCCCCGCACAACCATCGATCACATGCCTCCCCACCCTTCCCGGCATGAACCCTCTGCCATGACCTCAGCCGCGACAAACGCCTCCGAGCGCACGGTTTCACCCTGGCGCTCCATCAGGGTGCGGGTCATGCTGCTGACCCTGGTAGTCTTGCTGACCGGCCTGTGGGCATTGGCGCTGTATGTCAGCCGGGTGCTACACGCCGACATCGAGCAGGTACTGGGAGAGCAGCAGCTCTCGGCGGCCAGCCTGCTGGCTGCCGACCTCAATGACGAACTGGAAGATCGCCTGCATGACCTGTCGGTAGCGGCCACCACCCTGGCCCCGTTACTGAACAACGATCCCACCACGGTGCAGGCTCGGCTACAAGGGCTGCCAATACTGGGACGGCGCTTCAACGGCGGGGTCTTTGTCACCGACGCTCAGGGCAAGGTCATTGCCGACATGCCGGCAGCTTCATCGACCGCCACCCGCCTGGGGGCCGACATGCACCAGCGCGATGCCATTGCCGCAGCCCTCGGCCAGGGCAAATCCGCCATCGGCCTGCCGACCCTCAGCCCCACGCTCAAGACACCGGTCTTCGACATGGCTCACCCCATCCGGGACGCACAAGGACACATCATCGGCAGCCTGGCAGGCGTCACCAACCTTGCAAACCCGAGCTTCCTCGACCACCTCGGCAGAGACGACCTGGGCACCGCCAACGATTATCTACTGGTCGATCGCCGGGGACGACGCATCGTCACTGCCACGGATCACCAACGTATCATGGAAGCCAGCCCGCCGCCCGGCGCTCAGCCAGCCATCGACCGCTTTCTGGCTGGCGAAGAAGGTAGTGCCGTTTTCGTCAATCCGCTGGGGGTCGAAATCATCCAGTCGGTTCGCCAGATTCCGCTGGCCAACTGGTACGTCGCCGCCACCCGCCCGACCGCCATCGCCTTTGCCCCAATCCACAGCGTGCAAAAGCAGATGCTGGCCGTTACCCTGCTGCTCAGCCTGCTGGCCTGCGGCCTGACCTGGTGGCTGCTGCGGCGTGAGCTGTCCCCCCTGTTCGATACCGTTCAAACACTGACCGGTCTGACCGGACGCACCGGAGATGAAGCGCTCCCCAAGGCCTTGCCCATCACCCGCAACAACGAAATCGGCCAGCTGATACATGGCTTCAATCACCTGTTGCACCAGTTGGCACAACGCCAGCAGCGACTGTACGAGAAATCCGAGCGTTTCGATGAAGCACAAACCATCTCGCTGACTGGCAGCTGGGCGCTAACCATGCCCGGGCCGCAGCTCGAAAGCAGCAACGAAATGTACCGCCTCCTTGGTCTGGAGCCACAATCCCGCCCCCTGCTGCTGCAAGACCTCAACGAGGCCGTTCATCCCGACGACAAGGCCATGGTCGAACGTGCATTCCAGGAAACCCTGGCCAACCGGGTTCCCTATAACGTGGTGCATCGCATCCTGACCGCAACAGGCCAGCTCAAATGGCTGCGCTCGCGGGTAGCTCCGGAATTCGATGCTGCTGGCAACCTCATACGCGCCATCGGCACAGCTCAGGACATCAGCGAACAAAAACGGGTCGCCGATGCACTCGAACAGGCCCGTCGCCAGATGGACAGCATCATCCGCAACATCCCGGCCATGGTCTTCCTCAAGCGTGCCGATGATCTGCGCTTCGAACTGCTCAACCACGCCGGAGAAGAGCTGCTCGGCCACCCGGCCAGCACCCTGCTCGGCAAGAACGACCACGATCTCTTCCCGCGCGAGCAAGCCGAGGCCTTCATGACCCGGGATCGTGAAGTTCTGGCCGGCCACGAGGTCATCGACATCCCGGCAGAGCGGATCACCACGGCCAGCGGCGAAGAACGTGTGCTCTACACCCGCAAGGTTGCCCTGCACGACAACCACGGCCAGCCCACCCACCTGCTGGGCATCTCGCTGGACATCACCGAACGCAAACGCACCGAGGCCGAGCTGCGCATCGCCGCCATCGCCTTCGAATCCCAGGAAGGGATGCTGATTACCGACGTTCACGGCCTGATCCAGCGCGTCAACCGCGCCTTCACGAAAATCACCGGTTATACGGCTGCAGAGGTTCTTGGCAAAACACCCGCCATGCTACGCTCCGGACGTTATGACGACGCCTTCTATCAGACCATGTGGCAAACCATCAGCGCTACCGGCGGCTGGCAAGGAGAAGTTTGGGATCGTCACAAGGATGGCCATGTCTATCCCTGCTGGCTGTCCATCTCGGTCGTGCGCAACGAAGAAGGAGAAATCACCCACTACGTCGGCACCCAGCACGACATCAGTGACCGCAAACAATCCGAAGAGCGCATCAACCAGCTGGCCTACTTCGACCAGCTGACCGGCTTGCCCAACCGCGCCCTGCTGCTCGACCGCCTCAAGCAATCCTTGGCCACCAGTGTCCGCAACCAACAACACGGTGCCCTGCTGTTCATCGATCTCGACAAATTCAAGGTGCTCAACGACACCCAGGGGCATGACCAAGGCGACCTGCTGCTCAAGCAGGTGGCTCAGCGGCTGACGCACTGCGTGCGCGCCGGAGACACCGTTGCCCGGCTCGGGGGTGATGAATTCGTCATCATGCTGACCAACCTGAGCAACCAGTTGCGCAAAGCTGCCACACAGACCGAGATCGTTGGCCAGAAAATCCTGGCCGAGCTGCGCCTGCCCTATGTTCTGGGTGAGACCGATTTCTACAGCACCGCCAGCGTCGGGGCAACCCTGTACGGCAACCGCCCGCTGACCGTAGACAACCTGCTCAAGCAGGCAGACCTGGCCATGTACAAGGCCAAATCGGCCGGGCGCAACGCCCTGTGCTTCTTCGACCCGACCATGGAAATCGAAGCCCTGGCGCGCGCTGCCATGGAAAGCGACCTGCGGCGCGCCATCAACGAACATCAGTTCCAGCTGCATTACCAGGCGCAGATGAGCAGCGGCATGCTCTCCGGCTCCGAGGTGCTGGTACGCTGGCAACACCCCTCGCGTGGTCTGGTGCCACCGGTAGAATTCATCCCGCTGGCCGAAGAAACCGGCCTGATCTTACCCCTGGGCGAATGGATTCTGGAAACCGCCTGCCAGCAGTTGGCCGAATGGGCCGGCCAGCCCGGTTTTTCGCACCTGACCCTGGCCGTCAATATCAGCGCTCCGCAATTCCACAACCCAGAATTCACCAACCAAGTACGCGACATTCTGGCACGCACCGGGGCCCCTCCCGGCCTGCTCAAGCTCGAGCTGACGGAAAGCTTGCTGGTCGATGATCTCGAAAATGTCAGTGCCAAGATGAAGACCCTGCGTGACATCGGCATCCAGTTCTCGCTCGACGACTTCGGTACCGGCTATTCCTCCCTGCACTACCTCAAGCATCTGCCGCTCAACCAGCTGAAAATCGACCGCTCCTTCGTGCGCGACATCCTGGAAGATCCCAACGATGCCGCCATCGCCCGCACCATCGTCTCCCTCGCCCAGAACCTGGGCCTGACCGTCATTGCCGAAGGCGTGGAAAACCAGCAGCAGATCGAATTCCTGACCCGGCTGGATTGCCATAATTACCAGGGCTATTTCTTCAGCAAGCCACTGCCCACGGCCCAGTTCGAGGATTATGTACGCAGCCGTACATGACGCACCGGCATGTCATCGAGCCTCATCCCGGCCAGCCCGCAGCCCGTATTATTTGGCGGCAGCGGCTTCATCGGCAGCCATGTCGCCGAGCAGGCCTGCGCCAGCGGTCTGCGACCCGCGACGCCGGTACGCACGACCAATGCTTTCCTCACAGCCCTGCGCCTGCCCCAAACCATCATCGACTTCAACGATGACCGCGCACTGATCCACAGCATCGCAGGCCACGAAGTTGTCTATAGCTGCCTGGCCAACCCCCGCCGCCACCAACCGCTCGCCGCATTGTGCGACGTTGAAGTTCACCTGACCAAGCGCCTCATCCGGGCGGCTGCCGCCGCCGGAGCCCGACGTTTCGTGCTGCTGAGCACCGTCATGGTGTATGGCTTTACCCGCCCGCCCCGCGCCATCGACGAATGCTGGCCACCCGCCCCTGACCATCCCTACACACGGGTCGCCCTCGAACGCGAACAGCAGGCACATGCTGCCGCCGATGCGGTTGGCATCGAACTGGTGATCGTTCGCCCCAGCAATGTCCTGGGGCAACGTGACCACCAGATGGCCCGCCTGCTGGAAGCCTTCCGGCGTGGCTTCTTCCCGCTCTTTGGTCGCGAGGCATGGCAATTTTCTGCCATCGATGCCCGTGACCTCGGGCGAGCCATACTGTTTCTCGGCCAGCATCCCCCAGCCGCCGGACAAACCTGGCTAGTCAGTGGCTACGACACCTCCTGGCGTGCCTTGCACGCCGCCTTGCAGCGCATCACCGGCCGGCCGGCATACCCGCTGGTGATCCCGCGTGGTGCAGCGCGTGCCCTAGGGCAGCTGATCGAATGGGGCTACCCTTATCGCTGGGAACCCGGCCTGACGCGATTTTCTGTAGACGTCATGAGCCATCACACCCTGTTCGATGCCGGCAAGCTTGCCGCCACCGGCTTCGTGACACGCTACGGGCTGGAGGACTCGCTACGTGCAATGATCCTAGAAACCGCAGTTGACCGCTGATTTCCAGTATGAAGTCCTTGTTTTTCTAAACATTTTGGCTCTGATTAGCCCTCACCTTTTGGGTGAGAACGCTAAGGAAACACTGATCAAGTCA
>JAGOSV010000113.1 GCA_018062105.1 Sterolibacterium sp. | reverse complement strand
CCGATGGTAAACATCAGGAACACCACCCCGAACTCGGCCAGATGGCGCGTCCCTTCATCGTCCGGCACCACCGCCAGGGCATGGGGCCCGACCAGCGCACCCACCAGCAGATAGCCGATCACCGGCGGCAGGTAGAGCGTACGGAAGACGATCACCACGATGACCGCTGCTGCCAGCAACAACAAAATGAGATCGAGTGTATTGACCATGTTCCTGTATCACGCCCAACGTACTGTGGCGCCAGATTGCATCACCCGCTCCGGCAAGCGGGCAGCGTCGTTTGTTATAATTTCCAGCCCTGCCACTGTACCATTTTCATGAGCGCTTCCGGCAATTCCTCCTGCATGTCCGCGCCTCCGGAGAGGTACACGGACACGCCACGCTCGCTTGCCATGGCACGCCGTGTCCTGTCGATCGAAGTGCAGGCCATCACCGCCATGCAGCAGCGTCTGGGCGATGAATTCCTGCGCACCGTAGATGCCGTGCTGCGCTGCCGCGGCCGGGTCATCGTCTGCGGCTTGGGCAAATCGGGGCACATCGGCCGCAAGATTGCCGCCACCCTGGCCAGCACTGGCACCCCCGCCTACTTCGTCCATGCCGCCGAGGCGGTGCATGGAGATCTGGGCATGATCACGGCCAACGACATCGTCATCGCCATCTCCAACTCGGGCGAAAATGGCGAGCTGCTGACCATCGTCCCCCTCATCAAGCGCCAAGGCGGACAGCTGATCGCCCTGTGCGGCAACGCCCGCTCATCGCTGGCGCGCGAAGCCAATTTCTATCTCGATGCAGCCGTCGACGAGGAGGCCTGCCCGCTCAACCTGGCCCCCACCGCCAGCACCACCGCTGCCCTGGCCCTGGGTGATGCCCTGGCAGTCGCCCTGCTCGATGCCCGTGGCTTTGGTACGGCAGACTTTGCCCGCTCCCACCCGGGTGGCGCACTGGGCCGCCGCCTGCTGACCCACGTCCGTGATGTCATGCGACCGGCCCATCAGGTGCCCGTGGTGCCTGAAACCACGCCAGTGGTCGAAGCCCTGACCGCCATCTCGCAAGGGGGCATGGGCATGGTGGCCATCCAGAATGCGGCCGGAACCCTGGTTGGTATCTTTACCGATGGCGACCTGCGCCGTGCCCTGCAAAAACTGGGCGATCTGCGCACCATCCCGGTAGCTTACGTCATGACACCCCACCCCCGCGCCATCCTCCCGCAAAAGCTGGCCATCGAAGCGGTGCAGATCATGGAAGAACGCAAGATCACCCAACTTCTGGTCATCGACGAACACGACACCCTGTGCGGTGCCCTGACCATGCACGACCTGATCCACGCCAAGGTAATCTGATGACACCCACACGCCTCTTGATCCCGCAGGCCGGCAACATCCGGCTAATGGGCTTCGATGTCGACGGCATCATGACCGACGGCACCCTGTGGTTCTCGGCCCAGGGTGACGAGCTGAAAGGATTCAACACCCTGGACGGCCACGGCCTGAAGATGCTGATGGACAGTGGCGTTACCGTAGCCATCATCACCGGCCGTCGTTCACGCGCCGTCGAGCTGCGTGCCGCCAACCTGGGCATCGCCCTGCTGCAACAAGGCGTCGAAGACAAACGCAACGCCATGCAGGCGTTACTGGCCGAACGGGGCTGGAGCTTTGCCGAAGCTGGCTACATGGGAGATGACATCGTCGACCTTCCCCTGCTGCAAGCCTGCGCCTTTTCCGCCAGCGTGCCCACCGGCCACTCCCTGGTACGCGAACGGGTCGATTACCTCACCACGGCCGCCGCCGGACAAGGCGCCGTGCGCGAAGTCTGCGAGGCGCTCATGACCGCCCAGGGCACCCTGACTGCGGCGCTGGCACCCTGGCTGTCGCCGGCCGCTGCGCCCTGAAACGCTCGGGAACGGTCGATGAAAATTTCTGCCGCACCGTATTTCCCGCTGCTGATCCTGGTGCTGCTGGTTGGTGGCAGCTACTGGCTGGAACGGCTGAGCCATCTCGACGAAAGCAGCAACCGTGGCCACCTGCGCCACGACCCCGACTTCATCATCGACAACTTCACGACCCGCCAGTTCGGCCTCGACGGTACGCTGCAGCACACACTCGTCGCCCGGCAGATGCGCCACTACCCAGATACGGAAACCAGCGAAGTGGACACCCCTTCCGTCACCTATCTGGCCCGCCAGCCCATCACCCACCTCTCTGCCCAGCGCGCATGGGTCAGCAAGGATGGCAAGGAAATCCGCCTCTTTGGTGCCGTGCGCATCGTGCGCGAAGCCAGCCAGAGCCAGCCTGTGCTGACCATCACGAGTGATGAGCTCTCCGTATTTCCCGATGAAGAGCTGGCCCGCACGAATACCCCGGTGACCCTCACCCGCGGGGCGGGTACACTGCACGGCCAGGCGCTGGAAGCCGACAACAAACAACAGCGCTACCGCCTGTCCGGGCAAGTACGGGGCCGTTTCGCCCCCCCTTCCGCCCAGCCGCCCCACTGAACCGCCCAATGCCATGAGATACTCCCACGCATTATTTCTATCCCTGCTGCTGGCCGGCAGCCTGTGCGCCCTGCCAGCCCAGGCGGAAAAAACCGACCGTGACCAGCCCGTCAACCTCGAAGCGGACCGCATCACGGTAGATGACGCCAAAAAACTCCACATCCTCGAAGGCAATGTCCGCCTCAGCCAGGGAACCCTGGCCATCCGCTGCGAAAAACTGGTGGTCACCCAGGATGCCCAGGGCTTCCAGAAAGGGCTGGCGACCGGCGGCAGCGGCGGCCTAGCGCGCTTCCGGCAAAAACGGGACGGCAAGGACGAATATGTCGATGGCGAAGCCGAACGCATCGTGCACGACAGCAAGACCGGCAAGACCGAATTCTTCCAGCGCGCCTATGTCAAGAGCGGCAGCGACGAAGTGCGCGGCCAATACATTTCCTACGATGGCCAGACAGAAAATTATCTGGTGACCGGCGGCCCCGACGCCCAGAAAGGCAGCGGAGCACGCCCAGGCGGCCGCGTCCATGCCGTAATCCAGCCCAAGAACCGGGAGCCACAGCCCCCGGCCCCATCTTCCAGCAAAGGCGAATAACCCCATGACCTACGACAATATCATTGCAGAAACCCGTGGCAAGGTTGGCCTGATCACCCTCAACCGCCCCAAGGCGCTAAACGCCCTCAATGACGCTCTGATCGACGAACTCGGCCAGGCTCTGGCCGGCTTCGAGGCAGACGAGACCATCGGCTGCATCGTCCTCACCGGCTCGGAAAAAGCCTTTGCTGCCGGTGCCGACATCGCCGCCATGAAAGACTTTGGCTACATGGACGTCTACAAGGGCAACTACATCAGCGCCAACTGGGATCGCGTCGCCCGTTGCCGCAAGCCGATGATTGCCGCCGTGGCCGGTTATGCCCTCGGTGGCGGCTGCGAACTAGCAATGATGTGCGATTTCATCCTGGCCGCTGACAACGCCCAGTTTGGCCAGCCCGAAGTCAAGCTCGGCATCCTGCCCGGCGCCGGCGGTACCCAGCGCCTGCCGCGCGCCATCGGCAAGGCCAAAGCCATGGAACTGTGCCTGACAGGACGCACCATGGACGCTACCGAAGCCGAACGGGCCGGGCTGGTCGCCCGCATCGTTCCGCTCGACCAGCTGCTCACAGAAGCCCTGGCCACCGCCGAAAAGATTGCCGGCCATTCCCAGCCCATCGTCATGATGATCAAGGAATCCGTCAATCGCGCCTATGAATCCGCGCTGCAAGAAGGCCTGCTCTTCGAACGGCGCAGCTTCCACGCCACCTTCGCCATGCAGGACCAGAAAGAAGGCATGGCTGCCTTCATCGAAAAACGCCAGCCGGAATTCAAAAACTGCTGATCCAGCCACGGTGAGGACTCGGTGGAGAGCAATACCCCGAACACCTCACCGCACCTGCTGCGCCGCCACAAAAAAGACCAAACCAGCCCCGGCGACCCAGTAATAAAAATAAAATTACATAGCAAAAACAATGCTATATAAAAAAATACCCGGTGGAATATTTTTTTGTGCAGTGCGCAAAAAATGCTTGACATCCCAATCGACCTGCCTATAATGACCGACATAGTGCAGTGCAGCAAATGTAATCTGCGATGCTCGAAGGCGCTCGAAGGCTCCAGTGTCAGTGTATTTTGACTATTTCGACTGTATTTTCCAGGTTCGCCGCCCGTCTGCACCCTCTGCGCACTGCCTGGAATTGCCGTTCTGCTTCATTGCTTCATCTTCATCCGTGTTTTTTTATTGATTTTTATTTTTCAGGAGACTCACCATGTTCAATACGCCCGAACAATTCGCCACCACCAACAAAGCCAGCGTCGAAGCCCTGCTGAACCTGGCCAATACCGCCTTCGCCAGCGCCGAGCGCATCGCCGCCCTGAACCTCAACACCGCCCGCAGCCTGCTGGAAGACAGCGTCAGCAACACCAAGGCGCTGCTGGGTGCCAAGGACATTCAGGAACTGATCGCCCTGCAAACCACGCTGGCTCAGCCGGCTGTCGAAAAGGCCGTGGCTTACTCGCGCAGCCTGTACGAAATCGCTGCCCAGACGCAAGAAGAAATCTCCAAGGTCGTCGAAGCCCAATTCACCGAAACCAACAAGAACGTTGCCTCCGTGCTCGACAAGGCCGCCAAGAACGCCCCGGCCGGCTCTGACGTCGCCGTGGCTGCCGTGAAGTCGGCCATCGCCGCCGCCAACTCGGCTTACGACAGCATCAGCAAGGCTGCCAAGCAAGTTGCCGAAATCGCCGAAGCCAATGTGGCCGCTGCCACCAGCGCCACCGTCAAGGCCGTCGGCAACGCCTCGACCACGACCAAGGCCAAGAAGGCTGCCTAAGCTTGAACCTCTGATTTTGACCAGACACGCCACCGCAGTTCGTGGCATGTTCTCCTCCTCCAGCCGTTTCGGCTGGTTTCAACCCGGCGCACTGCGCCGGGTTTTTTTATGCGCAACCACAGCAGCCATAACAACCACAGCCCCGCCCCATCCAGGCCGGGTTGATAAAACACGACACGCTGGCTGCTTCGGCAAACAGAAATCCGCCAAAACCCTGAGAGAAGGGACAAGGCACCTCAAATGCCTTGCCCCCTAAAGCCTCAAATACCGGTAAAAATCCGGTTTTCTCCCCGCACCCGGCACGGCACGAGCGGGCATAATCGGGCGGCCGTTCCCTGCCATCCGGCATGCTGGAGCCGTTGCCGCCTGCCCCGGCTCCGGTGCCATCGCCA
>JAGOSV010000007.1:34532-69051 GCA_018062105.1 Sterolibacterium sp. | reverse complement strand
TCTTCCCCATCATGGCCAAACCCGGCGGCGTGCTGGTACGCGCCGGCCATACCGAAGCCGGCTGTGATCTGGCACAGATTGCCGGCCTCGAACCCACCTCCGTCATCTGCGAAATCCTCAAGGACGATGGCAGCATGGCACGCCTGCCCGACCTCATCGAATTTGCCCAGGCGCACGACCTCAAGATCGGCACCATCGCTGACCTGATCCACTACCGCAGCGAAACCGAAAAACTGGTGGAGCGCGTCGCCGAAAAAGACGTCAGCAACCACCACGGCACCTTCCGGCTGGCGGCTTTCGAGGACAAAACCACGGGGGACGTGCATCTGGCACTAACCCTGGGCAACATCCAGCGCGACCAGGAAACGCTGGTACGCGTCCAGGAATCTGCCTCCGTGCTCGATTTTCTCGATAGCAAGGGTGGTGCCCATGCCACGCATAGTGCGCACGGTGCGCCCGGTGCGCCCGGTGCGCACGGCATCTTCAATGTCGACCGCGCCATGGAAACCATTGCCGCTGCCGGCAGCGGCGTCATCATCCTGCTGCGCCGCCCTCACAACGGCCAGGAATTGCTGGCCGCGCTGCGTACCGAACCGGCAGATCCGCGTGCCATCGCCAAATGGGATCCCCGCATCTACGGCATCGGCGCACAAATCCTGCTCGATCTCGGCGTGGGCAAGATGCGTCTGATGTCCAGCCCACGCAAGATGCCCAGCATGACCGGCTTCGGCCTGGAAGTCTGCGGTTATCTGGCACCGGACGGTACCCGCAGCTGACCATGCCATACGCAGCACCATGCGCAACACCATGCGCAGCACAGCCTCCGCGCCCACAGTCAGCGGAGTCGTCCCAGGAATTACGGAACCAGGAAATCAAGGAACCAACATGTCATTTTCCGGAAAAGTCCGCGAAATCGAACCCGGCCTGAGCGGTACCGGGCGACGCATCGCCATCGTCTCGGCCCGCTTCAACCCGGACATCTGCGCCGGCCTGTACTCCGCCTGTGTCGCCGAGTTGAACCGTCTGGGGGTGGCCGACAGTGACATCACCAGCTTCAGCGTCCCTGGCGCACTGGAGCTGCCGCTGGCGCTACAGGCACTGGCACAAACTGGTCGCTACGATGCCCTGGTCGCCATCGGTTGCGTGATCCGCGGCGAGACCTACCACTTTGAAATCGTGGCCAACGAATCGGCCCGCGGCATCCTCGAAGTGCAGCTGAAAACCGGCCTGCCCATCGCCAACGTCGTCCTGACCACCGAGGACGACGACCAGGCGCTGGCCCGCATGTCGATCAAGGGTACCGAGGCTGCCCAGGCGGCCATCGAAATGGCCAACCTGTTGCAGGCGATTCGCTGATGGCCGCCAAAACCCCACGCCGTCGGGCACGCGAATTCGTCCTGCAGGGCCTCTACCAGCATCTGGTCGGTGGCCAAGATCAGGCCGCCATCGAAGGCCATGCCACCGGCATCACCAACTTCGACAAGGCCGATCTGGCGTTCTACCGCAGCCTGCTGACACAAACGCTGGATCACGCGGCCATGCTGCAAGGCCAGCTTGCCGCCTGCATCGACCGTCCCTGGCAGGAAGTCTCGCCGATCGAACGCAGCATCCTGCTGCTGGCCGCCTGCGAATTCAGTCATTTCCCCGAGATCCCCTACCGCGTGATCCTCAACGAAGCCATCGACCTGGCCAAGGACTACGGCGGCACGGATGGCCACAAATTCATCAACGGCGTGCTCGACAAATTGGCGCCGCAACTGCGCCCGCACGAAGCACAGCGCGACTGACCGCAAGCCACGCACCACACACCATACGCCACGTCACACCACGCCATGTCATCAGAATTCGACCTGATCCGGCGTCACTTCACCCACCCCCCCCGCCACAGCGTGCTGGGTGTCGGCGACGATGGTGCCATCGTGCGCCCGGCGGCAGGAAACGAGCTGGTGCTGTCTACCGACATGCTGGTGTCCGGCATCCACTTTCTGCCGGACACCGAACCCGTCGCCCTCGGCTGGAAAGTGCTGGCCGTGAATCTCTCCGATCTCGCCGCCATGGGCGCACAGCCGCGCTGGGCCTTGCTGGCCGCTGCCCTGCCCGCCAGCAAAGCCGCAGATGAAACCTGGCTGGCTGCCTTTGCCCGGGGCTTCTTCGCCTGTGCCGCCGCCTTCGACGTCGACCTCATCGGCGGCGACACCACGCGCTGCGCCGATGATGCCCTGAGTTTTTGCGTCACCATCGGCGGTGAAGTCGCCGCCGGTCAGGCACTGCTGCGCTCTGCTGCCCGTCCCGGCGACGAACTCTGGCTGTCCGGCGCTCCCGGTCGGGCCGCCCTGGGACTGGCGCATCGACAAGGCCGCTGTGTGCTTGCCGCCGGCATGCGCGACACCTGCCTGGACGCCCTGGATCGACCGCAGCCGCGCGTCGCCCTCGGTCGTGCCTTGGCCTGCGACCGTCTGGCCAATGCCGCCACCGACCTGTCCGACGGCCTGCTCGCCGATCTCGGCCACATCCTCGAACGCTCACAGGTCGCCGCAACGCTGCACGACACACAACTGCCCAATGATGCCCGGCGCTGCGGTGTGGCCACGGCACTGGCACAAGACTGCCTGCTGGCCGGTGGCGACGACTACGAACTGCTATTCACCGCCCCGCCCGCACACCACGCCCGGATTGTCGCGCTGAGCAACACACTGGCTTTGCCACTGAGCTGCATCGGCCAGATCGAAGACGGCCCGGCCGGCCAATGGCGACTGCTCGACGCCGCTGGCCAGGCGATGTCCGTCGCCCGGCGCGGCTACGATCACTTTGCCCGAAGTGCTGCCCTCGCCCCTCCCGCCACCACACAACCCGGCTCATGAAGATCAAGAAAAACCCACCGCCCCCCTGGGCTTTCCTGTTCCGCTCGCCGCATCATTTCTTCGCCTGTGGCCTGGGCAGTGGCCTGTCGCCATGGGCTTCGGGAACAGCCGGCACTCTCTTCGCCTGGCTTGTCTATCCACTGCTGCGCCAGCTGCTACCGGGCGATCTACCCTTCGCACTGTTCCTCGCCGCTGCCCTTGCCTATGGCGTGCTGGCCTGCGACCGCACCGGCCGCGCCCTGGGCGTTGCCGACCACGGCGCCATCGTCTGGGATGAAATCGTCCCCTTCTGGTGCGTGCTGTTTCTCGCGCCAGCAGGGCTGCTGTGGCAATGCGCCGCCTTCTTCCTCTTTCGTTTTTTCGACATCATCAAACCGTCCCCGGCCCGCTGGTTCGACCTGAAAATGAAAAACGGCTTTGGTGTAATGATGGACGATGTCGTGGCGGCCGCCTACACCTTGCTGGCACTGCAAGCCGCCCGTCTGACCCTGCCCGGCCTCGGCTCCGGCGGGTAATGTCATGAACCATTCACCGGCGCTGCTCGAACTTTCCGCCCGCGTCGGCCACGCCCTGGTACAGCACCAGCTGCGACTGGCCTGCGCCGAATCCTGCACCGGCGGCGGCATCGCCGCCCTCATCACGGCCACCGCCGGCAGCTCAGCCTGGTTCGAGTGCGGTTTCATCACCTATTCCAACGAATCCAAACAGTACCTGCTGGGCGTTCTGCCGGCTACCCTGCAACAACACGGTGCCGTCAGCGAAGCCGTCGTGGACGAAATGACGCGCGGTGCCCTGAGCCGCAGCCATGGCCGCGCCCAGGTGAGCCTGGCCGTCAGCGGCATCGCCGGCCCCGGCGGCAGCACCACCGACAAACCCGTCGGCACGGTGTGCTTCGGCTGGTGCCTGGCGGACTCATTCCCCATCACCACAACCTGCCACTTCGACGGCGACCGCCATACCGTACAGCAAGCCGCCATCATCCATGCCCTCAACGGGCTGCTGGCGCTGCTGGGTTGCCAACAAGCTATGCCATAATCCAGCACGATTTTTTGTGAGGAAATACGACGATGGACGACAACAAGAGCAAGGCATTGCAAGCTGCGCTGGCCCAGATCGAAAAGCAGTTCGGCAAGGGCTCGATCATGAAAATGGGCGAATCGCAGATCGAGAATGATCTGCAGACGGTATCCACCGGCTCGCTCGGGCTTGATCTGGCACTAGGGGTCGGCGGCCTGCCGCGCGGCCGTGTCGTCGAAATCTACGGCCCGGAGTCTTCCGGCAAGACCACTCTCTGCCTGCACGTCGTCGCTGAAATCCAGAAGGCTGGCGGGATTGCCGCCTACATCGATGCAGAAAACGCGCTCGATCCAATCTACGCCGGCAAGCTCGGCGTGAATGTCGGTGACATGCTGATCTCCCAGCCGGATACCGGCGAGCAGGCGCTGGAAATCACCGACATGCTGGTGCGCTCGGGCGGTGTCGATATCGTCGTCATCGACTCCGTGGCAGCCTTGGTGCCGCGTGCAGAAATCGAGGGTGAGATGGGTGACCAGCTGCCCGGCCTGCAGGCCCGCCTGATGAGCCAGGCACTGCGCAAACTGACCGGCAACATCAAGCGCACCAACACCCTGGTGATCTTCATCAACCAGATCCGCATGAAGATCGGTGTCATGTTTGGCAGCCCGGAAACCACCACCGGCGGCAACGCACTGAAGTTCTATGCCTCGGTACGCCTCGACATCCGCCGCACCGGCGCGATCAAGAAGAACGACGAGGTGATCGGCAACGAAACCAAGGTCAAGGTCGTCAAGAACAAGGTAGCACCGCCCTTCCGCGAAGCCCATTTCGACATCCTCTATGGCGAAGGCATTTCGCGCGGTGGTGAAATCATCGACCTGGGCGTGGAGCACAAGATCATCGAAAAATCCGGTGCCTGGTATGCCTACGGTGGCGAAAAAATCGGCCAGGGGCGCGATAACTCACGCGAATACCTGCGCGAACATCCGGCACTGGCCCGCGAAATCGAGAACAAGGTACGAGCTGCCGTGGGGGTGATGGCGTTGACGACCCCTGAAGGAACGGACGAAGCCTGAGCTGGCTGCCATGCCCGCCGGCAAGGCTCCCTCCCGCGTCACGCAACTACGCAGCCGCGCCATCCGCCTGCTGGCGCGGCGCGATTACAGTCGCCATGAGCTCAGCCAGAAACTCATGACCCGACTGATGGAAGAAGCCGCCGCCAGCGCGCCGGATCATGACACCGACGAGGATGCCGGGCTGCAGGAAGCCACATCAGCAATTCCGCCGGCGCAGGAAATAGCTGGAGAAATCGCCGGAGTGCTCGACCAGCTCGAACAACTGGGGCTGCTGTCTGACCGCCGCGCGGCCGAAGCCTATGTCCGCAGCCGTGCCGCGCGGTTCGGTGTGGCACGGCTATCGCGCGACCTGCGGGCACGCGGCATCGACGAAACACTCATCGCCTCGAGCCTGGCCCAGGAAGACATCGGCCAGGAACGGCAACGCGCGCAAACCGTCTGGCGCAACAAGTTCCCGGCACCACCCGCCGATCTGCGTGAGTGGGGACGGCAGGCGCGCTTTCTGCAGGGGCGAGGCTTCTCCAGCGACATCATCCGCAGCGTCCTGAAGGAAGCAAAAGAAGCCGCCAGGAAAGAGAAAGAACATCATGAGTAAGCTGAGTGTTGCCGGTCTGCGCAAGAAGTACAAGGCGCGCAGCGTCGTCAAGGATGTCTCGTTCGATGTGGGCAGCGGCGAAGTGGTCGGCCTGCTGGGGCCAAATGGTGCTGGCAAGACCACCTGCTTTTACATGATCGTCGGCCTGGTGGCGGCAGACGGAGGTGAAATCCGCCTGGAGACAGAAACGACGCCGGGGACTCCGGAGCACATCTCGCTCACCCATCTGCCCATCCACCGCCGCGCCCGCCTGGGCCTATCCTACCTGCCACAGGAAAACTCCGTCTTTCGCAAACTCAGCGTGGCCGACAACATCCGCGCCGTGCTCGAATTACAAAAACTGGACAAGGGTGCGATCGAACAACGCCTCGATGAGCTGCTACAGGAGCTGCACATCACCCATCTGCGCGACAACCCGTCAATATCCTTGTCCGGCGGTGAACGGCGGCGGGTCGAGATTGCCCGGGCACTGGCCAACAACCCGCGCTTCATCCTGCTCGACGAGCCCTTCGCCGGTGTCGATCCCATCGCCGTCATCGACATCCAGAAAATCATCGGCTTCCTCAAGGAACGTGGCATCGGTGTACTCATCACCGACCACAATGTGCGCGAAACCCTGGGCATCTGCGACCGCGCCACCATCATCAACGAAGGATCCGTGCTGGCCTCCGGGCGGCCAGACGAGATTGTCTATAATGAAAGTGTGCGCAGGATTTATCTTGGCGAAAACTTCCGCATGTAACTACCGGTTTCCCGTCCCCAGAAATCCGCTCTCTGCATTGCGACATCCTGCCGCCGGAACATGAAACAGACGCTCCAGCTCAAAACCACCCAGCACCTCGCGCTGACCCCCCAGCTGCAACAAGCCATCCGGCTGTTACAGCTATCGACGCTGGAACTGAACCAGGAAGTCGAACAGGCGCTGCAAAGCAACCCGATGCTGGAGCAGATCGAGCCTGCCGAAACTGTCTTGCCTCATCTTGCCACGGGGTTCGATGCGCCCGCCACTACCCAGGAAGCCACCCCGGATACCTCGGCCGGCGGTCATGACGAGAACAGTGCCACATTCGACGAATCCGATCTGTCCATCGAGCATGAATGGGGTAGCGAAGCGCGTCACAACACCTCGCGCAGCGATGGCGAGCAAGACGACACGGACTTCACCGAATACCAGAAGGCCGAAATCTCGCTGCATGAGCATCTGCAAGGGCAGCTGGGCCTGATGCAGCTCATGGATCACGAGCGCGAAGGGGTGCGCTTCCTGCTCGATGCCCTGGACGAAGACGGCTATCTGGCGCAACCTCTCGACGATCTGCTGGATGTCCTGCTGACCGACGAGGCCACGGACGAAGAGCGCGAAACCGTCCGTGACGAACTCGCCATCGCCCTGCGCCGCCTGCAAAGCCTCGACCCACCCGGCGTAGGCGCACGCAGCCCGCAGGAATGTCTGACACTGCAACTCCAGACCCATCCTGCCTCCGCTACCCGTACCCTGGCACTGAAACTGGTCGGCGAACATCTGGAACTGCTGGCCGCGCGGGATTTTGCCCGCCTTAAAAAGGCACTCAAGTGCAACGATGAGGCACTGCGCGATGCCCACGCCCTGATCTGCTCGCTGAATCCCCGTCCCGGTGCCCAGTACGCCCCCATCGACACCCGTTATATCGTGCCGGATGTCGTCGTTCGCCAGCAACGTGGTCGCTGGGTGGCCAGCCTCAATCAGGAGGCCGTGCCCCGCCTGCGCATCAACCGGCTGTATGCCGGCATGCTGCAAAAGAATCGCAGCGGCAGCGCCGGCCAGGGGTTATCCGGCCAGCTACAGGAAGCACGCTGGCTGATCCGCAACATCCGCCAGCGTTTCGACACCATCCAGCGCGTCTCGCAAGCCATCGTCGACCGCCAGCAAGCCTTTCTCGACCACGGCGAAGTGGCCATGCGCCCCTTGACCCTGCGCGAAATTGCCGAAATCCTGGAACTGCACGAATCGACCATTTCCCGCGTCACAACACAAAAATACATGGCCACACCGCGGGGCATCTTCGAGCTCAAATATTTTTTCGGCAGCCATGTCGCCACGGAAGCGGGCGGGGTTGCCTCATCCACCGCCATCCGCGCACTCATCAAACAACTGGTCAGCGAAGAAAATGGCCGCAAGCCCCTCTCCGATGCCCGCATGGCCGACTTGCTCGGTCAGCAAGGCATCGTCGTGGCACGTCGCACCGTCGCCAAATATCGCGAGTCCCTCAACATTCCCCCGGCCAACCTGCGCAAATCCCTGTAAAGTGCAGGTTGCCATTTTATCCACCCAGCGTCACCTGCAAGGAGCCATCATGAATCTCAACATCACGGGTCATCATGTGGAAGTCACGCCAGCCATCAACGAATACGTCAAGACCAAGCTCGACCGGGTGATCCGGCATTTCGACAACGTCACCAGCATCCACGTCGTCCTCTCCGTCGACAAACTGCAGCACAAGGCGGATGTCACCCTGCAGGTCAAGGGCAAAGCCATCCACGCCGACAGCATCGAATCCGACCTGTACGCCGCCATCGACACCCTGGCCGACAAGCTCGACCGGCAAGTCGTCAAGCACAAGGAAAAGGTCTCCAGCCACGCCCACACCAGCCAGAAGCGCGAAACCGTCGAGTAAGGTCGAATTAGGTCATCCCGTGCCCGGCAGCCACCGTTCAAGTGTTGGAGCGAAGGGGGTATACTTCGCTCCCTCTGACAGGCGGTGACGCTGCCGTTGCACCCACCCAGATGAACCAGATTGCCAAACTCCTTTCACCCGACAACATCCTGCTCGACCTCGAAGCCAGCAGCAAGAAGCGTGTTTTCGAGCAGGCTGGGCTCCTTTTTGAAAATCGCTACGGCATTGCCCGCAGCACCGTCTATGACACGCTGTTCGCCCGCGAACGGCTGGGCTCGACGGGCCTGGGGCAGGGAATCGCCATCCCGCACGGCCGCCTCAAGGGGCTCAAGGAAGCAGTAGGGGGCTTCATGCGCCTGGCCACCCCGGTTCAGTTCGATTCCCCTGACGGCAAACCGGTACAGCTGGTCTTTGCCCTGCTGGTTCCCGAAGCCGCCAACGAGCGTCATCTGCAACTCCTCTCCGAGCTGGCCCAGATGTTCTCCGACCGCAATCTACGCGAACAACTGGCCACCGTAGCGGATGCCCCGACCGCCCACACCCTCTTCACGAACTGGCAGGCCGATGCAGCAGCCCCTGATCGTCGCCCGGCTATTTGAGCTCAACCGCGAGCGGCTCCATCTGGAGTGGATCTGCGGCTCGATGGACGAGCCCATTTCCGTCAAGCAGCTGGATGTCTCACCCGCCGACCTCGTTGGCCACCTCAACCTGATCTATCCCAGCCGCATCCAGGTACTGGGCGTACCAGAAATCCGCTGGGCACAAGGACGTCAGGAAGAGCGGATCAATCACCATCTGGTCGAGATCATCTCCGCCCGGCCACCAGCGCTGATTGTGGCCGACGGCTGCGAACTGCCGCCCGTGTTGCACGAACTCTGTCAGCGCAGCGAAACCCCGCTGTTCCGCACCCCGCTCTCCTCCGCCACGATCATCGATGCACTACGCCTCTATCTGGCTCGCCAGCTGGCTGAAACCGCCTCGCTGCACGGCGTGTTCATGGATGTGCTGGGCTTGGGCGTACTGATTACCGGAGAGTCCGGCGTCGGCAAGAGCGAACTGGCGCTCGAGCTCATCTCACGCAATCACGGCCTGGTCGCCGACGATGTCGTCGAAGTCGCCCGCCTGTCACAAGACACCCTGGAAGGGCGCTGTCCGGAGCTGCTGCGCGACTTTCTCGAAGTCCGTGGCCTGGGTCTGCTCAACATCCGCACCATCTTTGGCGAAACGGCCTGCCGTCGCAAGATGAAACTGAAGCTCGTCGTACACCTGCAAAAACCGCAGGCCGGCGTCCCTGAAGCGGCGCGTCTGCCACTGGATGCCCAGGCCGAAACCATCCTCGGCGTGCCCATCCGCAAAGTCTCCATTCCGGTGGCTGCCGGCCGTAACCTCGCCGTTCTCCTCGAGGCCGCCGTGCGCTCGACCATCCTGCAATTCCGTGGCATCGACAACATGCAAGAATTCCTCGATCGCCAGCAACAGGCCCTGAGCAGCGAAAACTTCTGAGCCGGCCAGCCGCTGCCTCATGTCGGGCGATCCTGCGCCGACGAAACCTCATGAGCCCAGGCCAGAGCCGCCACCGAACAGCGGGTAACCTGTGCGGCCTCCAGCCCGCAACGCTGCGCCAGCCGCTCCAGAACCTCTTCGTCGGCCTCTTCCACCGCCATGGCCAGCTGCAACGCCTCTCCCAGCAAACCTGGCCGCCCCAGCAGGGCATCATGAATCCCGGCCTCCAGCTGGGTCTGCTGCAACACAGTTTCGAGCGGCTGCCCCAGCAACAGATCAAGCATGGAAAACAGGCCCGTAATGAACAAAGCATCCTTCCTGGCAGGAATCCGGCCAAGCCCAGCCAGGCTTTCAAGGAAGCGGGCGCGCGACAAGGCCTGTTCCGTCAGCAGGCGTTCACGAAACCCGGGTGCCTTGACATCGAACAGCAGCAACGACAGCCAGCGATAAAAACGCTCCCGCCCCAGGATGGTCAGCGCCTTGTCGATGCTGTTGACGGCCGTGAGCAGCCCCAGGGCCGGTGAATTGAGATACCGCAGCATCTTGAAGGTCAATACCGGATCGCGCCCCAGCCGCTCGGCAATGATGCGGGAGTCCTCACCGCTACGCAGCAAGTTGAGCATCTCGAGGACATGCAGGCGATTGATGTCTGTCTTTGGCGGCTGCCAGCCCTCGAAATGACGAACGAAGCCTCCAGCAAAAAAATCGAAGTCACTCTTGAAGCACAAACGAAATTCATCATGGCTGGCCAACTGGCTGGCCATCAGATACGGCCGGCTGCCCGCTTTCAGTGCCCGCCCCATCCCCGGTGCTGTCCCGATCGCCGCCTCCTGCCCATCCGGTCGGGTCGCCAGCGTTTTCAGCAGCGTCCGGATTTCCATGCCATCAAACCCGGAAAACTCGATCTGCACATGATCCCCCTGCCCGGCCAGTGCCAGCCATGCAGCGGCGCCTGCCTCTGCCAGCAAGGTGCGTCGCAGGCTCCAGCCCCAGACATATCCTTGCTCGTGCAATTGCGCCAGCCGTGCTTCCAGCCGGGGCGAGGGCCCGCCCGCACCGGCCACCGGAGACAGGATCAACACCGTATGCTCCCGTGGCAAACGGGTCAGTAGCGGATGATCGAGAACCGCTTCCGACAACTGCACGAAGGCCAGGCGCTGCCCCAGAAGAGCATCCTGATCCGGATTCATGGCTGCGTCGTTCAGCCCAACCAGACTACGCAGCAGGATGTCATCATAACTGCGGCGCAGGTCTGCCGCTGCCTCCTGAGCACGCTGCTGCAGTTTTTCAGGCAAGCCAAACAAATAACCAGCAATCCGCTCATCACGCCCCAGAACCGGATAACGCCGCACAAAAGAACGGCCACCACCAGATGCCACCGCCTCGCGCGCCATCGTCTGCGGCATTTGCAGCGTTTCAACTCCCTCAACCCCCTGATACACCTCCGTAGCCACCACGACATCGGCTGCCGGTGCCTCCGGCACGGCCAGGTCGGGCGCAGCCACTTCACGGGCAGCAACTGCCTGATCCGCCACTACAGCCGAACCAGACCTTCCCAGCCATCGACGCAACCATGTCCACATGAGCCCACCAAGCAGCCCGCCATCACAGCGGCCATCAAACGTAAAGGAAGCACTGATTTATTCCGTTCGCCCGTGCTTGCCAAAGGACGTTCCCCATAAGAACAATAGCTTCGACAGGCTCAACCCGAACGGATTGGATTTGTGCGACGCATTCTATCCGGCCGCACCATGAGTGCGACTGTGTGCGACCGTGGCTACTGCGACCACAGCACTCACAAACCATGATCCTCCTCGACAATCCCGCGCAATGCCGCCTGCACCAGGGGCGGCGTCAGGTGTGGGGCAAACAGCTCGATGAAGACGTAAGCATAATCCCGCAGCCAGGCGTGTTTTTGCACCCCGATACGGGTCAGGCTCGACTCAAACAAATGCGACGCATCCAGCGCCCGCAAATCCGTATCCGTCTGCTCGTTGTATGCCATCGCCGCGACGATGCCGATCCCTAACCCGAGGCTCACATAAGTCTTGATGATGTCAGCATCGATGGCCGTCAGTACCACGTTGGGCTTCAAGTTCCGGGCGGCAAACGCCTTGTTGATCTGGCTGCGGCCAGAAAAAGCCGTGTCGTAGGTCACAATCGGATAGCGGGCGATGGCCTCCAGCGTCAGGGGCATCTCGGCCAGAACCGGATGCCCAGGTGGCGCGATGATGCAGCGATTCCACTGCTGGCAGGGCAACATGACCAATTCCGGATGATCCATCACCAGCTCTGTAGCAATAGCAATATCCGCCTGCCCAGCCAGCAGCCAGTCGCAGATCTGTACCGGATTGCCCTGATGCAGCTCGAGGCGCACACCAGGATAACGCGCCATGAAGGCACGCACCACCGACGGCAGGGCATAGCGCGCCTGGGTGTGGGTGGTAGCGATGGTCAGCGTACCGCTGTCGGCCTGGCGATAATCATCACTGACCTGCCGGAGATTATTGAGCCCGCCCAGTATTTCCCGGGTGATGTCGAGAATATGTCGCCCCGGCTCGGTGATGCCCGTCAGCCGCTTTCCCTGACGAATGAAGATATCGACCCCCAGCTCCTCTTCCAGCAGACGAATCTGCTTGCTGATACCCGGCTGCGAGGTAAACAGTGAGGCTGCAGCCTCAGTAATGTTGAGACCGCGAAGTGCCACTTCATGAACATAACGGAGTTGTTGCAAATTCATGGCGCTCTTTATAACCGATAGTTATTTAAATGTGCAAACAAAGTATTTATTGATTTTAAGCCGCCTCGATATCATGGCGCTCCATTGCCTATTTCGATTCCAAACATCATGGACTTTTCCTACAGCCTGGCCGGATTTTTTGTCGGCGCCGTCGTCGGCCTGACCGGCGTGGGCGGCGGCTCACTGATGACACCGCTGCTGGTGCTAGTGTTCGGCATTCACCCAGCCACCGCTGTCGGCACCGACCTGCTCTACGCCGCCATCACCAAATCCGGCGGCAGCGTTGTCCATGCCCGCAAAGGCTCGGTCGACTGGCGTATCGTCGGCCTGCTGGCGGCCGGCAGCGTGACCGCCGCCATCCTGACGCTCACCTTGGTGCACCACTACGCACCCGGCGGCCTGGGGGGGGCCACCAAGCTGATTTCTGCCGCCCTCGGCGTCGCCCTGCTGCTGACTGCCGTCTCGCTGATTTTCCGGCGTCACCTGCAAGCCTTCGCCCTGACCCATTTTCCGGTCGAACCCAACCCGCGCCGCACCGCCATCCTCACCGTCATCGTCGGCCTGCTTCTTGGCGTACTGGTGTCGATTTCCTCGGTCGGTGCCGGTGCCCTCGGCGTCACCGCCCTGTTCTTCCTCTACCCCAAGCTGCCCGCCATCCGCATCGTCGGCAGCGATCTGGCCCATGCCGTGCCGCTTACCCTGGTCGCCGGTCTGGGCCACTGGTGGTACGGCAGTATTGACTGGACGCTGCTGGGTGCCCTGCTGGTCGGCTCCCTGCCCGGGATTTATCTGGGCAGCCATCTGGCCACGCGTATTCCCGATAGAATCCTGCGCCCGACGCTGGCCGGCATGCTGATCCTCATCGGCGGCAAACTGATCGCCCAATAACTGCCAACCGCCTTTTCCGCCCATTTTCCGCCCCGAGCCTCGCCCCGGAGATTCCTCATGTACCAATACGATGCCTTCGACCAAGCCCTCATCGACCAGCGTGTGGCCCAGTTCCGCGACCAGATGGAACGCCATTTCGCCGGTGAGCTGAGCACTGACGACCTGCGCCCGCTGCGCCTGCAAAACGGCCTCTACATCCAGCGTCATGCGCCGATGTTCCGCATCGCCGTCCCTTACGGCATGCTCGGCAGCCACCAGCTGAGAAAGCTCGCCCACATCGCCCGTACCTATGATCGCGGCTATGGCCACTTCACCACGCGCCACAACATGCAGTTCAACTGGATTCCGCTGGAAAAAATTCCGGAAGCCCATGCCGAGCTGGCCAAGGCACAACTACACTCCATCCAGACCTCCGGCAACGATGTGCGCAACACCACCACCGACCACTTCGCTGGCGTCGCACCGGATGAGATCACCGACCCGCGCCCGTGGTGCGAGATCATCCGCCAGTGGTCCACCTTCCAGCCGGAATTCGCCTACCTGCCGCGCAAGTTCAAGATTGCAGTCAACGCCGCCGCCACCGACCGCACCGTCATCCAGGTCAACGACATCGGTCTGGACATGAAGCGGGATGAGAACGGCGAGCTGGGCTTCCGGGTGCTGGTCGGCGGCGGCCTGGGGCGCACCCCCATCCTCGGCAGCGCCATCCGCGAATTCCTGCCCTGGCCGCACCTGCTCACCTACATCGAAGCCATCCTGCGCGTCTACAACCGTTTTGGCCGGCGCGACAATTCCTTCAAGGCACGTATCAAGATACTCGTCAAGGCACTAGGGCCGGCCGAGTTCGCCCGTCAGGTCGAAGAAGAATGGGCGCACCTCAAGGACGGCCCGGATACCCTGCGGCAAGCCGAAGTCGACCGCATCACCGCCCACTTCGCCCCACCCGCCTATGCCCCCCTCAGCGACACCGAAGCCGAAACCGTGCTCACCCCGCTGCGCCAGCAGCACAAAGCCTTCGCCCGCTGGCTGGAGCGCAACACCCACCCGCACAAGGTGCCCGGCTACGCCGCCATCACCATCTCGCTCAAAGACTACAGCCACGCCACCGGCAACATCACCGCCGAACAGCTGGAACTGGTAGCCGATCTCGCCGACCGTTACAGCTTCGGCGAAGCGCGTGTCTCGCACGAGCAGAACGTCATCCTCGCCGACATTCCCAAACGCGATCTTTTCGCCGTCTGGCAGATTCTCAAGGAACACAAGCTGGCCACCTCCACCGTCGGCCTGCTGACCGACATCATCTGCTGCCCCGGCGGCGACCTGTGCGCCCTAGCCAATGCCAAATCCACACCGATTGCCATGGCCGTGCAAGAAAGGCTGGGCGATCTGGACTACCTCCACGACATCGGCGAGGTCTCGCTCAACATGTCCGGCTGCATGAACGCCTGCGGCCACCACCACGTCGGCAATATCGGCATCCTCGGTGTCGATAAGCGTGGCGAGGAGTGGTATCAGGTCTCCATCGGCGGCCGCCAGGGCAATAACACCCGGCTGGGCAGCATCCTCGGCCCCTCCTTTGCCGCTGCCGACATTCCGCGCGTGGTCGAACAACTGATCGATCTCTATCTGGAAAACCGCAACGAAGGTGAACGCTTCATCGATGTCGTCGACCGTCTCGGTGTTGATCCCTTCAAGGCGCGCGTCTATGGCGCCCCCGCCCAACCCCAGGAACAGAAGAAGGTGGCCAATGGCTAAGATCATCAAAAACCTGCACATCATCGACGACGGCTGGCAAATTCTGCGCCTGGCCGAGAATGAAACGCCGGAAACCGTAGCCTTGCCCGCCGGCCCCGTGCTCGTGCCGCTGGCCGTCTGGCAAACGCGCCGCGCCGAGCTCGATGCCCGCCGGCAGCAAGGCGAGGCGCTGGGGATATGGCTGGGGCCTTTCGACGAACCGGCCGACCTCGCTACCGACCTGAGCCTGTTCCAGGTCATCGGCGTGGACTTCCCCAAATTTGTCGATGGCCGTGGCTACTCCACAGCACGTCTCCTGCGTAGTCGCTACGGCTACACGGGCGAGCTGCGTTCCATTGGCGACGTGCAGCGCGACCAGCTGTTCTACCAGCGGCGCGTCGGCTTTGATGCCTACGCCCTGCGCCCCGACCACGACATCGAGGCCGCACTCGGGAGCCTGCGCGACTTCGATGCGGCCTACCAGCACTCCACCGACCAAAATATTGACCTGCGCCGCCGCATCGCCTGAATTGTTTGAATCATCCTTCCCATGAGCCAGAACACCCGCCCCAACCTCGCTGACGCTACCCTGTTGGCGGTACTGGCCGACAAAATCAGCCAAGCCAAAGCCCTGCTGCACGACATCGCCCGCGGCTTCCACCCGGCCACCTTCGCCAACAGCCTCGGCGCGGAAGACATGGTGTTGACCGACCTCATCCAGACAGAAAATCTCAACATCGAGATTTTCTCGCTCGACACCGGCCGCCTGCACCCAGAAACCCACACCCTCATGGCCGACGTCCAGAAGCACTACGGCCTGAAACTCAAGCTCTACTACCCGCGTCACGAGCCCCTAGAAGCCTGGACACGCGAGCACGGCATCAACGCCTTTTACGAATCCGTTGAGCTGCGCAAAGCCTGCTGCCACCTGCGCAAGGTCGAACCGCTGCAACGCGCGCTGGCCGGCAAAAAAGCCTGGATCACCGGCCAACGCGCCCAGCAGGCCGCCACCCGTGATGGCCTGCCGCAACAACAATTCGACACCGCCAACGGGCTGGAAAAATTCAACCCGCTGACCGACTGGACGGAAAAGGAAGTCTGGGCCTATCTCCGCAGCCGCAACGTCCCCTACAATGCCCTGCACGACCAGCACTTCCCCAGTATCGGCTGCGCCCCCTGCACCCGCGCCATCAGTGTTGGCGAGGACATCCGCGCCGGCCGCTGGTGGTGGGAAAACCCCGACACCAAGGAATGCGGCCTGCACGTCAAGGCTATACTGGATGCCCCCGAGCCTTTACCCGCCGCCGCATCTTCGATCCGTCGCCCATGAACCTGATTCCCGCCGCATTCATCCCGCTCCTCCGCCACCCGCGTACCCCTTACGCCGCCAACTTTCTCATTGCCTGCGGCCTGGTGGTGGGCGCCCTCATCATCACCGAACTCTGGCGCTTGGCCGCCTGCCCGCTGTGCATTCTGCAGCGCATGGCCTGCCTGCTCCTGGCTCTGGCCGCCCTGCCCGGCCTGCTCTTCAACCGGGTGCGCATCCTGCGCATCCTGTCGGCCCTGCTGATGCTGGCCTGCACCCTCACCGGCGCAGGCATCGCCGCCTACCAGACCTGGATCCAGCGCATCGCCCCGAACGTGCAATGCAGCGGTGAGGCCGCCTGGTGGGAACTGCTCGTCGACTGGGCGGGCGAAAAATCCCCGCTGCTGTTCCAGGCCAGCGGCCTGTGCTCCGACCCGGCCTGGACGCTGTTCAGCCTGTCACTGGCGGAATACTCCCTGCTCAGCTTCTGTGCCCTGACCCTGATCGCGCTGTACGCCCTGCTGAAACGCTGAACCGCCCCCCCCGTCCTACCCCATCCATCCACCCGCACCCCAGGAGCCCCTCATGAGGATCGCCAACAACGTCACCGAGCTGATCGGCAACACCCCGCTGGTCAAACTGAACCGCCTGAACGCTGGCCTGGGTGCCACCATCGCCGTCAAGCTCGAATATTTCAACCCCGGCAGCAGCGTCAAGGACCGCATCGCCCTGGCCATGATCGACGCCGCCGAAAAGGCTGGCAAACTCAAGCCGGACAGCATCATCCTCGAACCCACCTCCGGCAACACCGGCATCGGCCTGGCCATGGTAGCCGCTGCCCGTGGCTACCGCTGTACCGTCATCATGCCGGAAACCATGAGCCGCGAACGCAAGCTGCTGCTGAAAGCCTACGGTGCCGAGCTGATCCAGACCCCGGGTGCCGAAGGCATGGCCGGAGCCATCCGCCGGGCCGAGGAACTGGCCGCCACCGATGCCCGCTACTTCATCCCGCAACAATTCGAAAACCCGGCCAATGCCGACATCCACCGCCAGACAACCGCCGAAGAAGTCTGGAACGACACCGACGGCCAGGTCGACATCTTCGTCTCCGGCATCGGCACCGGCGGCACCATCACCGGTGTCGGCGAATTCCTCAAGAAAAAGAAACCTGGCGTGCGCATCGTCGCCGTCGAACCGGACGGCAGCCCGGTGCTCTCCGGCGGCCAGAAAGGGCCGCACCTGATCCAGGGACTGGGCGCCGGTTTCATTCCCAAAGTACTCAACACCTCAGTCTATGACGAAGTAGTGCGCGTCAAGAACGAAGACGCCTTCACGCTGGCTCGCCGCATGGCCACCGAAGAAGGCCTGCTGGTTGGCATCTCCTCGGGGGCTGCTGTCTGGGCCGCGCTGGAAATCGCCCGCCGTCCGGAAAGCCAGGGCAAACTGATCGTGGCCGTCATCCCCTCCTGCGGCGAACGCTACCTGTCGACCGTGCTGTTCCAGCACCTCGAGGTATAGCAGGCATCACCACAAGCCTCCACCCGCCGGCAGGTTCGACCATGCCCACCCCGTTCGACTTCGACCACCTGCCGGACCTGTCCACCGGTGACTCCATCAAGTGGAACCGCTACGCCGGCCGCGACGTGCTGCCGCTGTGGATTGCCGACATGGACTTTGCCGCAGCACCCGCCATCGTCGCGGCGCTGCAACAGCGCGTGGCACGCGCCAGCTTCGGCTATGCCGAGCCCTGGCCAGGACTGGTCGAAGCCGTGCAACAACATCTGCAGCAACGCTACGACTGGGCCATCGAAGCCGACTGGCTGGTCTGGCTGCCCGGCCTGGTGACTGGTCTCCACCTGGCCTGCCGTGCCGTTCCCGGCTCCGTCTTCAGCGCCACGCCGGTCTACCCGCCCTTCCTCTCCGCCCCTCTGCATTCCGGCAACTCCCTGCTAACCGCCGCACTCATCCGCCATGACGACCCGGCACAGGCACACTGTGGCTGGGGCTGGGACTTTACCGCCGTTCGTCAGGCCCTGCGACCAGACACCCGGCTCTTCCTGTTGTGCCACCCGCACAACCCCGTCGGCCGCGCCTGGAGCGAAGCCGAATTACAGGAAATCGCCACCATCGCCACCGAGCACCGGCTCATCGTCTGCTCGGATGAAATCCACTGCGACCTGCTCCTCGACCGCGACCGTCGCCACCGGCCATATGCCACGCTCAGCGCAGAAACCGCACGCCACAGCATCACCTTGATGGCCCCCTCCAAGGCCTACAACATCGCCGGCCTCGGCTGCGCCTATGCCATCATCCCGGACCGCACACTGCGCCGCACCTTCATCGCCGCCATGCAAGGCATGGTGCCGCATGTCAATGCCCTGGGGCTGGTTGCCTGCGAAGCCGCCTACCGTGATGGCGGAAACTGGCATACCGCAATGCTCGACACCCTGCGGGCCAACCGCGACCTGCTGGAACAGGAAATCCTGCGACTGCCCGGACTACACATGACCCATGTCGAAGCCAGCTATCTGGCCTGGATCGATGCCGGAGCATTCGCCCGCCAGGCCGGCATCGACATACCGCAACGCCACTTCGAACGCGCCGGACTGGGCCTGTCGCCCGGCAGCGACTTCGCCCTGCCGCAAGCAGACGGCAACCCATCCCGCGCCTTCGTCCGCCTCAACTTCGCCTGCCCGCCCAGCACCCTGCAAGAAGCCCTGCGGCGCATGCAACAAGCCGTCGTTTTTTATTGATCCAGTGCCCGTTACCCCGGCACTGAATCACAATCAAGCGACTTTGCGCGGGAAGATACGAACATTATTCGCAGGAGGCACCAACTCGTCCTGCACATCCTTCCAGTTCTTCTCG
This sequence comes from Sterolibacterium sp., assembly GCA_018062105.1. Lineage (GTDB taxonomy): Bacteria > Pseudomonadota > Gammaproteobacteria > Burkholderiales > Rhodocyclaceae > Sterolibacterium. The sequence continues at coordinate 49,812 of JAGOSV010000007.1, read as the reverse complement.
ATCAGGTTCCACGCCTTGCCCAAGCCTTTTTTTTTGAAGTCATTTGCCAGCCCAGTCGCGGTGGCAAAGCGTATGAAGGTAGCCGGGTGTTCATACAACATCTCCCGAACATCCTCATACAGAATTTCTGCCACGCCTTTTGCAACTCCCTCGTCGAACGCCATCTGCCCTTTGTGTTTCAGGTCGCATTTGTGGTGGATGAGATAGAGCAGGTTGAACCACGCCTGGTCAAGACACGCCCTGGATCGGAACTCACCCTTGCCAAGCTCAAACCGGTAGTAGTAGCTTATCGGGTGCGGTGCCCAGTTGAATCCTTGAGTTAGTAGTGCTTTTGGTGTTGAGGACATGGCATCTCCTTTCAGTGTTGAACACGTCCGTAATACTTACCGTCGACACACATGAACTTCGCCAGCTTCTTGTGTGCCGGCATGATGACTCATGTTGATGATGACGAGCGCACTGACAAGCTTGCCAGGCACTGATTTTCCATGTTGTCTGACACGCCCGACAAGAATGCTGGATTTATAACGCCTTTACGCATCCCTCTGCCTGTTTGACCATGCGGCGGCGTGCAGGCCGAGACCATCAGATGTCAAGCGCAGTATCGTCTAGGCGGGGGTGTGGGCGGTGATTTCGACCATTTCTGGTCGAAAGCCGGGTTGGAGTGAAGCGACGCATCACGGTCAATGAAAGCTATCTTTAATTATTGCCAATCAAATTAAAGAATGCTTTAATTTGGCGACATTCTACTAAAGGCCGCTTTCAATGACACGCAGCACCGGGACCTACTCGATTTCCACGACGCTGGGCGAATCGGTGCGCGCATTCGTGCCCCATGCCTTGCCGCCGTTTGATCCGGCGTTGTCACCCGAGGTATTTACTGACCTCAACCGGCAAGCCGAACTGGCACTCGCGCGTTTAGCGGGTGTGTCGGGGCTGGTGCCGTCGGTAGATTGGTTGCTCTACAGCGCCATCCGCAAAGAAGCACTGCTCACCTCGCAGATCGAGGGTACGCAGGCCACGCTGACTGACCTGTTCGACGAGGAAGCAGGATTCAAGGTCAGCAACACCGACGATGTGGAGGAAGTGACCAACTACCTCCGTGCTTTTCGCTGGACGCAGGAGCAACTACGCGATCCCAAAGGGCTGCCGATCAGCGTGAGGCTGTTGTGCGAGACGCACCGACACCTGCTCGACGGAGTACGCGGTGCAGGCAAGCAACCCGGCGAGTTGCGCCGGTCGCAAAACTGGATTGGCGGTACACGGCCCGGCAATGCCATTTTTGTGCCCCCGCCGCCCGGGCACGTTTCAACCCTGCTGGCCAACATGGAGCGCTTTATCCACGACGAAGCGACGGACCTGCCAGCGATGGTCAAAGTGGCACTCATCCACGCCCAGTTTGAAACCATCCACCCTTTTCTCGATGGGAACGGGCGCATCGGGCGACTGCTGATTGCAGCGCTGTTCGAGCATTGGGGATTACTGTCTGAGCCGCTGATGTACCTCAGCGGCTACCTGAAGCAACATCAGGCTGAGTACTACCGTCGCCTGTCGGCCATCCGCACGGAGGGCGATTGGGAGTCCTGGATTACGTTCTTTCTGGAAGGTGTGGCGACCGCCGCTGCTGACGCCGAAAAAAACATCATTGAGGTTGCCAGTCTCGTGGCCGCCGACCGCAAGCGTCTGCTGCAATCCACCAAGGCAGGCCCGGCGAGCTACCGGCTGTTCGAGATGCTGCCGATGATGCCGCGCTTCACCATCGAACGCGTGCGTCGGCAACTCGACACCAGCTTCCCGACTGCAACGGCAGCGGTCAAGGTGCTGGAAGAGTTGGGCATCGCGATAGAAATGACTGGCCAGAAAAAAAACCGGAGTTACAGCTATCAAGCCTACGTTGAACTGCTCTCTCGGTGATGCTCTCTCGGTGACAATACCGCCTGCAACCGAGCAAAAATCACGAATTTCCGGTCGCCGCGCATGCGAGCATTACCGGTGCATATGCCAGTTCGCCCAGGGTTGAGCACCAGACGGACTTCTACCTCTTTACCCCACAAGCGATCTCTCCCAAACAATCCCGTTCGGACAAATTGCGATCTTTTCTGTCTGTCACAAAAAAACGGCGCGCCCAAAAACAAAAACCCCGGCACACGGGCCAGGGTTTTTGTTCATGTCACCCGGGACATCCGGGGCGTCAAAAGTGACCAATCACCCCCAGCGACAGCAGATTGACATCGGCCGTACCCGTGATCTCGCTCTCGCCCACGCGGCTGAAGTGCTCGACCTCGGCACGCACGCCAAAGTTCTTGTCGATGTTGTAATCGCCACCGATACCATAGGTGGCCTTCCACTTGGTCGAGGTGACATTACCGCCATTCAGCGCCTGGCCACTGCCGGACGCCTTGGCTTCGGCACGGAGCATACCAAGCTTGCCAAACAGCGACAGGCTGTCATTGACCGGGTAATAAGCGACCCCGACGAGGTTCCAGCCCGTCAATGAGTATTCACGTGTGGCATTGCCCGAACTGGACAGGACCTGCGGTCCCTTCGGCCACCAGGCATACTGTGGCACATAAGCCTTGTAGGTTGCCGAATACTTGGTCTTACCCAGGTCGACATAGCCGCCTTCCACCGCGAAGTTGGGGTGGAAGCGATAGCCCAGCTGCAGCTTGGCACCGTTTTTCGAGGTGTTTTCCTGAACGGAATTGAACGCCGCCCCCACACCGGTAATCGAATTGCGGACGAAGGTATTGTTATCCCCCTGCATCGATGAATAAGCGATATTCGATCGTCCCAACGTACCAACCACGTACATTTCCTCAGCCAGTTCCAGCGCCTGAACGGGAGAGGCCAGCACCAGAGCACCAAATCCAGCAAAGAGGGGGGCGATGAATTTCATTGAAGGCTCCATGATCCAGGGCAGAAAGCCGGCATGTTAACAAAAAATGCTCTGTTCAAATGGTTTTTTTGGTTTTTTTGACGGGCAAGCGTGGTCTGTATCAAAAAATTGGTGCCGCTGCAACGCCGCGACACTTCCTCGCACATCGCCCCTGTCAAATAATTTCACAAGAAATAATTTCAATCGGTCATAATAACCGCACAATAAACTGCCCCGACCGTCCTACCGCCCTCCGCATGAGCACGCTCCCCTGCCATTTTTTTCCGTTCGAGCAAGGCATAAACCGGGTCTCACAGCAGATTCCCGGGATGCCTCAGGATCGGGTCATATTGAATCGCCTGTTTTTCTTCGTCTTCAAGGAACTGGACGACGCTTACAACCGTGATCTGCAGCGGCATGGCCTGAATTCCTCCTCTTTCCTGGCTCTGGCCATGCTGCTGGGACGGCCGGACAACCAGCTCAGCCCCGGTGAGCTCAGCGATGCCCTGATTGCCTCGCGTACCAACGTCACCCGCCTGACCGACGAACTGGTGGCTGCCGGCTGGGTCAGCCGCACGCCAAGCAACACCGACCGGCGGCGCATCGACCTGTCGCTGACCGAAGCCGGACGAGCCCACCTGCTCGGGCTTCTGCCCGAAATATGGGCCCGTATCGAACACCAATGGCGCGACTTCAGCACTGAAGAGCTTGCCACCTTCGACCGCCTGCTGCGCAAGATGCAGCGTGGCCTGAATACATCGACGGAACATCCATGATCCCCCGCCGTTTCCTGCACGCGCTGCTGCTTCCGCTGCTGGCAAATGCCTGCGCCCCGCTGCCTGCCGAACGGACTACCTTGCCCGCCCTGGCCATACCTGCCACCCAACACACCCTGACGGCCCTGACGGCTCCCACAGCGCAACCTGTTCCAGTCCACCTGCCTTCATGGGGTGAATCGCTGCAACACCCCGAGCTGGACACCCTGATCCACACAGCGTTGCGCCAGCAGCCGGACATGACTGCCGCCCGAGCCCGTCTGGCGGCGGCAGAACGCGCCGGACGGCTGGCTGAGCTGGCGACCGGCCTGCAATATCGCGCCGAAGCCGACATCACCCGCCAGCGCCTGAGCGACCACGGCCTGTTTCCCACTGCCCTGATCGGCAAGAACTACACCCAGACCAATCTCAACCTTGCCCTGTCCCTCGATCTCGATCTCTGGGGGCGGCAACGCGCCCTGCTGGCTACGACCCGCAGCGAACAGCAGGCCACGCAGGAAGATCTGGCCTATGTACGTCTCAGCCTGGCCTCTGCCGTGGCCGACAGCTATCTGGCCTGGGATGGAGCCCTTCATCTGCGCAACCAGATGCGTGCCCTGCGAGACATCCATCGCCAACTGCTGGCGCGCCTCGAACGGCGCCAGCAGCTCGGTCTGGACGCCGCAGCTCCGCTGGCCGAGGCGCGCCGCCGTCTCAGCCAGGATGAAGAAGCACTGCACCAGCAAGACTATCTCGTCCAGTCCTGGCGCTATCGTCTGGCCGCCCTGCTGGGCAGCGATCCGGATCATGCCGCCGATCTTGCCGAGCCCCCGGCAGAACCCGCCGGCCGCACACCCGGGCTGCCGCCCCTGCCCGCCACTCTGCCACTCGACTGGCTGGCGCAACGACCGGACATCGCCGCCCTCAAGGCGCGCATCGAGGCCGCCTCGGCACGCAGCGAGGCGGCCCGCGCTGCCTTCTACCCGGATCTCGACATCAAACTGCTGGTCGGACTGGACAGCCTCGAGCTGGCCAAGCTGCTCGACAGCACCAGTGTGGCTGGAGGCGCGGGAGCAGCATTACGCCTGCCCTTCTTCAACCAGCGTACCCTGCAGGCCCGGCTGGGGCTGCAGGAGGCTGAGCACGTTGCCGCCATCGCCACCTACAACCACGCCATACTCGAAGCCGCCCGTCAGGCCGCCGATGCCTGTGCCCTGGAGGACAGCATCACCCGACGCCAGCAGGCGCATGAACACACGCTGGCCGAAACCGCAACATTACAAACCCTGGCCAGACAGCGCCAGCAGCTGGGTCTGGCCAATCCGCTGGAAACCCTGCTGGCCGAAGCTGCCACCCTGAGCCAGCGCATGACGGCCAGCGAACTCCAGACCGCCCGCCTGCGTGCCCGGGCGGCCCTGCTCCGGGCGCTGGGCCGCCCTCCCGTCAAGGACACACCATGACCACACCCCAATCTGCCGCCCATCCGCGGCGCAAACGCCTGCTGTTGCTGCTGATCCTCGCCTTTCTGCTCATTGCCGTGTTCTACGGCGGCCACTGGTGGCTGCATGGCCGCCACTATGTCTCCACCGATGATGCCTATGTCGCCGGCAACCTGATCCGGGTCACTCCGCGCATCGCCGGCACCGTCACCCAGGTGCGGGTCGATAACACCGACCACGTCCAAAAAGGACAAATACTGGTACAACTGGATGACACCGATGCCCGACTAGCGGTAGACAAAGCTGAGGCCGAACTGGCCGGCATCGTGCGCCAGATCAGCCAGCGCTTCGAGACCCGTCGCCAGCAGCAGGCCAACCTGGCCGTCCGGCAAAATGCCCTGGAACAAGCCGAAGCCGACCTGCGTCGTCGCGAACAGGCTCTCGGCAGCCTGGCCGTCTCAAAGGAGGAGGTCGAACATGCCCGCGCCGCCCGCGATCAGGCGCGTGCCGCACTGGAACTGGCTCGCGCCCAATTAGCTGCTGCCGATGCCGAAGTGGCCGACACCACCGTCGCCAGCCATCCGGCCGTGCGCCAGGCCGCCAACCGGCTGCGCACGGCCTGGCTGGAGCTGCAACGCTGCACCCTGCGCGCTGCCACAGACGGCCAAATCGACAAGCGCTCGGTACAGATCGGCCAGCAGGTCGCCCCGGGCACGGCCCTGATGGCTCTGGTACCACTGCACCAACTGTGGGTCGAGGCCAACTACAAGGAAGACCAGCTCAAGAACATACGCATCGGCCAGCCGGTTGAGCTAGTCTCCGACCTGTACGGCAGCGATGTGACCTACCACGGCCGCGTCATTGGTCTGTCGCCCGGCACGGGCAGCGTCTTCTCGCTGCTGCCGGCACAAAATGCCAGCGGCAACTGGATCAAGATCATCCAGCGCCTGCCGATACGCATCATTCTGGATGCCGACGAGCTGGCCAAACATCCGCTACGGGTCGGTCTGTCGATGCGCAGCGATATCAATGTCGCCCCCTCTTCTGTCCGTGAGACGCAAACTGCACCCGCCCCGGTAACCGAGGCAGCGGCAACGGCAGAGTCTGCCGAAGAATTCCAGGCCATAGACGCACGCATCCGGCACATCATCCAGAACAATCTGCCCCGCACTTCCGGCAAGGCGGCATGAGCGCTCCCCCATCGTCAGCCCTGGCCCCTGAACCCGCACCCCTAAAAGGCGGCACGCTGGTGCTGCTGACGGTGGGGCTCAGTCTGGGCACCTTCATGCAGGTGCTCGATTCCTCCATCGCCAATGTCTCGTTGCCGGCCATTTCCGGGGATCTGGCCGTCAGCCCGAACCAGGGCACCTGGGTCATCACCTCCTTTGCCGTCAGCAACGCCATCACCCTGCCGCTGACCGGCTGGCTATCGCGGCGTTTTGGCGATGTGCGGATGTTCGTCCTGTCCACCCTGCTATTCACCCTGGCCTCGTGGCTATGCGGCCTGGCCAACAGCCTGCCGCTGCTGATTGCCGCCCGCGTGCTGCAAGGTGCGGTGGCCGGGCCGATGGTGCCGCTGTCGCAAAGCCTGCTGCTGAACAGCTACCCACCAGAGAAAAAAGGGCTGGCCCTGGCGTTATGGTCGATGACCGTCATCGTCGCCCCCATCATCGGCCCGGTACTGGGCGGCTGGATCACCGACAACATCAGCTGGCCGTGGATCTTCTACATCAACCTGCCGGTCGGCCTGCTCTCCGCCTTCATCACCTGGCGTCTGCTGGGCAAGCGCGGCAGCCCGACCCAGCACATCCCCATCGACAGGATGGGACTGCTGTTGCTGGTGGTCGGCATCGGTGCCCTGCAAATCCTGCTCGATAAGGGCAACGAGCTGGACTGGTTCGAATCCCCCACCATCCTCACACTGACTGCCGTGGCCGTCGTCTGCCTGAGCATGCTGGTCGTCTGGGAGCTGACCGATGCTCACCCTATCGTCGATCTGCATCTGCTGAAAAACCGCAACTTCCTGGTCGGCACCCTGGTGCTCACCATCGGCTACATGGTGTTCTTCGGCAATGTCGTCATCCTGCCGCTGTGGCTGCAAACCAACATGGGCTACACCGCCACCTGGGCCGGGCTGGCCGCCGCACCCATCGGCATCCTGCCCATCTTTCTCGCCCCGCTGGTCGGCAAGAACATGCACCGCATCGACCTGCGCCTGCTGGCCACCTTCAGCTTCAGCGTATTTGCCGCCACCTCCTTCTGGAACAGCCAGTTCAATACCGACGTCACCTTCACCCAGATCGCCCTGCCACGTCTGATCATGGGCTTTGGCATGGCCACCTTCTTCGTCCCGCTCACCGCCCTGCTGCTCTCCGACATCCCACCCCACCAGCTACCCAGCGCCACTGGCCTGTCCAACTTCTCGCGCCTGCTGGGCGGCAGCTTCGGCACCTCACTTAGCATCACCTTATGGGAACGGCGCGAAAGCTATCATCACAGCACCCTGGCCAGTCATTTCTCGGCCTTCGACCCGCAGGCCGGCACCAGCCCCCTGCCCCTACCCACGACAGGTGCCGAACCAGCCCTGCTGGATCAACTCATCCACCAGCAGTCCGTCCTGCTCGCCACCAATGACCTCTTCTGGCTGTCCGGCTGCCTGTTCAGCAGCCTCGTCCTGCTGATCTGGCTGGCCCGCCCCAAGCCCCTGGGTGCGGCATCCGTGGCCGACTCCGGAGCGCACTGACCGACCGACCGCCCACCCGCCAGCCACCACACCGGCTCGGGTAGAATGACCCGCCTTTCCGTGATTCATCCCCGCGAGGAACCCATGAAACTCGAAACCATTGCCGTGCATGGCGGTTACAGCCCGGACCCGACCACCAAAGCAGTGGCCGTGCCGATCTACCAGACCACCTCCTACGCCTTCGATGACACCCAGCATGGTGCCGATCTGTTCGACCTGAAAGTGCCGGGCAACATCTACACGCGCATCATGAACCCGACCCAGGACGTGCTGGAAAAGCGCATGGCGGCTCTGGAAGGCGGCATCGGCGCCCTGGCTCTGGCCTCGGGACAAATGGCCATCACCTATGCCCTCATGACCATCGCCGAAGCCGGCGACAACATCATCTCCTCGAGTGCGCTTTACGGCGGCACCTACAACCTCTTTGCCCACACCCTGCCGCAGTTCGGCATCCAGGTGCGCTTTGCCGATCCGCGCGACCCCAACAGCTTCGAGCCGCTGATCGACGCCAACACCAAGGCGCTCTACGCCGAATCCATCGGCAACCCACTGGGTAACATCACCGATTTCGAGCCACTGGCAGCCATCGCCCACCGCCACGGCATTCCGCTGATCATCGATAACACCGTCGCCACACCCTACCTGCTGCGCCCCTTCGATTACGGCGCCGACATCGTGGTGCACTCGCTGACCAAATACCTCGCCGGCCACGGCAACTCGCTGGGCGGTGTCATCATTGACTCCGGCAAGTTCCCCTGGGCGCAGCACAAGCAAAAATTCCGCCGCCTCAACGAGCCCGATCCCTCCTATCACGGCGTGGTCTACACCGAAGCCATTGGTGCGGCTGCCTACATCGCCCGGGCGCGTGTCGTGCCGCTGCGCAACACCGGCGGCGCCATCTCGCCCTTCAATGCCTTCATGATCCTGCAAGGCATCGAAACCCTGGCGTTACGCATGGACCGCATTACCGACAACGCCCTCCAGGTCGCCCAGTTCCTGCAAAAGCACCCCAAAGTCACCTGGGTCAATTACGCCGGCCTGCCCGGCCAGCGCGACCACGCCCTGGCGAAAAAGTATCTCGACGGCAAGCCTTCCGGCCTGCTCACCTTCGGCGTCCAGGGCGGCCTGGCCGGCGGTGCCCGCTTCCAGGATGCCCTGAAGCTGGTCGTCCGGCTGGTCAATATCGGTGACTGCAAAACCCTGGCCTGCCATCCGGCCAGCACCACACACCGCCAGCTCTCGGCCGAAGAAATGGCCAAGGCCGGCGTCACCGAAGACACCGTGCGTCTGTCCATCGGCATCGAGCACATCGACGACATCCTCGAAGACCTGGCCCAGGCACTCCACGCCGTCTGAACGAAAGTTTTCACGCATGCCCCTGCAACGTCTGTCTCTTTCCCATCGCCTGCCCCTTTCCCATCGCCCCCTTCGCCCAAGGGCGCTGCCGGTGATCTGCATCCTCCTGGGGGCCGGCCTATCCGGGATGCTGGCTGCACCCTCCGCCTTCGCCCGTGCCACAGCAGAAGAAATCGGCCGCCTTGGCCGGCAGCTCACCTGCCTGGGTGCCGAGCGTGCTGGCACCGCCAGCGGTGTGGCCGAATACAGCGGCAAATGGCTGGGGGCCGCCCCTGGCATGACAGCGGAGCCCGGCCGCCTGCCCAGCGACCCTTACGCCAGTGAAAACCCCCTGTTTACCATCACCGCGCAAAACCACACCCAATACCTCGACCGTCTGAGCGAAGGACAGCGGGCGATGTTCCGCAAATACCCCGCCACCTTCCGCATGGCGGTCTACCCCGCGCACCGCGACTTCCGTTACGACGACTCGATCTGCCGCGTCATCGCCCAGAATGCCGCCGATGCCGAGCTTGCCGCCAATGGTCTGAGCGTCAATGACGGTCACATGGGAGCGAGCCCCTTCCCCTTCCCGAAAAGCGGCATGGAACTGCTGTGGAACGGCGTGCTGCCGGCCATGATCCATGTCGAATACCGCGATACCGATCTGGCAGTGGTCTATCCCAATGGCGGTATCATCTGGGGCGGCCAGGTCGTCTGGAATCTGTCACGCGCCAACGATCCGCTGTTGCGTGGCCGAAAACACGAAGGGGTTGCCACCTACACGCGCGCTGTCACCCTGGCACCAGAACGTGAAAAAGGCATCATGACGCGCGTCATTGACCGTTTCTCGATGGATCGCGATTCACGCCTGGCCTGGCAATACATCGCCTCGACACGCCGGGTTCGCCAAGCCCCGGGCTTTGGCTTCGACATGCCGCTACCCTCATCGGCCAACACCCTCACCATCGACGATGCCCGCCTGTTCAACGGCTCCGGCGAACGCTACGACTGGAAGCTACAGGGCAAGCGCGAACTCTACATCCCCTACAACAACTACCGGCTGGAAAGCCGCAGCACCGGCGAAAACCGCTACGCCCGCCTGCTCACCCCCAACCATGAAAACCCCGACCTGATCCGCTGGGAGCTGCACCGCGTCTGGGTGCTCGAAGGACGTGTCAAGGAAGGCTTCCGCCACCTCTACCCACAACGCACCCTGTATCTGGACGAGGACAGCTGGCTATTCACCCTGGCCGACAGCTACGATGCCCAGGGACGCATCTGGAAATTCAACTGGGTCAATAACGTCTACCAGCCCGGCCCTAATATCTTCAACCAGTTCTCGGCCTTCTACCACGACCTCAACACCGGCACCTACACCGTCTATGACCTGACCCAAGCCAAGACACAGGGCATCATCACCAATCCACCAGATACCGACTACGGCAAACCGGCCTTCTACTCGATCGAAAACCTGAAAAACGCCGGCAACTGAAAAACTCCATCAGAAAAGCCGACGCAGGACGCAGTTTTAGCGACGTCTTACACAACAGACTTCTGCTCTTGCAAGCCCTCGCGGGTCATCTGCCACGCTAACGACTGGGCATAAACATCAGTAACTCGCTCGATCTCGTCGTTCGAGAAACCAGCAGTGATTGCGGAGGCGACAGCTTCAACGTGTTCTTTTTCGACTCGTCACTGGGCGGCGGATTCTTTTGCGTCATGGCCAGAACCTCATCTTCAAACCGCCTCGCGCAAGGCAACAAGCTGATTTCCCGGCCCCTCTGAACGCATGACCAAATGCGTGCTGTTCGATACCAGCCATGACAAAGGTTGCGACAGGGTGAACGGAAACAGCACTGGCAGCGACTGCAGGCTCGGGACGGAAACGGGCTTGCCGACGTAGCGCACCGCCGCTTCGATCAACCAGGCGGTGAGTTCGTCGTTGTCGATGGCCGTTGCCGCCAGCCGGATAACGCGCTTGCCTTTCTCGACCCGCTCCACAGCACCCCAGCCAGCCTGACTCTGGATGACCATGTTGGTCATCCGGTAGGTGCCTTCGCGCTCACCGTAGGTTTCGCTCATGCGCCGATGGATTTCGGCGGATGCGCAATCGCCTTGCAGGGCGGACAGGCGTCCGATCAGCTCGGCCACCTTGCCGAAGAAGGGATAGGTCGCCACGGCCATGCCCCAGTGCAATGCGGCGACTGGCACATCGGGATTCGCTTTGAAAATCGCCACGCCGCGATCTGCGTAGTCCACCAGCTCGGCGCGCGGCTGAAGCCACAGGCGGTTCAGCACGGTACGGGTTTTCGTGCGCGCGGCGGCACCCAACCCGGCGGCATCGAGCAATGCCTCCAGGTCGTCTAGCTGCGCCACGCCTGCGCGAACCTTCAGCGCGGCCGTCGCCCATTCGAGTGAGATGAACCGGTCAAAACCGATTCGTGGAGCCGTTGTCATTGTTCAAAACCATCATTCAAAAACTCATCCGCCATCATTCACGTTTGAAACCTTCACGAAAGGAACGATCAGTTCCTCGACCGACACACCGCCGTGGACAACCACCTGATCGCCATCGGGAACGAACGCGCTGCGTCCGCCTGCGAATAGAGGCATGAAGTTCGCGGGCAGTCCAGCGATCTCCAGACTGACCGTGTCGGGATATGCCGCCGCAGAATCCGCACGCAAGGATTCGCTGCGATACACCCGCACGCGCTCGCCGCGCGTTTCCGCGATCACGCCCTGATTCGGCCTGCCGACGCCGACGGCATCCACGTTGCCGTGATCCGCCGTGACGTAAATGCTGAACCCTTCACCCAGCAGGAAGGCAAACATGCGCTCGACGAATCCCGTGTCAAGCCAGCGTCCAATCCACAACGCCACGTCGTCCTTGCTTCGCTCCTTGTGCAGTCGCTCGTCTACCTCGTCGATCACCAAGCCCAGCACCTTGGGCTTGCGGTCGGTGATTTCGGTTTGCAACGCAGCCAGTTGCTCGACTTGACGCAGCGCGCGCCGATACATCACCTCGGCGGGCGCGACGCCACCTTCGTTCTGCCAGAACGCCTTCCACAAGGTTTCTTCCTTGTTGGTGTGGTCTATCGAATCCTCGAACTCGCGCGGCCGCAGGCCAGAAAACAGCGCCTGACGCGACACCGATGTCACCGTGGGCAGCCACGCGAAAGCCGTGTTCTCATCGAAGGCCAGAGGCTGTTGGCGGGCGATCAGGTGCTCCCTGATCCGTACCCACTGGTCGAGGGCCAAACCATCGAACACCAGCAACGCCACCTTGGTTTCGCCCGCATTCCGGCGCTGGCGCAGGAAGCGCGGAACGTGATGCACCATCACCGGGCCTTTGGTCGCCGGTTGCAGGATCAGGTCGGCGTAGTGGCGGGCCGCCACCCACGCCTGCAATCGCTCGTCCGACAGCGTCTGAATGGCCTTGATGCGATCCCGAATATTCGTCAGCCGCTCGCCACCATCCTTGCCCGGCAAATCGTGAACGCGGCTCAACATCTCGCCATAGCGTTTGGCGAAGTCGCCCCACGCTTTGTGCGGGGCATCTGCGTCCGGCACCGCCGCAGCAAGCGTCTCGATGCTCTTTTCCGCCAGCGCGAACTGCGACCAGACATCCTCGACGATGCCCGCCCTGATCCAGCCCGGCACCGAAGCCGGAACGCCGGAAACGGCCAGCGGGTGCAGGCTGCCGTCCAGGAACATCGAATCAATGATGGCGCGCACGTCGGTGTGGTCGAAGGGAATCTCGATCTCCGCGCCGACTTTGCCCGCGCCGAGGGACGGCGAATCAGGCTCGGCAACGCGCCTGCCTTCCAGCTTCAACTTCTCCAGATAGCGATACCAAGCGTCCTGCACCACGCGCAACAGCGCACTCCTGGACGACAGCCAATCCGCCACCGGCTGCCCGGCGAACAAGCCCTTGCCACGCAGGATGCCTGCAACGTGCTCGGCAAACGATTCCGGCAAGGCACGGTTGGCGAAGTGCAGACGCAGCACCTCGCGCCAGAAGTCCACCGGGGTGCGAATGGAACGCGGCGTCAATTGATAGACGTGTTCAAGGATGAAGTCCTTCGACTCGTTCTCGCCCCTGGCCGACTGCAACTCGGTCTGGTGGGCATCGAACAGCACGGCCAACAGTTCCGGCTCCACCTGCCGCACCGCGCCGTAGGCCAACTTGGGGAACAGTTCGGCCAAGCTCAACCGCACCGCAGGGCGGGCGTTATGCAGGATGTCCCACGGCAGGTCGTCCGCGTTGTCGCGTCGCAGATGCACGATCAAAGCCGGTGATGGTGCAGGCTCATTCGCATCCCACGCAGCGCGATACCGCTCCTCGAACTCTGCCCGGAACGCGAACGGGTCGTCGTACCCCATTACCTCGAAGCCACGGGCGCGTAGGTCGGACAGCAACTTTTCGTCCAGCAACACGCCATCCGGGTCGCAGGCTACCCACATGCGGGAAAGATCAGCCGCGAAAGGCTGAAGGATGCGCTGGTGCCACAGGTTGGACGAATGGGTCATGCCGCGCTCCCATCAGAAGCCCCTCTCCCACTTGCGGGAGAGGGGTTGGGGAGAGGACAAGCCTTAGCGTCAATCCGCACCACCGCCACGGCGTTCAACTCGGGCACGGTGGCTTCCATGTCATCCAGCGCGGCCAAGCGCGCATCGTGCTCGGCTTGCAGACGGCGGCGGCGGAACTCGCGCACGGCGGGCAGGCCGATGCGCCCGATGGCCTGATAACGCGCCTCGAAAGCGTAGGTGGCACGATCCCGTTCTTCCTTGATGCGGGTGCGGTGTTCTTCCGCCAGCGCCGCGAACAAGGGTTCGCCTTGTGCGGTGGCCACGGCGAACGATGCCTCGAACCAGCGCGCAGAATCTTCCGCGTCCGCCACCGACTGCACGGCAACGCTTTCGGTCAGCAGCAAATCCCACACGCGCTTGGCCGTGGGCACAAAGGAGCGGCCTTCGTCATTGATGAACACCGGCAGGAAGCGCTTGCGGCTTGCGCCCTGCGCGGCAAGTCCAACTTCCCACAACGACCAAATGCCGTTCACCGACTCCGGCAGGCCGGTCACGCGAATAACCGGCAATGGCTGCCCAGACACGAAACGCGGCACATCGCCAATGATGGCCCGCGCGCGCGGGTCTTCCATCGTCACCCACTCCGCTGCCGGGTGGTCGTCCGCCGCGCGCGCGTCGAAGCACGCCTGCGGCGTCTCGCTGCCGTCGACCCAGCGCACGCGCCACACACCTGTCAAACCATCTCCGTTCTTCGTCGCCAATCCGCCGCGCGCCGCCAGTCCGTTGACGATGGCGCGCTCCAGCCAGAACTGCGCCGGGTGGTCGCGCCACTTGCGTGCCTGGTCGGCGTCCAGATCGTGCGGCACGGCCAGCAAGTCGCTGTGCCGGTTCGATTCGGCCAGCGTTGCGCGCAACTGCGAGACCACGCTGTTGCATTCACGTTCGATGGCTTCCGGGTGTTGCAGGCTCTGCACGAACAACTCGTCGAACACCGGCTCCACTTCCGCCGAATCCATCACGTCCGCCGCCTTGTCCACGCCGAACTCCTCGGCGATGACGGCGAGCTTTTCTTCCAGCACCTGCCGCACGCGGTGTTCCACCGTGTCTTCCAGCACGAAGTTCAGCGCGCGCACGACGTGCTTCTGCCCGATGCGATCCACGCGCCCGATGCGCTGCTCGATGCGCATGGGGTTCCACGGCATGTCGAAATTGACGATGACGTGGCAGAACTGGAGGTTCAAACCTTCGCCACCTGCGTCGGTGGAAATCAGCACCCGCGCGTCCTTTGCGAACTGCTGCAACGTCCGCGTGCGCGCTTCCATGTCCATGCTGCCGTTGAGCGTGGCCACCGCAAAGCCTCGGCTTTCCAGATAGTCCGCCAGCATCGCCTGCGTGGGCACGAATTCGGTGAACACCAGCACCTTCAGCGCCGGGTTGGCTTCTTCCTGTTGCAGCTTGTAGATCAGCTCCAGCAGGCTTTCGGCCTTGGCGTCGGTGCCTGCGGCCTCGGTGGAACGCGCCAGCGCCAGCAATGTTTCCACTTCCGACTTTTCCAGTTCCAGCCCATTGGCCTGCAAGGCCAAGTCCACCTGCGCTTCGC
>JAGOSV010000007.1:0-34432 GCA_018062105.1 Sterolibacterium sp. | reverse complement strand
GCGGATCGCCGCCGTGCTGGATGTCACCAGCCGCTGCATCAGGATCATCAGAAAGCCGACGTGGCGCTGCTTGGCGGCCAAAGCCTGGTTGTAGCCGTGGCGCACGTAGTCGGTCACGGCTTCATACAACTGCTGCTGCGCCGCGTGCCGCGCCTGCCACGCCACCGCGTGCAAGCGCGTGAGCCGGGGCCGGAACAGCGGCTGGCCTTCGGCATTGATGGCGGCACGCTTTTCGGTGCGGATCACGAAGGGCTGCACACGTTCGCGGCTGACGCTGCCTTCATCCGGGAATGCGTCCCTGTCCAGCAACTGCATCAGGCGCATAAACTGGTCGGTCTTGCCCTGATGCGGCGTGGCCGAGAGCAGCAGCAGGTAGGGCGAGGCCTCCGCCAGCGCCGCGCCCAGCTTGTAGCGCGCTACCTGCTCGGTGCTGCCGCCCATGCGGTGCGCTTCGTCGATGATGACCAAGTCCCACGCCGCCGACACCAAATCCTCGAAGCGTTCGCGGTTGTAGGTCTGGATCTGCTCTAGGCTCCAGCCGCGCCGGGATTCCAGCGGCTTCACCGAATCCAGTGCGCAGATCACTTGATCGTGCATCCGCCACGGGTTGTCTTCGTTTACCCTCTCCCCCAGCCCCTCTCCCGCACGCGGGAGAGGGGAGGAAAAAGCGCGCAGGGCAGCCAGCGAGGACGGCTCCACGAAGTGGAACGGTTCGCCGAAGTGCTGGCGCATTTCCGCCTGCCATTGCCGCACCAACCCTTTCGGCGCGACCACCAGAATGCGCTTCACTCGACCACGCAGTTTCAACTCGCGCAGCACCAAGCCAGCCTCGATAGTCTTGCCCAGACCCACCTCGTCAGCCAACAGATAGCGAATGCGGTCACGGCTGATGGCGCGGTTCAGTGCGTAAAGCTGGTGCGGCAGCGGGATGACGCTGGACTGGATGGGCGCGAGCAACAGGTTTTCTTCCAGCGCGTCCTGCAACTTGGCCGCCGCCGTGGCGTGCAGAAGCTGCTCCACCGTCGGCCGCACGCTGGCAAGTGCAGCCAGTTCCGCTGCCCGCGCGCGCAGCACGGCATTCTTGGATGGCAGCCACACGCGGTAGGCCGCTTCGCCCCACAGCGCCAGCCGCTCCACCACGCGGCAAGGCGTGGCCTGCCGTGTGTGCCAGCACCAGTCGCCGGTGTCGAACGAGCTACTCATTGCCCGCCCAGCTCGCGCTCGATCTGCTCAATGCTGGGCAGATTGGTTTGCAGCTCCTTGGGCAAGGATTCCAGCAGCTTGTATTCGGCCACGCCCATGGGCTGGGTTTTGTCGCCCAAGGCGTATTCGGCCACCACTTCGTTCTTGCTCTTGCACAGCAGCAAGCCGATGGTGGGCGCGTCCTGCTCGGCCTTGACCTGCCGATCCACTGCCGTGATGTAAAAGCTCAACTGCCCCAGATGCTCGGGTTTGAACTTCTCGGCCTTCAGTTCGATGACCACATAGCAGCGCAGCTTGAGGTGGTAGAACAACAGATCGATGAAGAAGTCATCGCCGCCCACTTCCAGATGCACCTGACGCCCGACAAAGGCAAAGCCTGCACCCAGCTCCAGCAGAAACTGGGTGATGTGCTTGACCAGCGCCGATTCGATCTCGCGCTCGTCGGCCTCGTTGCCGACATCGAGAAAATCGAACAGGTAAGGGTCTTTGAGCGACTGCTGCGCCAAGTCGCTGCCCGGCATGGGCAGGCGTTCCACAAAGTTGGTGATGGCCTGGCCGCTGCGCTCCAGCCGCCGGGTTTCGATGTGGATGTTCAGGACATTGCGCGACCAACCGTGCTCGATGGCAGCCCGCGCATAGGCCAGGCGCATATCCTGTGCTTTTAGCTTGGTCAGCAGCACCAGGTTGTGGCCCCAGGGCAATTGTCCAACAGCCTGTTGGACAATTTCGGCATCCGGCCAGGCCTCGGCAAATGCCCGCATATACATCAGGTTGGCGCGTGAAAACCCCTTCATGCCCGGAAACGCCACCCGCAAATCATGCGCCAGCCGCTCGATCACCTTGCTGCCCCAGCCTTGCGCGGCTTGCCGCTGCAGGATGTCGCGGCCAATCTGCCAGTACAGCAGCACCAGTTCCCGGTTGACGGCCAGCGCGGCGCGTTGCTGCGCCGTGTGGATACGGCCTTTCAACTCCTCCAGCCAAGGTGCGTAGCCTTCGGGCACGGGCAGCAGCGACACGGCCTGATCACGCTGGGCGGGGCGTTTGGCCATGTCAGCTTTCCTCGCTGCGCGTCAGCGCCATGTCGTACAGGGTGAGCAGCTTTTCGTCTTCTTGCAGGGTTTCGTCCGGCAGCTTGTGGGCGATGGCGAGGATGGTGGCGTAGTCCTTTCTGGCCCAGGCATCGCGGAAACCGGCGCGCAGCACTTCCAGGCGCGATTCCTTGATCTTGCGGCCAGTGAACGTCTTGTAGGTCTCGAACTCCTTGAGCAGTGCCTTTTCGCGCTTCTTCTCCAAGTCCTGCGCCTTGTTCGGGTCGGGCACATACCAGCGGTCTTGTGCGCGGGCGATCAGGCGAGGATCGTTCTTCTCCAGCCCGCGCAGGTCGTGGTAGTTGGTGGAGAGGTAGCGGTGAATCTGGCTGGGAACTTCGCCCGTGCCCTCGAAGCGCAGGAAGTTGGCTTCCAGCAGCGCCGAGAGTTCCGGGCGGGTTTCGTGCTTCTTCCAGCCTGCGCCCAGTTGCTTGATGAACTCCGGGTGGATGTCCTGATAGGTGGAAGGCCGCGCTTTCAGGTAGTCCGCCGCCCAGTCGATGGCGCTGCGCTCGTCGGAGACGAACAATTCCATCTGCGGCGCTTGCGCGGTTTGCGCGCGCTTCTTGTCGTATTCGGCCACCTGCTCGGGCAGGAAGACCATGCCGTCGCGGTCGGGGAAGCGGCTGCGCAGACCGTCCTGAAACTCCTGGCTGGAAAGCGGCACGGGTGCGCTGTGCCGCACAAACCACGCCACCATCCGATCGAACAGGATGCGCGGATCGCGCTCGGCGACGAATTCCAGTTCGCCGCCCCTGACCTTCACGACCGGAAGCTGCTTCAAGTGCGTCTGCACGAAATCCCACGCCGATTCCGGCGTTGCGCCACGCTCTGCGAATCGTTGCTCCAAGCCGCCGTTGGGTTTATAGGCGGAGATCACCAAGTCCTGCTTGACGGCGACAGCGGTTGTTACCGCCTTGAAGCTGCCTTGCTGCTTGTCGAGTGCCGACACATTGGCGACGACGAACCCGGCTTGCTGCATGGCGGTTTGCAAACCATTCCATACCGCCGCTTGCGTGTTGGAAAACACCACCGTCATCCAGCGGCCCGGCTTGAGCACACGGAAGTATTCCTTGAAGCAACTCGCCATCAACCTGCGGTAGTCGTCCACCGACTTTTGTGCCGCCCGGTTTTCCTTGGCGCGATCCACAATGGCATCCAGCTTGGCTTGGGTCATCACGCCGTGCCAAGCCTCAACAATGAAATTCAGCTCTGCGTAGGGCAGGTTTTCGCCGAACGGCGGATCGGTGAAGATGTAGTCGATGCAGTCATCCGCGAGTGGCAGCTTTGCTGCCGTACCGGTGGTGACTGCCGCGTTTGTCGGTTTTGCGTGATATTGACGAAACGCCTTGACCAGTCGATCCAGCTTTCCGTCGAGGATGTACCAAGGGCTGCACTCCGCGTGTTGCGAAGATACGTAATACACGCCTGCGAGGTACTGATTGACCTGCGAGAAGTGAGTCGGTGCGTACCGCGCAAGAACAGTCATACCCCAGATCGCCTGCTCAACCGTAAACAGCAAGAAGCCGCGAATCCGAGCGTCGGGGTGTGCTTGTGCCTTTGCCCACAACGCGCCCATTGCCTGCGCGGCACGCGGCAGGAACATGTGATGGGTGTGAGTGATTCCTTTGTCACGCATACGCGGCGCTTCCCACATGTCGGCAAAAGGAAACGCGACCGTGGGAACGTCGCCGGGCAGCGGCAAGGCATCAATCTTTTGCAGCAAAGCCAAGTCGGCTGCATCGGGTTTCTTTTCGTATTTCGTTTTGCCGATGCGATACGCAATCAGGCTGGGCACTCGCTTGAGCGTTTGCAGCGTGGTGCCGGTGGCGCTATCCAGCTTGGTGACGTACAGCCGCTCCAGCTTCTTCTTCGTCAGTCCTGCATTGCAGTGTGGGCACGGAAACTCATCTTTGACGCGCTTGGATTCCTCATCCAAGGCTTCGTCCAGAAAATTCACTTCCCCAGCGCATTCCGGGCAACTGAACACCTCGCTCCACACCGTGTATTCGATGCGGCCTTGGGTCTTGCCATCGCTGTGCAGCGTTTCGTACATCCAGCCGATGTCCTGCTCCAGCGCTTTCAGCAGTTGCTTGCCCGCCTGGGCGAAGGCATCCACATCGAAGGGAATGTTGTAGTTCGCGCCGATGAAGGTGGCGGCGGGCGACAGGTCATTGAGCACCGCACGGCGTGCGCCCCACTGGGGCGCGGCGCGGCCTTCTTTCTTCCACGCCTGTTCCAGCTCAAGCCGGTAGCTGGCCGGGGCGGTGCCGCACCACTGCGCGGCCACGCCGGTCATGCCCGAGCCGGAAAAGCCGTCCAGCACCACATCGCCCGGCTGGGTGTAGTGCAGGATGGACGGCACGATGGCCAGGTGCGGCACCTTGGTGTGGTAGCTGTGCGCCTTGTAGATGGCGTCGGTCTTGCCCACGCTCACGTCAATCGCCAGCGGCTCGCGGCTGTAGGGCTTGGCCCCTCCCCCCGCCCCTCTCCCGCCAGCGGGAGAGGGGGGATAAGGCGTGCCGTAATGCGCCACGAACTCCGCCAACCACGGGTTCGGGCAGGCGGTGTAATACGGCGGATCGGATAGGGCGAGGATGGCCTCAATCGTGCCCTGCGGGAAACCTTCCTGCTTGCGGAATGCCGGGTCTTGCAGCTTTTCGGCTAGCAGCGCAAGGAAGTGGGAGCGCCGGGCGTCGTCGCTGGGGAAGGTTTGGCCGAGGCATTCGACGGGGCCTGACTTGGCCGCATGGTTCTGGAAAAAATCGCTCATGGAGTTCCTGCCGAGTTTTTCTCCCCTCTCCCGCTGGCGGGAGAGGGGCTGGGGGAGAGGGTGGAAAGCTCAAGCACCTTCAGCCGAATCGCGTCCAGCACCGCATCGGTTTCGGTCAATGCTTGGTTGTTCCAGAAGCGCAGCACGGCAAAGCCTTGTGCCTGCAAGTAGGTATCGCGCTTGCGGTCGTAGGTGGTCTGATCGACGTGTTGTCCGCCGTCGAGTTCAATCACCAAACACGGCGCATGGCAGACGAAATCGACGATGTAGGGGCCGATGGGTTTTTGTCGCTTGAATTTCAGCCCATTGAAGCGGTGCGCGCGCAGGTGGTACCAAAGCCGTTGTTCGGCGTCGGTCTGGTGGCTGCGCAGGGATTTGGCGCGGTTTAGCAGGGAATCGCCCTCTCCCCCGGCCCCTCTCCCGCTCGCGGGAGAGGGGAGAAGTGCGGCACCACTCTGGGCGGGGAGAAATACGGCCTCGCTGTGTGCTTTGCTCCCATCTCCCACGAGCGGGAGATGGGTTGGGGGAGAGGGAGAAGCCTTGCCGCGTGTGGGTTGATTCATGACTGCCCATCCGCTTGGCCTGCGGCCTGTTGTTGTTCGTGCAGCAGCTTGAGCTGCACGCCCGCGTCGGTGAGCACGTAGCGTTGCTGCGACGAGCGCGGCTTGTCGGGGATGGTCAGGCGCAACACGCCGCCAGCCAGCAAAGGTTCTATGTAGGTGGCAACGAAGTGCGGGCGATGGCTGAAACCTGCGTGGGCCATCAATTCCGCCATCGAGCGCGGCACATCAGCAAATTCAATGAGCTGCCGTTGCACATCGGATAATTGATGCAGCGACCGATCAAGTGACCGATCAAGTTCGGGCTGCCTTGGCGCGACTTGATCGGTCACTTGTTCAGTGGCTTGTGCAGTGCCTTCGGCAGCGACACCAGCGTCGATAACGTATTGATTTTTATTGGCCTGACCGGGCGTGGCGGGCAGGAAGCGGGCGCGCAGGTGCTCGGCCAGACCGAACAAGTTGCCGGTTTCGCCCTGCGGCACAAGCAGGGCTTGTACGGTGAGCCGCTGCACAAGCTGGCGGGCGTCCGCACCTGACAGGCCGGTGAGCGCCTTCACGTCGGTCAGGTCGATCTGGCCCTTGCGGGTGAGGTAGGCGAAAACGTCGGCTTCCTGCGCGGACAGGTGTGCGCCCAGGCTGGCTTGCGCCAGAAGCTGGGCTTCGGTGATGAGCTTCTCCTTGCGCAGGCGCAGGCGGAAGCTCTTCTCGGCCTTGTGGTTTTCGATTTCCGGCGGCAGGTAGCCCAGCCTGCGCCAGCCGTCGAAGATGGCGCGCACGCCGGTGCCGCCCTGATCGGACAGGCCGATGCGGCGGAAGGCGTTGACGATGCTGGGGTTGCGCACTTCCTTGTCGCCAGGGTCGAGCAGTTGCTCGCGCGAGGCAAAGGCATCGCCGGGGTTGAAGAACTCGGTCTGGTCGCGGAAGAAGCGGATGACCGGCACGCGCGTGGTGTCGCCGAAGTCCTGGTGGATCAGCAGGTTGATGGCCGCTTCGCGGAAGGAGATGTAGTCCGGCGGATCGTCATCACGGCGCAGGGTGGCGGCATCGACGGCAAAGGGCCGCTCGCTATGGCGGAAATAGAACTCGACGATGGCCTGCCACGCCTTGATGAGGTTGTCTTCCACGAAGGCACTGACGGTTTTCAGCGAATCGCGGGGAGCGGCCCAAGTCGCTTCCTTGAATTCGATGTCGCTCCATTCGATGGACTGGAGCCGGGCGAGCTGTTCGTCTCTGGTCATGGCGTCAGGCACCCATCTTCTTGCGCAATTCGTCCACGAACCGTTTAGCCCACGGCGATGCCTGCGTGACTTTGGCAGTGTCGATCTTCGTCAGCAGTTTGAAGGAATGTTCGCCTTTACCGTAGGCGGCTTTGGTCTTGCAGTTACTGGTGGCCTGCGCCAGTGAGTTATAGACCTGCTGCTTCGCAATGACTTCGATGGCGTTGTTGGCGGCAGGTAAGGCGTTTTCCTTGAAACCTTGACCGAAAAACGCCTTGAGTGTCTCCCGGTCGGCGAGAAACCAGCTTTCCATGACTTGCACCATGAGATGGCAATCCGTATCGACGGAATGCTGTGGCTTGTCCCAGCCGTCACCCTGCCTGGCTTTCAGGTGTACCCAGGGTTGCCAGTTGTTTGGTTGCCCTTGTTGATGCTGTGCGCTGACGGCTTCCTCGCTGTCCACGAGCAATAAGGCATCTTCTCCGTTATTGATTGCGGTGCAAAAGGAATCGAAGGCATCGCGCCTGCTTCCACAAGCCACGATTCGTGGACGTTTCTTCAAGCCGGCCTTGGTAATAAATGTCGTGAATCCTTCACGGCAGGCCGTTTTCAATGCCGCTGTGTCGCCGCCGCCTTCTACATACAGCTTCACCATCTCGTCCCCCCGATCTCGCCGCGCGTCCAGAGTTGTCCGAGTCGGTATTTTTCCAACCAGGGTTTCAGCTTTTCGGCATCCAGTCGGGTCAGTGTGGTTCCTTGCGGGCCGCGCTCAGCAACAATGACCGCTTCTGGTTGATCTGTCAGAGCATCGACAAGCACATCGGAATGGGTGGTGACGATCAGTTGGGTGCGATCTGACGCATCTTTGAGCAGGTCGGCTAAGGTTGGCAGAACGTCGGGGTGCAGGCCCAATTCGGGCTCTTCAATACAAATCAGTGGCGGCGGATTGGGGTGGCAAAGGATGGCCAGCAAGCACAGATAGCGCAAAGTGCCATCTGAAAGCCGCGTAGCGGGAACAATGTACCTGCCTTCCTGAAAGAACACCTGCACCGTTCCACCTTCTATTTGCACGTCGAAATCATCGATACCGTCGTACAGCGCGCGCAGTGCGTCGAGCAGCTTCTTTTTGACCTCTGGATCGCGGCGCAACCGGTTGAGAACCAAGCCCAGGTTGCTGGCGTCCGGCTCCAGCAGGTCGTTTGGCAAGTCAGCCTTCTGCGGCAGTCTTGGCGTGGTGTAGCGCCCAAATGTCCACTCGCGGTAGAGCCGCATCTTCCCGAAGGAATTACCTAGCCAAGTCAGTTCTGGGTACTGATCGGGGTCTTTGCGCTGAGACAAAATTGACGCAGTGGAGTCGATGTCTTCGTGCTGCAAGCGTCGCTCTTGGCCTTTGATGTTGAGCACGCCATGACCGTTCTGGAAACGGTAATAAAAATAGGGGTTGGTATGTCCAGAGTCCGGCTGCTCGTGTTCGACACGCTCATCTAGGATCTCGAAGCGTTGCCCCACTTCAGAAAAACTCAGCACGTAGCGCAAATTCTGGTGCGCTCTTGGGTTGTCGAACACCGCATTAATTGTTGCGTGTGGTGTTTTGATTGCGCCTTTCCACAACCAGTCACGCACGCCACCACCATCGCGGATGGCCGCCAGCAGGTTGGATTTCTCCGAGGTGCTGGGCGCGGAACGAATCAGGTCAATGGCTTCGATGAGATTGGATTTCCCCGACCCATTGGGGCCGATCACCACATTGAGCGGGCGCAGTTCCAGCACCTGCGCGGACTCGCCGAAGCTCAGGAAATTGGTCAGTTTCAGTGACTTGAGCAGCACGTTGATCTCCTTCACTCGATGACGAAGCGCAGCTTGGTGGCGTCCTTACCCTTGCCGCGCTCGCTGATGAGCGCGTCGAACCGCTTGCGCAGTTCTTCGGGCGTGGCGGGTGAGCCGCCTTGCAGCAGGGCTTGGCGCAGTTCGCCGGTGGTGACCGCGATCTTCTCCAGACCGGACAGGGCTTCCTGCACGGCGCTGGCGAAATCGGATGTCACCGGCTCCGGCAGCTTGCGCGCGGCAAGGAAGGCGTCGATCAGCTTCTTGGCCGCAGGCGGCAGCAGGCCCAGGCTGTCCTGCGTGAACGGATCTTCCAGATTTTCCAGCAGGGTTTGTTGCCAGTTGGCCTGCAACTGATCCAGATCGTCGTCGAGCTTGTTCAGGCGGTTGGCGGCGGGCAGCAGTTCCAGTTGTTCGGCGGACGGGCGGAACTGGCAGTGCGGGCACACCGGGCTGGTGAGCAGCGTGGGCTCGTCCAGCGCGGAGCAGCTTTTCAGGCCATTGAGCGCGTCTTCAAAGGAAGTGAGCTGGCTGGTGGGCATCAAGGAAACGCCTGCCAGCACGCGCAGGGACAGCAAGCGGTCGTCGCGCCGCAGGGCGTTGCGGGCTTTCTCCTCGGATACACCCAGCCGCGCCTTGCTGTGGCTGGCGATGTAGGCGGCGATGTAATCCTTTTTGAGTTGCGCCAACGTCTGGCGACCTTCACCGAGTACGGTGGCGGCACGTTCCGCCGTACGGTCTTCGCCCAGCTTGTCGAACAGCGCCTTGCGCGCGGCCTCGGCCTGCTTCACCCAGTCGTGGCCGGGCTGCAAGACCATTTCCGCCTGCGACAGGTAGGACGAAGTGCCACCGAGTTCACCCACCAGTTCCAGCAGGCGCTCGACGCCGGTGAGCACGTCCAGATTCTTCTTCTGGGTGTCGAGGTCTTCCTGCGTAACGCGCAGGTTCTTGAGCTTGCCGACGGTGTTGTAGGGCGAGAGCGACTCGGTGAACTTCTTGAGTGCGTCCAGCCGCGCATACCAGTCCTTGGCTTCTTCGTCGCGCAGCAGGTTCTGGCCCCAGAAGCCGAGCTTGCCTTGCTGGAGATCGGAGCCTGCCTTGAGCACGCGCGGCACCAGCGCGCTGACCTTCTCTTGCAAAGCGACGACCGGCTCCGTGTCGCCCTGACTGGCCTTTTGCGCCAGACCGGATGGCAAGCCGAGCAACTCGAACAGCGCGCGCAGCACCGCGAGGTTGATTTCCTTGGGTGCTTCGATGTGCTTGAACGCTTTGAGTTCGTCGAGCGAGCGTTCGGACAGCAGGGCAAGCTTGCCGGAGTCGATCTTGTCGCCAGTGATGGAAAGCACGATGTCGCCGGAATACACCAGCGTGCCCAACACCGCGACGAGCAGATCAGGTTCCAGACGGAGCTTGGCGGGCGCGAAATACTCCACGTCAGTCGCACCGGTGATGAGTTCGTTGCGGTTGAGCACCTGGCCGTGGCCCTTGGCCTTGAGGCGGTTCAGGATTTCTTGGGCATAACGTGACTGCGCCGGATCGATGCGTTCGCCATCGAGCACTTCCAGCGCGTCGAGCACGGCGGTGGCGTCCTTCGTGCGCGCGCCGCCTGCCAGTGCGCGCAGCGTGCTGGTGATGAGCGATTTGCGGTTGGCCTCGGTGACCAGCACCGGAAACTTGGGGTATTCGGGTGCGATGTCGGCAAAACGCTGGGCCAAGACCAAACCCGAGACGATGTTCACGATGTCGCGGAAGTTGATGCGTTCATCCGGCCCCAAGCGTGCGCGGTCGCGCAGTGAGACGCCCTTGGCCCAGTCTTGCAGCGTTTTGGCCTTGCCTTGATAGGTGACTTCAAAAGCGGTGAGCTGCTTTTCTTGCAACCACTTGCTCATCGCGCGCAAAGAATCCTGCGCCTTGGACTGATAGACGGCTTTTGCGCCGCCGCTGGCGGTGGATGCCAAGTCCAGCGAGGCTGCGTATTGCGACAGGTGACGCTTGTAGTCCTCGTCCGGCGATTTCAGGCGGAAGAACACTTCGTCCGGTTGCTGCGTATCGGTAAAGCGCGGCTTGTCGAAGGGCTGGATGAAGTAGATGTAGAAGTCGCGCTCCGGCTGCGCCGTGGGGCGGTCGTTGGGCGCGCCGAAGAACAGGTAGCCCAGGCGTTCGACGCGGCGTTCCTGCCACTCGATCTGGTATTGCCAGATTTGGAAACCGGGGTAACGCAGGTCGTCGCTGCACTCCATCAGTGCCTTGACGGCGCTGTAGTAGGCGCGGTCGAGTGCATCGTCGGACAGGGCTTCGGCACGTTTTTCGATCTGGGCGTCGTAGTCGATGTCCTTCTTCAGATCGAGGTAATACTGTTCCGTGTCGGCTGCCTTGGAGATGAACTGACCGTTGACGGTTTTCAGCACCTCACGCATCACCGTCTGCACCATCGACAGCAGGTTCTCGGCAGGTTCGCCAGGCATATCCTCGACACCGGACTGGAACAGGCACAGGGCGTCGCGCAGTTCGGCGGCGGTGGGGCCAATCGGGATGTGGATGTCGCCGCCGGTGGTCAGACGATGCACGGCCAAGCCGTTGATGACACGCAGCGCCATCGGCTTGTAGGCCGGGCGCGTGAATGCCTGCTGGATGCGGGATTCCAGCACTTCGGAGACGCGCAGCACTTCCTTGATGTTGGGGTCGGCGCGCAGCACCTGATTGCTCTTGACCGTGTTCCAGAAGCTCTCGTAGGCGATCAGTTGTGGGCGGTCGGTGGGCACGTCCTGATCGAGGATGGCCTGCATCGCGGCTTCGATGGTCTTGAGCGCGCCGCGTTTTTCGGTGAAGTGAATCTGCTCGAAGGTCTTGAGGTAGTCCGGATGCACCGGGAACAGCCGGACGTACTCGTCCATGCGCTCGTTCATCGAGCCGTAGAACTTGGCGAAGGGCTTGAGGTAGTCGCGGATTTTGTTCTGCTGGTCGGCGGATTTCTTGAGCAGGCGCGCGGAGACAACGAAGCTCACGTCCTGACGGTCAATCAGGATTTGCGTGAAACGTTCATTGACGCGGCGAATGCTGTCGGCAACGTGCTGGAAGCGGCCACTGTCGAAGATGGCTTCCTGCACACCCGCCACGAAGCGAAATTTCAGGTGTTTCGCGACTTCACCGATCTGGCGCAGAATGGCCAAGTCGAGCACCAGTTCGTGATCGCGGCGCGATTGCAGGTATTCGAGGAACTCGTCCACCACGAGCAGCAGCCCCTGGCTCGGGAATTTCTCGCCGAACGCGGCCATCATTTCCTCGAAGGAATCCTTGTTGTTCAGTTCCTGATCCGCCGCTGGGAAGGTGAAGTCCACGCCGAGTTTCTTGAGGAAGCGTTCAAGCTGCTGGGTAATGACCTGGCGCAGCGGCATTTCCAGCCCGCCGATCTCGATACGCAGCACCTTGAACTTCCCGGCGATAGAAGCAACGGCATCCACGACCTTGGGGTGACGGATCATCGGCGCGTAGGCCGCGTCCTCGGCCACCAGCGACAGCACCGACATCAAGTGCGATTTACCGGTGCCGTAGTTGCCGACGATGAGCACGCCCTTGTGATCGACCGCTTCGTCGAAGCCAAGCTGCGGCACCATGAGCTTGGCGATGCGCTCGGCCATGTCGTCGGAGATGACGAAGGTCGAGACGAGCTTCTTGGCTTCGTCCGGGCGGTCGGCGTCGAGCAGTTGGACGACGGATTCGATCTGTTCGAACTGAATCAGGTCTTTGTATTTCATGTTCTGGTTCCTTGCTGGCCCTGCGCCGCTTCAAAAACGACGACGCCATCGCGGGTGTAGTCGCGGTATTCGGGATGCCCCATGCTGGCGTACACCAAGCGGTCATCACGCATTTCACCCGGCCACACGGCGACGACGCGGCACGAATGCGCCAGCCGTTTGATGAGGTCGAGCGGATTGATCTTCAGGCTCGGCTCGAACAGCACTTCGAGGTTGTCGAGCATCAGCGGCGCGTCACCGCGCGCGCTGTCGGTCAATTCGCGCAGCAGTTCGTTCGCCGAGAAGCCGCGCTCGGACACAGGCGTAGCCGCCAGCCGATGCCCCAGCTCCACGCCGAGATTGAACGGCGCGACGTTCAGCCGCTGTGCCAATGTGCGCAGGAGCCGGGTCTTGCCGCCGTTGCCCACCAGCAGGATCAGCTTGCTTTGAAGATCGCCGATTTCGCCGACCAGCCGCTCAAGCCTGTCGAGTACCGGATTGCTGGGAATGCCTTGGGAGACAGGCCCGCTCACGGCGCATCTCCGTCTGGATTGGATTGGCTGTGCGTGTCGATACGGTTTGCAATCCAGCGATCCAGCTCAGTGCGCCGGAAGCGCCACGTGCCACCCAACTTGAAAGCGGGGAGCTTGCCTTCAGCCGCAAGGCGGTAGACCGTGCGCTTGCCCGCCTTCAGGTAGGCCGCAACTTCGTCCAGCGTCAGAATTTCATCGTCAACGTTTGCCATCGCCCAGCCTTTGCCGATGTTGAATTGGGATTGCCAAAGATTGCAGATTTTGCCATAGTGAGCCTAGGCAGACCAGATACCAACCAGATGCCAAATAGGTGCCCGCTTCCAAAAGTGAGCATGGTTGGGGGCTTGCTCACCCGGCTTCAACCTGGACGACGATGCAACGATCGTCGCGGGATGAGCGAACGGCACCACCTTCTCAAAGCACAGCGGTATCCAGTACAGTAGCCTCTGGCAATGTTCTGGCAATATTCAGTTACCGACCGTCGACGCCTGCGCTGCCTTCTTGATGAGGGCAGCATCGGGGGCCAGCAGGAAGCCTTGGGCGAGCGCTGCATCGGTTGAGGCATTGACGGCATTCACATACGCCGTGTGGGTCGGATAGAGCTGCTTCAGCCGGCTGCTGTCGAACAGGGTCGTCGTCCCGAACAGGAAACAGAAGCTCTGGGCATCCTTGCCGATGGTCTGCATGCTGCCCGGCTGGCCATAAGCCGACAAGGTAGCGGTCGGCACATCGACAAAGGGCGTGCGGATGCCGCCCTGCACATTGCCATAGGCATCGATAACGAAGCCCGTGCCGGCAGCATTGGTGGCCAGGCGCGGGGCGATGGCCGGCGGCACCCCCAGGGTCACCCAGCGATTGAGGGCGGCATAGGCAGCGCTGACAATGAAATGCTGCGGCCCGGAATTGATGGGGCGGGCGCAATTCACCACCCCGCCCATCGGCTTACTGACCTCGGCCACCTGGGCGTATTGCACGTCACTGCCATTGAGATCGAACAGGCCATTCAGCGTGTACAGATCGGCATGAGACGTGCCCGCCATCTCCCACAGGCGGAAGTTCGTACCATCCGTCTGGCGACTGCCAAAGTAGTTGAGCAAGAACAGGTCACTCTCGGTTTCCACCGTCATGACCGGCACGATGTCGGTGCGCACGCGCATGACTACATCGGTGGGTTCATCGGGGCGCATATCGCCCGACAGCGGGGCGTTGCCGAATGTCCGGCTGTGAATCATGTAGCCATCGAACACATTGCCCAGCGGAGCGATGCCGTTGACGTAAGTCACCAAACGCATGGCCGACTGGGATTCGCCGCTGGCGATCAGCTTCTGCACATTCAGCCCTTCCAGCGGATTCACGCCCACCGGCTGACGCAGCAGGCGCGCCACCTGGGTGAACATGTCGTAGGAGTAACGATTCCCCGGATGCACCAGGCTGTCGTAACGCTTGGCATCAAATTTCTTCAGCGGCAGGTTCACCATGCTGATCATGCCGCCGCCATCAATCCCTTCCTTCTGCGCCGACACGCCCACCCAGGCATAGCCCTCGCGCATGAGTTCGGTGTGGGCATTGATCCAGCCCGGGGCGCTGTCCAGCCCGCCGCTGACATTCAGCCATTCAACGATCACCGTGCCATTGAAATTGCGGGCATTCTGCGGCCGATAGACGACGATACGCGTCTTGTAGGCCGCTGCATCCCCGGCCGACCGTACCTGCCAGTAACCATCCGCAGGCAGCACACCCTCTGCTGTGAAGCTACCGGCCGTCCCCGACACGAAATATTCATTAGCGGTATAGCCCAGCGGCAGCAACGGAAACATCGTCGAGCTGACGGAGATCATGCCCAGCCCACCCTTGACCGGCCCTTCCACTGTCGTGACTGCTGCCTGCGCAGCCGGTGTGCCAGCGTCGCCGGATGATCCCCCATTACAGCCGGCCAGCCCCCACAGCGCCAGACAGCCCAGCCCCAGCCCGAACATCCCCCGCACGACATGCTGCATGACCTGTCTCCTTACGCCACATCAGAACACAGCCGCGAAAAATAACACGATTCTTTGCTGTTCGTCGCTGTTGCTGCCACCATGCAATGAGCCACCGCCAAATTTTCATCCCCTCACCAACCCTGCGGGTATAAAATTCAGCCTTTTACAACCCATGAATGATGGACAGCCCCGATGAAATACACCTCGCTTGAAAACTTCATGGCTTACGTCGCTGAGCGTAATCCTGGCCAACCCGAGTTCCTGCAGGCCGTCACGGAAGTGATGGACAGCCTGTGGCCCTTCATCGAAAAGCATCCGCGCTATGCTGAACACGGCCTGCTCGACCGCCTGGTCGAACCGGAGCGCGTCATCACCTTCCGCGTCTCTTGGGTCAATGATCACGGTGATGTCCAGGTCAATCGTGGTTACCGCATCCAGCACAGCTCGGCCATCGGCCCCTACAAGGGCGGCCTGCGCTTTCACCCCTCGGTGAACCTGTCCATCCTCAAGTTCCTGGCCTTTGAACAGACCTTCAAGAACGCGCTGACCACGCTCCCCATGGGCGGCGGTAAGGGCGGCTCCGACTTCGACCCCAAGGGTCGCAGCCCTGGCGAAGTCATGCGCTTCTGCCAAGCCTTCGTCAGCGAGCTGTTCCGCCATGTCGGTTCGGATACCGACGTACCGGCCGGTGACATCGGTGTGGGCGGACGCGAAGTCGGCTTCATGGCCGGCATGATGAAAAAACTCAGCAACCGCGCCGACTGTGTCTTCACCGGCAAGGGACTGAGCTATGGTGGCTCGCTGATCCGCCCGGAAGCCACCGGCTACGGCACGGTGTATTTCGCTGAAGAAATGCTCAAGCAGCGCGGTCTGAGCTTCGATGGCCTGCGCGTCAGCGTCTCCGGCTCGGGCAATGTCGCCCAGTACGCTGTCGAAAAAGCCATGGCACTGGGCGCCAAGGTCATCACCGTTTCCGATTCCAGCGGCACCATCATCGACGAAGAGGGCTTCACCACCGAGAAACTGGCCGAGCTGATGGAAGTGAAGAATCATCTTTATGGCCGCGTCAGCGATTATGCCCAGCGCACCAAGGTTAATTTCCAGCCCGGTGTCACGCCCTGGCATGTTCCCGTCGATATCGCCCTGCCCTGCGCCACACAAAACGAACTGAACGGTCAGGATGCCGAGCTGCTGGTGAAAAACGGCGTCAAGTGCGTGGCCGAAGGGGCGAACATGCCCTCCACGCTGGAAGCCGTCAAGGTCTTTGAAGGCCGCGGCGTGCTCTACGCTCCCGGCAAGGCCAGCAATGCCGGCGGGGTCGCCACCTCCGGCCTGGAAATGACGCAAAACTCGATGCGTATTTCCTGGACACACGAAGAAGTCGATGCCCGTCTGCATGGCATCATGCGCAGCATCCACGAAGCCTGCCTGCAACACGGTCGCCGTGCCGATGGCTCGGTGAGCTACGTCAATGGCGCTAACGTCGCCGGCTTCGTCAAAGTGGCCGAAGCCATGCTGGCACAAGGCGTGATCTGAGCCCTCGAGGTTCGCCTCGTTGCCCCGTTTCGCCCCAGCCCGTCTCCGGACGGGCTTTTTTCTCTGCCGGCAGTCTTCATTCGTACCGGCCCATGTCACCCTCTCCGGAGCCTTGCATGATCCTCAAGAACCCCCTCCTTCCCGCCGCCTTGCTGCTGTGCTTCCCCTTGGTGGCGCACGCCACCAATGGCTATTTTCAGCATGGCTACGGCGTTAAGTCCCAGGGCATCGCCGGCATCGGCATCGCCCTGCCGCAGGATGCCCTGGCCGCCGCCAGCAATCCGGCCGGCCAGGCCTTCGTCGGCGACCGTCTCGATCTCGGCCTGACCTGGTTTGCCCCCAGGCGCGGCGCAGAGATCACCGGCAACCCGATGATCAGCGGCCGCTATGAAGGCAATGACAGCCGCGATTTCTTCATCCCGGAATTTGGTTATGTGAAGCAATTGAGCCCGACCCTGAGTGCTGGTGTGGCCGTCTATGGCAATGGCGGCATGAACACCGACTACAGCCGCAACCCCTTTGCCGGCTTTGGCTCCTCGGGCTCCCTGTACATGAACCTCGAACAGCTCTTCATCTCGCCGGCCGTGGCCTGGAAAGCCACGCCAGAGCACGCCCTGGGAGTGGCGCTGAATGTGGCACACCAGCGGTTTTCGATGAAGGGTGCCGGTGCCTTTGCCCGCTCCTCGGCCGACCCGGCCAACCTGACCGATCGCGGCCGGGACACCAGCAACGGTTGGGGCGTGCGGCTGGGCTGGACGGGACATATCTCGCCGACCGTGACCCTGGCCGCCACCTGGGCCTCGAAGACCCGCATGGGTGAGTTCGACAAATACCGCGGCCTGTTTGCCGAACAGGGCAGCTTCGACATTCCGGCCAATTACGGCATCGGCGCAAGCTGGAAAGCGACGGACAACCTGACCCTGGCCGCCGAAGTGCAACGCATCGAGTACAACGACGTGAAATCTGTCGGCAATCCCCTCAGCAACCTGCTCACCGGCAATCCACTGGGCAGTGCCAATGGCGGTGGTTTCGGCTGGCGCGATGTCACCGCCACCAAGCTGGGCGCAAGCTACGACTACAACCGTGACCTGACCCTGCGTGCCGGCTACAGCCGCAACAGCCAGCCGATCCCGGCCGACCAGACGATGTTCAACATCATCGCCCCGGGGGTCATCAAGGAGCATCTGTCGCTGGGCGCTACCTGGAAGACTGGCCAGGGCGAGCTGAGTGTGGCCTACACCCACGCCTTCAAGAACACCGTCCACGGCAGCGGCTCGATTCCAGCCATGCCTTTTGGTGGCGGCGAAGCCAACGTGCACCTCAAGGAAGACATCCTAGGCATCGCCTGGGGCTGGAAGCTGTAAGCTGCAAGCAGCAAACTATAAGTCGCCAGGCGGGGACTTCAGCGCCCCGCCGGCAGCACCGGCGATTCTGACAGCAATTGCTCTAACACCGTGAGCGGCACCGGTCTGCTGAAGAAATATCCTTGATAGAGGTGACAGCCGTTGCTGGCCAGAAACTCGCGCTGCGCCTGGGTTTCGACCCCTTCGGCGATGACGCTGAGCCCCATGCTCTGCCCCAGGGCCACGATGGTGCAGGCGATGGTGGCATCGTTCGGGTCGCTCAGGACATCCCGCACGAAAGACTGGTCGATCTTGAGCTGATCGAGCGGCAAGCGCTTCAGATAGGCCAGGGAAGAATAGCCGGTGCCAAAATCGTCGAGCGAGAAATTGACGCCGTGCGCCTTGAGTGCGGTCATTTTTGCCACGATGTCATCGACATCGTGTGCCAGCAGGCTTTCCGTCAGCTCCAGCTTGAGCTGATCTGGACGGATGCCGTTACGTTCGAGCACCGCCACCACCTGCTCGACATAATCCGTGCGCAGAAACTGGCGGGCGCTGACATTGACAGCCAACGTCAGATGACGACACTCCGGACGCTCTGACCAGGCCTGCAATTGCTGGCAGGACTGCTCCAGCACCCAATGGCCGATGGGCAGGATCAGCCCGTTCAGCTCGGCCAGAGAAATGAACTCTCCCGGACCGATCAGCCCCCGCTGGGGATGTTGCCAGCGCACCAGGGTTTCGGCACCGATGATGCGGCCTTCGTGATCCACCTGGGGCTGATAGTGCAGGACGAACTCATTGCGCCGCACCGCCTCGCGCAGCTCGTTTTCCAGCGTCACATGCGCGGTGACTTCTGCCTGCATTTCCGGATCGAAAAACCGCAGACCATTGCGTCCTGCCGATTTGGCCTGATACATCGCGGTATCCGCGTGTTTCATGAGTTCTTCGACGGTCAGGGTGTCATCCTGGAACAAGGCAATGCCGATACTAGAAGTGCAATGGTAGCTGTAGGTCTGTGGGCGTCCCGAAATCGCATTCAACTCGAGCTGATACGGCTGGCTGATGGCCTGCAGGATTTTGACGGCAACACTTTCTACCTGTGAGGCGGCCAGCATGCCGCCATTGATGTCTTCGAGGACGATCATGAACTCGTCGCCCCCCTGCCGCGCCACCGTGTCACCGGAGCGTACACAGCGCCGCAAACGGCTGGCCACTTCGATCAGGAAACGATCCCCCACGTCATGTCCCAGGGTGTCGTTGAGCGCCTTGAAGTTATCCATGTCGAGCAACATCAATGCACCATGGCAACCGTGCCGCCTCGCAGCGATGCGCGCCTGATGCAGTCGGTCGAGCAGAAGACGGCGGTTGGGCAGGTTGGTCAGATGATCGAAAAACGCCAGCTGACGAATTTCCTCCTCGGCCATCTTGTACTGGGTCGTATCCTGGGTCATCACCAGCAGATGTAGCTCACCCTGATGCTCGATGCGCATGAGCTGGCAATACAGCCACAGCTTGAGACCGGCACTGGTAGTCGTCTCGACATGCAGCACCTCCTTGCGTCCGGTCGCCAGAACCCGCAACGCGGCCTTGCGCCCCCCGGTCGCC
Source organism: Sterolibacterium sp. (assembly GCA_018062105.1). Lineage (GTDB taxonomy): Bacteria > Pseudomonadota > Gammaproteobacteria > Burkholderiales > Rhodocyclaceae > Sterolibacterium. The sequence goes on along the minus strand of JAGOSV010000007.1, from coordinate 15,034 downwards.
TGCCAGGCTTCCCGCTTCAAAAAATCATCTGCCAGGATGGATTCCGCCGTCCCACCGACGATCTCGACGAAGGCCGGGTTGCCCATGATGCATGGCCCGTCAGCGCGATAGACCGCCATGCCGGCCGCCGAGGCCATGAATATCTCCTGGTTCAAAGCCAGCGCCTCGCTCAGGGCGGCATCCTTCAGCGACAGCTCCTGTGTGCGATCCATCACACGCTGTTCCAGCTGTCCATTCAGTTCAAGCACCTGCTGGGCGGCCTGCTCGCTGGCCAGCAAGGCTTGCTGCACCGTCTGCATGGCCTGCGACAGCTCCATCCGGGTCGCCACCAGCTTGACTATCGTCTTGCCCGATTCACGTCCGGACAGGGACAGCAGCACCCCGCCAGCACACAGCACACCCGCCGCAATACCGGCAAACCGCTCGCCCTGCATCATCAGAGCCAGCACGGCCGGCAGGATCGCCGCCAGCAAAAATCCCTGCATGGCCCACGGCTGCACGGCCAGCGAAGATACGGCCACGGCACTGACGGCCAGCACCGTCAAGGTCACGATCAGCAGCAGGTCGAACGAGGTCGTGGTCTGCAGCAGCAGCACCGCCCCCAGCGACCAGCTGGCTCCGGCCAGCACAGCCATCCCGACATACAGCCACGTCCACAGCCTACCGAGCCTCGTCTGCCGGCGCGAGGCCAGGCCATAAGCCAGCCATAGAACATAACGCAAGGCGGCCACGGCCATCAGGGCAGCAATCCAGAACCAGCCCTGCGGCATCGGGAAAAAAGGCCGGAAGATAAAAAAGAAGATCGAGCAAATCCCCAGGGTCATCAACACGGTGTGATGCATGCGCTGATACCCCATGTGCAGCAAGGCCTGCCCCATGTCCGTTGCCTCTAGCGTGCGCACACCGCCCCCGGGCCGAGAAACAGGCGATAGGCCGGATTGTTGCTTTCATCCCAATAGCGATAACCCAGGCTCTTGAGGAAAGTCCGGAAATGACGCATCTGGCCGCGCTGCACCTGCATGCCGACCAATACCCGCGCATGGTCGGCACCGTGATTGCGGTAATGGAACAACGTGATGTTCCAGCCAGCGCTCATGCTTTCCAGGAAACGCATCAGGGCACCGGGGCGCTCAGGAAACTCGAAGCGATAAAGCAGTTCGTCCTCCACCTGAGGTGCATGCCCACCCACCATGTGGCGCACATGCAGCTTGGCCATTTCATCGTCGGACAGATCGATCGTCGCCAGCCCCTTCTTCTGCAGGGAGGCAACCAGTTTCGCCGTTTCCGCCCGATGCGCCACCTGCACTCCGACGAACACCTGCGCCTCCTCGGGGCAGGCAAAGCGGTAGTTGAACTCGGTGATGTTACGTGCGCCAATGAGCGTGCAAAATTTGCGAAAACTGCCCGGACGCTCGGGTATGGTCACGGCCAGGATGGCCTCGCGATGCTCCCCGACCTCAGCACGCTCGGCCACAAACCCCAGCCGGTCAAAATTCATATTGGCACCGGAGGCGACCGCTACCAGCGTCTGCCCCTGCAAATGGTGACGCCGGATGTACTCCTTGGCACCGGCAACCGCCAGCGCACCCGATGGCTCCAGCACCGCCCGGGTATCTTCGAACACATCCTTGATCGCCGCGCACAGCGCATCGGTATCGACCAGCACCATCTCGTCGACATACGCGCGACACAGGCGCAGCGTCTCGCGCCCGACCTGCTTGACGGCCGTACCATCGGCAAACAGCCCAACATTCTCCAACGTCACCCGTCGCCCTGCCTTCAGCGAACGATCCATGGCATCGGCGTCGGTAGTTTCCACCCCGATGATTCTCGTCTGCGGCCGCAGTCGCTTCACATATGCCGCCACCCCGGCAATCAGCCCGCCCCCGCCCACCGGACAGAAGATGGCATCGAGCGGATCAGGATGCTGGCGCAAAAGCTCCATGCCGATGGTGCCCTGCCCGGCAATGACCTCAGGGTCGTCATACGGATGAACAAAGGTCAGACCATGCTGTTTCTCCAGCTGCAAGGCATGAACATAAGCCTCGCGGAAGGACTCACCCGCCAGCACCACCTCGCCACCACGCGCCTCGACCGCACGGATTTTGATGTTCGGCGTCGTCACTGGCATGACGATGACCGCCCGACAGCCCAGGCGCTGCGCCGACAAGGTCACTCCCTGGGCATGATTGCCCGCCGAGGCCGTGATGACGCCACGCGCCCGCTGAGCCGGTGTCAGCCGCACCATCTTGTTGTACGCGCCGCGCAGCTTGAACGAAAACACCGGCTGCATGTCTTCACGCTTGATGAGAATGCGATTGGCCGTGCGACTGGAAAGGTTGGGTGCCAGTTCCAGCGGTGTCTCGACGGCCACGTCATACACACGGGCGTTAAGAATTTTCTCCAGATAATCGATACGGGCTGCAGGCATGAGCACAGACAAATGGGGAAAGCCGAAAACAGAAAGCCACCCGCCGGCCGCTTGTGGTCAGACAGGCACATCGAAGAACGCATGTTACCGGATTGCAGCCGGGGCGTTTATGAATCGTTGCCGGACAACCAAAGAAAAAGCCCGCCGGCACTTGCATGCCGGCGGGCTGAAATCCTGAGCGTCGGGACGCTAATGGATCATCAGGGCTTCTGGATGTTGGCTGCCTGCTTGCCCTTGGGGCCTTGCACCACATCAAACGAAACCTTCTCGCCCTCTTTCAGGGACTTGAAGCCAGCCATGGTGATAGCCGAGAAATGCGCGAACAGATCCTCGCTGCCATCATCCGGAGTGATGAAGCCAAAACCCTTGGCGTCGTTGAACCACTTGACAGTACCTTGTGCCATAAAACCTATTCCTTAAAAAAAACACTCAAACCCGACATGTCACAAAAAACAAGCCAGAGCATGTTTGCACGTCAAGCACGCTACAGCAACGGAAACACCAAGTGATGAAAAGTGGCGAACCGTCCGAAGCAGCTTTGGAGTCTTACGAACCCTCAGCCCATCTTGATGACAACAAACATCGCGGGCTTTTTACACATTTTAAATCAGCTTGTCAACAAACCCCCCCAAAAGATAATTCCAGCAGAAAAAAGGTCGCTTACAATCCACCCTGCTGTCGCACCATCATCCCCCGGTCATCCATCACCCACCACTCACCCACCCGAAAGGAAGCACCATGAACGAACAGACGACACAATCCGCCAGCGACGCGCTCAACCACATCATGGAACTGGAACTGGCCGGCGTGGTTCGCTACAGCCATTACGCCCTGATGATTTATGGCTACAACCGCATCCCCATCGTCTCGTGGATGAAGGCCAATGCCAGTGAAAGCCTGGCACACGCACAAAAGGCCGGTGAACTGGTGACCCTGCTGGGTGGCCACCCTTCACTCAAGATCGGCCCCCTGCTGGAAACCCAGCAACATGACATCGGCGACATCCTGCGCGAAAGCCTGGCACACGAAAAATCCGCCCTAGAAGCCTACAAGAACTTGCTCAGCATCGTCGAAGGACAATCGGTGCTGCTCGAAGAATATGCCCGTGAAATGATCGTCAGCGAGGCTCTGCACCTGGACGAAGTCAACAAGATGCTGCGCCGCCCGGGGGACACCGCCGCGTTCACAGGCTGAACTGACTCGCCAACTCGCTATTGATCCGGCCAGATGAAGTTCCGTTCGGGCTGAGCCTGTCGAAGCCCTTCGACAAGCTCAGGGCAAACGGTTCATACATCACCGCACCGGATCAATAACGCACCGCCCCACTGTTCCGGCCATGCACCCGTCGCATGCGCCGGAACGACGGCACATCCGCCAGCCCCGCGCCATTCCGGCCAGCCGGCTACATGCCTCGCCGATACTGCCCCCCGACTTCATGCAGGGCGGCCGTGATCTGTCCTAGCGAACAGTGACGAACAGCCTCCATCAACACCTCGAAGACATTGCCACCATTCAGTGCGGCCTGCTTCAATTGCACCAGACATCGGGCCACCTCGGCCTGATGGCGTTCATGAAAGGTCTGCAGGCGTTGCAACTGCGACTGCTTTTCGGCTTCTGATGAACGTGCCAGCACCATCCCTGCCGATACCGCTGGCGATATCCCCTGCGCCTTGAGAAAGGTATTCACGCCGACGACGGGCAGGCTGCCATCATGCTTCAGACGTTCATAGTGCAAGGACTCTTCCTGGATCCGGCTACGCTGGTAGCCCGTTTCCATGGCACCGAGCACCCCGCCGCGTGCCGTCAGCGCATCGAACTCACGCAGCACGGCCTCTTCGACCAGATCGGTCAGGGTCTCGATGATGAAGGAGCCCTGATTGGGATTCTGATTTTTCGACAGTCCCCACTCACGATTGATAATGAGCTGGATCGCCAACGCCCGGCGCACCGAATCCTCGGTCGGCGTGGTGATGGCTTCGTCATAGGCATTGGTATGCAGCGAATTGCAATGGTCATAGCTGGCAATCAGCGCCTGCAAGGTGGTGCGGATGTCGTTGAACGCCATCTCCTGCGCATGCAGGCTGCGGCCGGAAGTCTGGATGTGATACTTGAGTTTCTGGCTGCGTTCATTGGCACCGTAGCGCTCTTTCATCGCCACCGCCCAAATGCGCCGGGCAACCCGACCGATGACGGCATATTCCGGCTCCATGCCGTTGCTGAAAAAGAACGACAGACTGGGAGCAAAGTCGTCGATCCGCAGGCCGCGTGCCAAGCAGGCTTCGACATAGGTAAAGCCATTGGCCAGCGTAAAGGCCAGCTGGGTGACTGGATTCGCCCCAGCCTCGGCGATGTGGTAACCGGACACCGACACCGCATAAAAATGACGCACCTCGTGGTGGATGAACCACTCCTGGACATCACCCATCATCCGCAAGGCAAACTCGGTCGAGAAGATGCAGGTGTTCTGTCCCTGATCCTCCTTGAGGATGTCGGCCTGCACCGTGCCGCGCACCGCATGCAGCACCCGCTGCCGGATCGCCTGCCATTCCCCGCTGTCTGGAGCACGTCCCTGTGCAGCCCGAAAATTCTCGACCTGCTGGTCGAGTGCAACATTGAAATACATCGCCAGCAACACTGGTGCCGGGCCGTTGATGGTCATCGACACCGACACAGCAGGATCGCAAAGATCAAACCAGGCATAGAGTTCCCGGAGATCATCGAGCGTGGCAATCGACACACCGGCATTGCCGATCTTGCCGTAAATATCCGGCCGCACCTCGGGGTCACTGCCGTACAGCGTCACCGAATCGAAAGCCGTAGACAGCCGCCGAGCCGGCATGCCCGCCGACAGCGCATGAAATCGTTGGTTGGTGCGAAAGGCATCGCCCTCGCCGGCAAACATGCGTGTCGGCTCTTCATCTGCGCGCTTGAAGGCAAAAACCCCGGCGGTGTAGGGATAGGCACCCGGCAAATTCTCGCGCATCAAAAAACGTAGCAGCGTGCCCTCATCGACATCCGCCGCGTCATCAGGCAACGCTACCCGGGGCAGACGCAAGCCGGACAACGTTTCACAAAATAACGGACTGCAAGCGCCCTGCTCCTCCGTACAGGAATAGGCGGCACGCACCTGCGGCCACTGCACCAGCAGGCGACGTGCCTCCTCGCTCCTCTGTGCCTCCTTGAACGCACACAAGGCTGCTACCTCATCCACCGGCCGGCCGGCTGTCGCCAGCAACGCCTGGGTCACACGCAATGCCTGACACTCACGCGCCAGCGCCACCTGCACCTCGACGCGACGGTGATGACTGCGCACGGCATCAGCAATCTCGGCCAGATAGCGCACCCGCCCGGCCGGCACCACGGCCTGCAAATGTGAAGAATGACGGACGTGAACCACCGGCAGGCCACCAGCCGCCAGCACCAGACCCGCCGCCGCCAACTGCTGACGCAATGCCTGATAACAAGCCGTCACCCCGTCATCATTGAAGCGTGCCGCCACGGTGCCAAACACCGGCAAGGTCTCCGGCGACTCGGCAAAGCGTCCGTGATTACGCTGGAACTGCTTGCACACATCGCGCAGCGCATCCTCGGCGCCCTTACGGTCAAACTTGTTGATGACCACGATGTCGGCATAATCCAGCATGTCGATCTTCTCCAGCTGGCTTGCCGCACCAAACTCTGGTGTCATGACATACAGAGCCACATCGACCAGCGGAGCAATGGCAGCATCGCCCTGGCCGATTCCGGCAGTTTCCACCAGGATCAGATCAAAGCCGGTCAGCCGGCAGGCGGCGATCACCTCGGGCAACACGGCACAAAGCTCACTGCCCGAATCGCGAGTTGCCAGTGAGCGCATCATGATATTCGGATGATCGATGGCGTTCATGCGAATGCGGTCGCCCAACAAGGCACCACCCGTGCGCCGGCGCGACGGGTCGATGGACAGAACCACCAGCCGCAATCGATCCTCCTGATCAAGCCGGAAGCGGCGGATCAGCTCATCCGTCAGCGAAGACTTGCCGGCTCCGCCCGTCCCGGTGATGCCCACCACCGGCACCGAGCGGCCAGCGGTGGCTACCTGGCAATGCAGTTGCTCCCGGACGGCATGCGGGCAACACCCATCCTCCAGCGCCGTGATGAAACGGCCCAAGGCTTGACGATCGCCCTGAACCAGGCGCTGAACATCCGCCATGGTCAGCTCGGAGCGCAACGACCTCTGTGCCACCACGCGGGACAACAGGTCGTCGGCCATACCCTGCAACCCCAACATCTGGCCATCCGTCACCGAATAGATGTGTGTCACACCGCTGGCATGCAGCATCTCGATCTCATGGGGCACGATGACTCCGCCGCCACCACCGAATATCTGGATGTCCGCCCCACCCCGCGCACGCAGCAGATCGACCATGTAACGGAAGAACTCGACATGGCCGCCCTGGTAGGAAGACACGGCAACCGCGTCGGCATCCTCCTGCAAGGCCGCCTCGACGATCTCCTCCACCGAACGGTGATGGCCAAGGTGAATCACCTCGGCACCACTGGCCTGCAAAATGCGCCGCATGATGTTGATGGCCGCATCATGGCCATCGAACAGCGCCGTTGCCGTCACAATGCGAATGCGGCCACGGCGACGACCAGAATGTTGCGGTTGCGGTTGCAATTGTGGTTGCAGCTTCATGGTCAGCCTCCCATGAGATGGCGATGGCAACGCCTCCATTGTAGGCTGGCCAGGCAATGGGTACTCGGGCAGTGTTGTGTCAGGCAGTTGAATCGTCCCGGCTTCGGCCTACAATCGACGGCGTGTGATGGTCGTATTTCCTGTGGAGGGGCATCATGAAACGGGAATCGCTGACGCTGGAAGACAAATACACGCTGGAACGCGGCAGCGTCTTTCTCACCGGCACCCAGGCGCTGGTACGGCTGACAATGTTGCAACAGGTGCGTGACCATGCTGCCGGCCTCAATACTGCCGGCTACGTTTCCGGTTACCGTGGTTCGCCTCTGGGTGGTCTGGACCAGACCTTCATGCGGGCACGGAACCATCTCGCAACACATCACATCGTGTTCCATCCCGGTCTCAATGAAGACCTGGCCGCCACGGCTTTATGGGGTTCGCAACAGGTCAATCTCTACCCAGGGGCGAAGTACGACGGGGTGTTCGGCCTGTGGTACGGCAAAGGACCGGGGGTCGACCGCTGCGGCGACGTCTTCAAGCATGCCAATGCTGCAGGGACATCGCGTTACGGCGGCGTACTGGTAGTGGCTGGCGACGACCACGCTGCCCGCTCCTCGACCCTGCCGCACCAGAGCGAACATGCCTTCAAAGCCGCGCTGATGCCCGTTCTGGCACCGGCCAGCATCCAGGAATATCTCGATCTTGGTCTGCATGGCTGGGCCATGTCGCGCTATTCCGGCTGCTGGGTCGCTTTCAAGGCGGTGGCCGATACGGTCGAATCCTCCGCCTCTGTCGAGATCGATCCTGAGCGTGTGCGCATCCTCCTGCCCGAGGATTTCCAGCCGCCGCCGGATGGCCTCAACATCCGCCTGAACGACCCCAAGCTCGCCCAGGAAGCACGCCTGCTCAACCACAAGCTCTACGCCGCGCTGGCCTACTGCCGCGCCAATCAGCTGGATCACATCCTCATCGGTGGCCACCGCCCGGCACGACTGGGCATCATCACGGCCGGCAAGAGTTATCTCGACGTGCGGCAGGCGCTGGATGATCTGGGCATCGACGAGACGCTGGCCGAAGAAATCGGGCTACGCCTCTACAAAGTTGGCATGGTCTGGCCACTGGAAGCCTCCGGTGTGCGCCGCTTTGCCGAAGGGCTGGAGGAAATCCTGGTCGTCGAGGAAAAACGCCAGCTCATCGAATACCAGCTCAAGGAAGAGCTGTACAACTGGCGCGAGGACGTGCGGCCACGTGTCATCGGCAAATTCGACGAGAAGGGGGAATGGTCACTGCCCCATGACGACTGGCTGCTGCCAGCCACCGGCGAACTGACACCGGCGCAAATCGCCCGCGTCATCGCCGCACGCATCGACCGCTTCTTCACCTCACCGCGCATCCATAAACGGCTGCACTTCCTGGCCGACAAGGAACGGGCACTGGCGCACCAGACCCTGGCCTGCCAGCGCATCCCCTTCTACTGCGCCGGCTGCCCGCACAACACCTCAACCCGCCTCCCCGAAGGCAGCCGCGGCCTGGCCGGTATCGGCTGCCACTACATGGTGACGTGGATGAACCGCCGCACCGACACCTTCTCGCACATGGGCGGCGAAGGCGTGGCCTGGCTGGGGCAGGCCCCCTTCACCGAACAACGACACGTCTTTGCCAACCTGGGCGATGGCACCTACTTTCACTCCGGCATTCTGGCCATCCGTGCTGCCGTAGCGGCCTACCGCCTGCCTGCTCCGGGTGGCGAGACCGACAAACCCGGTGCCCACCGCAGCGGCAGCGCACAGCCTGCCCGACCCGGCTGGTCGCCACAGGGCGGCATCACCTACAAGCTGCTCTACAACGATGCGGTGGCCATGACTGGCGGTCAGCCGGTCGACGGCACGCTCAGCGTCCCGCTGCTGGCACATCAACTAGCGGCAGAAGGCGTACACCGGATTGCCGTCATGACCGATGGCAGCCCGCGCAGCTACCACCCCTCGGAACTACCACACGGCACCACCTTCCACCCGCGTGACGAGCTCGATACCCTGCAGCGCGAACTGTGCGAATACCCCGGTGTGTCGGTGCTGATCTATGACCAGACCTGTGCCGCCGAGAAACGGCGACGCCGCAAGCGTGGCACCTACCCTGACCCGGCCCGCCGCCTGTTCATCAACGAGGCCGTCTGCGATGGCTGCGGCGATTGCAGCGAGCAGTCCAACTGCCTGGCCGTCCTGCCAAAAGAAACCGCGCTCGGCCGCAAGCGGCAGATCGACCAATCCGCCTGCAACAAGGACTACGCCTGCCTGAACGGTTTCTGCCCGAGCTTCGTCAGCGTCATTGGCGGCAGCCTGCGTCGCGGACGGGGGCTGGGCTACGACGCACTCGCCACCTTCGAAGCGCAACACGGCACGCTGCCCGAGCCCATGCTGCCGGAGACGAGCCAACCCTACGGCATCCTGCTCACCGGTGTCGGCGGCACCGGCATCATCACCCTGGGCGCACTGATCGGCATGGCCGCCCATCTCGACGGCAAGGGTGTCACCGTCATCGACATGACCGGGCTAGCCCAGAAAGGTGGCGCCGTCACCTCGCATGTCCGCCTGTGCGACGACCCGGACAGACTTCATGCCGTGCGCATCGCCACGGGCGAAGCCGATGCCGTCATCGGCGGTGATGCCATCGTCACCGCCAGTGCCGAAGCCCTGTCACGCATGGCCAGTGGCCGCACCCGTGTCGCCGTGAATACTGCCGTCTCACCAACCGCCGACTTCATCCATGATCCGGACTGGCAATTCCCACAAAAGGGCATCCAGCACGTCATCGAAGAAGCCATCGGCGACCCGGCGGCGACACACTTCATCGATGCCACCCGGCTGGCCAGCCAGCTGCTCGGAGACGCCATCGTCGCCAACCTGTTCCTGCTGGGCTATGCCTGGCAATGGGGGCTCATCCCGGTATCGCGTGCCACCATCGAAAAATCACTGGAACTCAACGGTGCCGCCGTCGCCATCAACCTCTCGGCCTTTCTCTGGGGGCGGCACGCCGCACATCGGCAGGCCGCCGTCGAAGCCTGTGCGATCCACCCACCACAAGCTACGATCCCCACCACCACATCCTCCCTGGAACAACTCCTCCAGCAACGCAGCGAAACCCTCACCGCCTACCAGGATGCCGCCTACGCCGCCCGTTACCGTACGCTGGTAGCGCGCGTGCGCCAGGCCGAGCAGGCGCTGCCCGCCCACAGCGGGCCGGATACGGAAGCGTTACCGCTAACCTGCACCGTGGCGCGTGCCTATTTTTCGCTGCTGGCCGTCAAGGACGAATACGAAGTTGCCCGGCTCCATACCCATCCAGAATTCTTCAGGCAGCTCGCCGACACCTTCGAGGGAGATTACCAGCTGCGCTTTCACCTCGCCCCGGCCTGGCTTGCACGGCCAGACCCCAAAACCGGGCAGATCAAAAAGATCGAGCTGGGCTCATGGATCCTGCCTCCCATGCGCCTGCTGGCCAGCCTGCGCCACTGGCGCGGCACCTTTCTGGATCCCTTCCGTTACGCGGCCGAACACCGCCTCACACAGCGCCTGCAAGCCGAATACAAAGAAGACATTGACCTCATCCTCACCCGGCTGAACCCGGATACTCTGCCCTTCCTCCTGCCCACCGCCTTACAGCTTGCCGCCCTGCCCGAACAGATTCGTGGCTACGGTGCCATCCGCCAGCGGAATGCCGACCATGCCGAACGACAGCGCCAGCAACTGCGCACACAACTCCAACCCGGCAACCCGGGGCGCACAGGGGACGGATGACCTCACCCGCCGCCAGAAAAATGAAGGTGATGATGAGAAGCCTGCTACCCGAAACGAGCAGCCACCCACCAACCTGCGTTTCGTCCGCGCTAACCTGAATGCCCTTTTTACATCGCAAGGAGACCGACATGAGCACTATCCAATTAAGTGACGTTCAAGCCGTCTATGACGGCGCCGAAGGTGATTTGTGGGAACTCATCGCCGGCGTCATCGGCCTCAAACTTCACAGCCCCTGAAAAACGGGGTCAGACCACGGTTTTCTGCCATTTCCTGCTACACTCCCGCGCACTTTTCCCGCCGCATGGAGTGGAGCCCGCATGCCCCGCCGTCCCCGTCTGGTTCTCCCTGACATGCCGCTGCATCTGATCCAGCGCGGCAACAACCGGCAAATCTGCTTTGCCAGCACCGAAGATCATCAGTTCTACCTAGATTGCCTGAAGGAATATGCCCACAAGGCGGGTTGCCGGATACATGCCTATGTGCTGATGACCAACCATGTGCATCTGCTGGTAAGTGCCGAATACCCCGAAGCACCGGGGGCGTTGATGAAGGCTCTGGGGCAACGCTATACCCAATACTTCAACCGCAAACACGAACGCAGCGGCACCCTGTGGGAGGGGCGCTACCGCTCCTGCCCGATACAAAGCGAAAACTACCTGCTGGCCTGCCAGCGCTACATCGAGCTGAATCCGGTTCGTGCCGGGCTGGCTAACCATCCGGCGGACTACCGCTGGTCGAGCTACCAGGCCAATGCCCTGGGAAGCGACGAGAGCCTGGTCACGCCCCATGCGCTGTACCTGAGCCTGGGTACGGAGGCGACCAGCCGCCAGTCTGCCTATCAGATGCTGTTCCATGACGCACTCGCGCCAGCGCTGCTTGAACAGATTCGTCAGGCCACCAACGGTAATTTTGTCCTGGGCAACCCTGGCTTTATCGCCGAAATACCCACCACCCAAGGACAGCGCATGGTACCGGGCAAGCCCGGGCGTCCCCGAAAGCCCCCTGAACCTACCAGCCCCCAGCCAGCCAAGGCGCGCACTGCCCGCTAAAAACCGTGGTCTGACCCCGTTTTTTCCTCTTGAATTTTCTGGTTTGAGCCCCACCGTGGGGAGGGTGTTTCAGATTTTTCACTTTCAATGAGCGAGCTTGTCCCATGACGGAAAACACCCCCACCCCAGAAATCCCCCTGACCTCCGCAACATCCGACACCATCCCGGTCACCGGTCATGAGGCCACGCCAGCGGTGGATACCATGCCAAGCCCGGAAGAGGCGCTGCGCCTGGCCGAATTGAAGGCGCAGGAGCATCACGATGCCTGGCTACGTGCCAAGGCAGAGACGGAAAACGTGCGCCGCCGCGCCCAGGAGGACATCAGCAAAGCGCACAAATACGCCAGCGAAAAATTCGCCGGCGAGCTGCTGGCCGTCAAGGATAGCCTGGAAGCGGCACTGGCCAACGAACAACAGACCCTGGACGGCACGAGGGAAGGCGTCGAGCTGACCCTGCGCCAGCTGGTAGCAGCTTTCGAGAAATCTGGCGTGGCAGAGCTCAACCCGCTGGGCGAGAAGTTCGATCCGCACAAACACCAGGCCATTGCCCAGATCGACGGCCCGGCGGGCAGTGCGCCAGGCCAGGTATTGCAGGTACTGCAAAAGGGCTACGCCCTCAACGACCGCATCCTGCGCCCGGCTCTGGTGATGGTCGCCAAGTAGAGGCAGGCAGAGGGCCAAATAGCCCCGGCACCCCACTTGAACTTTTCACATTCCGCCCCATTTACGCAACAAGCCAACAGCATCCGGCGTGACGAGCGATGACGGCACTGCCGCACCCCTCGCCTTTCACTCCCCAATCACATTCAAAAGCACATTCAAAAGGAACTCACATGGGCAAGATCATCGGTATCGACCTGGGCACCACCAACAGCTGCGTTTCCGTCATGGAAGGCGGCAAGCCCAAGGTCATTGAAAACTCGGAAGGTGCTCGCACCACACCCTCCATCGTCGCCTACGCCGAAGATGGCGAAATCCTCTGCGGTGCTTCAGCCAAGCGCCAGGCCGTCACCAACCCGAGAAACACCATCTTTGCGGCCAAGCGCCTGATTGGTCGTCGCTTCGAGGAAAAAGAGGTTCAGAAGGACATCGACCTGATGCCCTACAACATCGTCAAGGCCGACAATGGCGACGCCTGGGTGGAAGTACGCGACAAGAAAATGGCGCCGCCGCAGGTCTCCGCCGAAGTGCTGCGGAAGATGAAGAAAACCGCCGAGGACTATCTCGGCGAGGAAGTCACCGAAGCCGTCATCACGGTGCCGGCCTACTTCAACGATTCGCAGCGCCAGGCCACCAAGGATGCCGGCCGCATCGCCGGTCTGGAAGTCAAGCGCATCATCAACGAACCGACGGCGGCAGCGATTTCCTTCGGCCTGGACAAGCAGGAAGGCGACCGCAAGATCGCCGTATTCGATCTGGGCGGCGGCACCTTCGACATTTCCATCATCGACATTGCCGAAGTTGACGGCGAGCACCAGTTCGAAGTGCTGTCGACCAATGGCGACACCTTCCTCGGCGGTGAAGATTTCGACCAGCGCCTGATCGATTACATCGTCACCGAGTTCAAGAAAGATCAGGGCGTCGACCTGAAAAATGATGTACTCGCCCTGCAACGCCTCAAAGAAGCAGCGGAAAAGGCCAAGATCGAGCTGTCCAGCAGCCAGCAGACGGAAATCAATCTGCCCTACATCACGGCCGATGCCTCGGGGCCCAAGCACCTGACGCTGAAGATCACCCGTGCCAAATTCGAGTCGCTGGTCGATGAACTGATCGAGCGCTCCATCGAGCCCTGCCGCGTGGCCATCAAGGATGCCGGCGTCAAGGTCGGCGACATCTCCGACGTGATCCTGGTCGGCGGCATGACGCGCATGCCCAAGGTGCAGGACAAGGTGAAGGAGTTCTTCGGCAAGGAACCACGCAAGGACGTGAACCCGGATGAAGCCGTGGCGATTGGTGCGGCCATCCAGGGCGGCGTGCTGCAAGGTGATGTGAAGGACGTGCTGCTGCTCGATGTCAGCCCGCTGTCGCTCGGCATCGAAACGCTGGGCGGCGTGATGACCAAGCTGATCGCCAAGAACACCACCATCCCGACCAAGCAGAGCCAGGTGTTCTCGACCGCCGACGACAACCAGTCGGCGGTGACCATCCACGTCCTGCAGGGCGAGCGTGAGATGGCCGGGGGCAACAAGAGCCTGGGGCAGTTCAACCTGGCCGACATCCCGCCGGCACCGCGCGGCATGCCGCAGATCGAGGTGACCTTCGACATCGACGCCAATGGCATCCTGCACGTTTCCGCCAAGGACAAGGCCACGGGCAAGGAAAACAAGATCACCATCAAGGCCAACTCGGGTCTGTCCGAAGACGAAATCCAGCGCATGGTGAAAGATGCCGAAGCGCATGCCGAGGAAGACAAGAAGGCGCACGAACTGGTCGATGCCCGCAACCAGTGCGATGCCATGGTGCATTCGGTGAAGAAAGCCCTGTCCGAACATGGCGACAAGGTCAGTGCCGATGAAAAGGCCAAGATCGAGGCTGCCGTCAAGGAAGCCGAAGACATCCTCAAGGCAGACGGCAGCGACAAGGCCGCCATCGAAGCCAAGACCGAAGCGCTGTCCGCCGCCTCGCAGAAACTCGGCGAAGCCGTCTATGCCCAGCAGCAAGCAGCACAAGGCGGCGCGGCACCGGGCGGCGAACATCAGGCCGATGTCAAGAAAGACGACGGCGATGTGGTCGATGCCGAGTTTGAAGAGGTCAAAGACAAGAAGTAAGAACCTCCACAGGAAAGGGGATCCCTGCGCTCATCCCGCAGGGCTTCCCTTTTGTGATTCCCAGCCCCTCGTGCCTCACTGAATCCAATGGCTAAACGCGATTTTTACGAAATTCTCGGCGTCAATCGGGATGCTTCCGACGACGAGCTCAAGAAGGCCTACCGCAAACTGGCCATGAAGTACCATCCTGACCGCAATCCGGACAACCCCAAGGCCGAGGAGCAGTTCAAGGAAGTCAAGAACGCCTACGAAATCCTGTCGGACGCACAGAAACGTGCAGCCTATGACCAGTACGGCCATGCCGGGGTCGAGCAGCAG
>JAGOSV010000049.1 GCA_018062105.1 Sterolibacterium sp. | reverse complement strand
CTACGACTGCGGCGCAAATTTCGTGTTCTGGAGCCTCTCGCTGGAAGAACAGTTCTACCTGGCCCTGCCACTGCTCATCCTGATCTTTCGCCGCAAGCCGGCCCTGCTGACGGCCACCCTGCTCGCCCTCATCCTCTGGCAGCTCGTCACCCCGCGCAGCCTGCTGCTGGTGATGCTGCGCAGCGATGCCCTGCTGCTGGGCGTGTTACTGGCAAGTCTGACGCAGCCCGCCCGCCAGTCGCTGCACCACCGACCCCGCCCCTGGCCCACCGTCGCCCGGCGCAGCCTGGCCCTGCTGCTCATCCCCCTGCTGGGCATCACCGCCGCCAGCCCCGCCTGGCCGAGCCTGACGTTCCTCGCTCCCTGGCGCTTCAGTCTGCTGGCGCTGCTGGCCAGCCTGCTGGTCTGGCTGGCCGCCGCCGACCGCGACGACCTGCTGCCCGCCGGCCCGCTGCGCCAGGGGATGCTGTGGATCGGCAGCCGCTCCTACGCCCTCTACCTGAGCCACATCCCGGCCTTCTACGCCAGCCGCGAGCTCTGGTTCCGGCTGCTACCGCCAGACAGCCCCCCCACCCCGGACAGCGCACTGCTGCTAACCGCCGGCGCACTCACCCCCCTGCTCGCCGAACTCAACTACCGCCTCATCGAACGTAAAAACTAAAAACGGTAAAAACGGGGTCAGACCACGTTTTTACGTTTTTATTAACCAACTTGCCAAAATAAACCAACCAGGTTATAAAACATCCGTGGAGAAGCGAACCCCGCATTGCGCACTGTTAATCGTCAAAACCTTGGTAGAGGCTGGCAAGGTGCGCACCACGCACGCGGCGCGGACTGGCGCAAACGAGATGGGACTTTCCTTCTCCGACATGCTGGCTGTGGTGATGACACTCACACCAGCGGACTTCTACAAGAGCATGACCATCCATGCCGATCACGCGGTATGGCAGGACGTGTACCGTCCACGCACGTAGGCGGGCGACGCGTACCTGAAGCTGACGATCATTGATGACGTGCTGATCGTGTCCTTCAAGGAGCTATGACTATGAAATGTCCTGTTTGTGGTGCGGCGGAACTGATCCATGGCACCCGCGACCTGCCCTACACCTACAAGGGTGAAACCACCGTGATTCCTGCGGTGGCGGCTGACTTTTGTCCTGCGTGCGATGAGTCCATCACCGATATGGCCGAAACCGAGCGCGTCATGCGCGAAATGCATGCGTTCAACAAGCAGGTGAATGCGGCCATCGTTGATCCGGGCTTCATCGTCCGCGTGCGCAAGAAGCTTGATCTCGGGCAGCGCGAAGCCGCCGAAATATTCGGTGGCGGCATCAATGCCTTCTCCCGCTACGAGAACGGCAAGACCAGGCCGCCGCTGGCCTTGGTCAAGCTGTTCAAATTGCTGGATCATCACCCCGACCTGCTCAACGAAATCAGAACCATCTGACACCCGGAATTTCCCAGAGCTCCGGCTTGGGGCTCCAAAGCCACAAAAACCATGAAAAACGTGGTCTGACCCCGTTTTTGCTGATCAAGTCATTCCCGCGAAGGCGGGAATCCAGTAAGTTGTTGAAACCATGGATTCCCGCCTTCGCGGGAATGACGAAATCTGGACTTCTTCAGCGTTTCCCTAAACCTCCGATTGCACGTTTTTCCGTCGGCCTGACTGCGTTGCTCCTCCTTGCAGGCATCGGACATGCAGCGTCGTCGCGTCTTGTCAGACCACCGGAAAAACGCACACTCGAAGGCTTCCAACTGCGGTTTCTAGGATAAGGAACCGCTGATTAAATCAAATCCGTTCGGGCTGAGCCTGTCGAACCCATTGTTTTTAAAGGCAGTGCCCTTCGACAGGCTCAGGGCGAACGGAATAAATCAGTGTTTCCATAATGCAAAACCACCTTACCACCAATGTCCGTCAAATATTGATCCGACGCGATGAGGTCTAAAGTTTTCGTCATTCCGGCGAACGCCGGAATCCAGTAACGGACTCGCTTTCCCCCCTGGGCCCCGGCACCCAAGGGCATTTCCTTCGGTCACCTTCGCCGGGGTGACGACTTCATTCATTTGCGCGCCGGATCAATAATCATGATCCGGTCAAGCCGGACGAGGTGCGCCCCAAAGCCCCAAAAACCACGCAAAAACCATGAAAAACGTGGTCTGACCCCGTTTTTGCCGTTTTTGTTGTGGGTGCGCGGGGCTGTTTCCGGGATAATCCCGGCCTGCCGTTCCGTTGAGCCGGTCATATTCCTGACGCATGAGCACCATGAGTACCATGAGCACTCCCCGCAATCCTGAAATCGAGGCCCTGCGCGCCGTGGCGGTGCTGATGACCTGCATCAGTCATCTGCCGCAGCTGATGCCTTTTCACGAAGCACCGTTCATCCACTTTTTCAGCGTCTACATGCCGTGGACCGGGGTGGATCTGTTTTTCTGCATCTCGGGTTATGTGGTCAGCCGCAGCGTGGTGGAACAGATCGACCGTTACCGGCAGGATGGCCGCTTCTGGCTGGCGGCACAGGCGTTCTGGATCCGCCGCATCTATCGCCTGACACCAACGGCCTGGCTGTGGGTGGCCGCCGGCATCATCGCGGCCGTGGCCTTCAACACCACCGGGGTCTTTTCGACGCTCACCCAGAATCTGCGCAGTGCCACGGCCATCCTGACGCTGTCGGGCAATCTGGCCTGGCAGTATGACAAGTTGCTCGCCCCCAACGGGGTTTATTGGAGCCTGGCGCTGGAGGAGCAGTTCTACCTGCTCTTTCCGCTGTTCCTGCTGGTTACCCGCCCGGCCTGGCGGGTGCCGCTGCTGCTGCTGTGCATCGCCCTGCAGTTCCCCATCGACCGCAATCCCTTCGGCACACCGTTTGCTGCCTTTGCGGCTTTCTTCCGTCTCGATGCGCTGATGTGGGGCATCTTGATTTTCTTTTTCTCGCGCTCGGCGCAGTACCGTCTGTTCGAGCCGACCTTTCTCAAGCAGCGACGGGGAACAGCCCTGCTGCTCAATCTGCTGCTGCTCTACCTGCTCGGGGCGATTGCCGGGCAGCTGATCCGGATGCCCGTCGCCGTCGGCCTGATTGCTCTGGTGGCGGCCGTGCTGGTCTGGCTGGCCTCTTACGAGGGCGGCTACGTGCTCCTGCCACCATTGCTGGGGCGGCTGCTGGTCTGGCTGGGGGCACGTTCCTATGCCATCTACCTGATCCACATGTTCGCCTACCGCTTCTGCTTCGAAGCCTGGTCACGCCATGCCGCCGCCCACGGCCATACCCTCGATGGCACCGATACGCTGCGTCTGCTGCTCTCGGCCATCGTCCTGACGCTGCTGCTGGCCGAGCTGAATTTCCGCTTCATCGAAGAGCCGCTACGCCGGCGCGGTGCCGCCATCGCCGCCCGCCGTCTGGCGGCCGCGCCTATACCTGCTTCCTGAGCCATGCACTTCCTCGTCCATTCCGACATCAATGCCCAGACCATCGGGCAGAGCCTGGGGCTGCCGGAGTACAGCTATTACTTCGTCCTGAAGAGCTATCTCGGGGTGCTGCGCGCGTTGGGACAGGTGACCCTGCTCGATGATCCGTACCACCAGGCGGACGCTTTCTATGAGGCGGCGCAACAGGCGGGGGAGGATTGCGTGTTCATCGCCTTTGCTCCGCCCCACCGTGCGCCGACCGGCCTGCGCTGCCCGACGGTCTGTGTCTTTGCCTGGGAGTTCAGCACCCTGCCGGATCGTGCCTGGGAGGGCGAGCCGCGCAACGACTGGCAATCCGTGCTGCACCAGCATGGCCGCACCATCACTCTGTCGTCCTACACGGCACAGGTCGTGCGTGACGTCATGGGGCACGATTTCCCGGTGCGGGCAATCCCGGTGCCGGTTCATTCCCTCATGACGGCGGATGCTGCACCGTCAGCGGCGCGTACTCCCGTGCTGGCAGAGCGAGCCTTGAGCACGACCTGCAGCCTGATCGACAGCCACCAGGGAGACACGGCGTGTCACGATTATCTGGGCAGCACAGCGGCTTCCTGCCTGCGCCTGCCGGAAATATCGGAGGCAGCCGACACGCTACAGCTGAATTTCGACCAGTTCTCGCTCGATGCCGGCCTGCTGGGTGGCTGCTACGAGCCTGAGTCCTGGGGTATCTGGTCGCGCACGGAGCGTCCCTGGCTGCTGCTGCCGGTACGTCCGCGCACCGGCCGTTACCGGCTGAGCCTGGAAGCGGCCGGTTACGGGCCCAATGCCGGCCGCACCGTGCAGGTCGAGCTGGGCCACCATGTCCAGGCGATGACGCTGGGCGGCGCGCTGGCCTGGCATGAATTTACCTTCGACCTCACACCGGATGATGTGCTGCTGCGCTTTGCCGGCCTCGACAACCGCGGAGTGCGCGGCGCCCCCGATCTGCGCGGCATGGGCATCGGCCTGCGCCGCCTGCGGCTGGAGTGCCTGTCGCCTGCCCTGCCGGAAAACTCTGCAGCCGATCCGGCAGCGCTGCCGCCTGAACCTCTGACCCTCGCTGGCGTGGTCTACACCAGCGTCTTCAACCCCGCCGATGGCCGCAAGAACTGGGGCGACATGCTGACGGCCTTCTGCCACGCCTTCCGCGACGAGCCCCACGCCACCTTGCTGCTGAAGATGACGCACCGTCATCCCGGTGCCTTCGTCGGCCGTTTCCATTACCTGATGCAGACCATCGGCCCGGTGCGCTGCCGCATCGTCCTGCTGCACGGTTTTCTCGACGATGCGGCCTACCGCCAGCTGGCCGAAGTGACGACCTACGCCCTCAATACCTCACACGGCGAAGGGCTGTGCCTGCCGCTGATGGAATACATGAGCCTCGGCATCCCGGCGGTCGCCCCCTGCCACACGGCGATGCTCGATTACGTCCATGCCGGCAACAGCGTCATCATCGCCAGCCATCCCGAGCCCCACATCTGGCCGCATGACCCGGACGAGCGGCTGACCACCCTGCGTCAGCGCCTCGACTGGGCCTCCCTGGTCGCAGCCTACCGCACCAGTTTTCATATCGCCTGCGACGAGCCGCAACGTTACCAGCAGATGAGCCAGGCGGCACAGGAGGCTTTGCAAGCTTTCTGTGCCCAGGGCACGGTGCGAGCAGCGCTGGCCGAATTTTTTGCCGTGGATGCTGGCGCACAGAAAGAGCAGGCATGATTTTCCTGCTGCACGCCACCGAAAACGCCCGCAGCATCGCCGGCCACCTCGGACTGGCCGATTACAGCTATTACTTCGTCCTGCAACGCTTTGCCCCGCTGCTGGCCTGTCTGGGCGAGATGCGCGTGGTCGAGGATGAACAAACCTTGCCGGCACTCATCGCCGAACTGCAGCAACGCCGGCAACGTGTGGCAGTGCTCTCCTTCGCCCCGCCGCAGCGCGTGCCGCAGGGCCTGAGCTGCCCGGTGCTGCCGGTGTTCGCCTGGGAATACAGCACCCTGCCAAGCGAGTCCTGGAGCGGTGAAGCGCGGCACGACTGGGCGGCCGTACTGCAAGGCCTGCCGGCGGCCATCACCCATTCGCAGTTTGCCGTGCGTGCCGTCAAGGCCGCCACCCACAACGATTACCCGGTGGTCTCGCTGCCGGCACCGGTGTGGGACGACTACCAGACCGTGTACCGTGATGCCGGCTGGCGGCGTGCCTGGCAGCACCGCTGGCGGCTCGATCTGGCGCAAGGCGTGATGCTCGACAGCCACGCCCTGGGGCTGGCGCAGACTGCCGATGGCGCTCCACCACCCTCGCCCTCCTTCGTGCCGGCACCGTGCAGCGTCACGCTCGACGGCCTCGTCTACACCGCTGTTTTCAATCCCAATGATGGCCGCAAGAACTGGCATGACCTGATCTCGGCCTTCTGCTTTGCCTTCCGCGATGATCCGCAGGTCACCCTGCTGATGAAGCTGGTGCATCACGATGCGGCACACGCCTGCCAGCTGGCCTGGACGGAAATGCGGAAACTCGCCCCGTATCGCTGTCGCGTCGTGGCCGTGCATGGCTTTCTCGACGCAGGAACCTACCGCCATCTGGTCGCCCACAGCAGCTACATCGTCAATACGGCACATGGCGAAGGGCAATGCCTGCCGCTGATGGAATTCATGTCGGCCGGCAAGCCGGCGATTGCCCCTGACCACACGGCGATGGCCGATTATCTGCGCCCGGACAATGCCTTCCTTCTGCGCTCCAGCGAAGAATGGACGCACTGGCCGCACGATCCGCGCATGTTGCTGCGAACGATGCGCTACCGGCTCGACTGGTCCTCGCTGCATGCTGCCTATCTGGCCAGCCGCCACCAGGTACGCACCGCTCCGGAAGACTATGACCGCATGGCTCGCGCCGCCCACGAAACCCTGCGCCAGCATTGCAGTCAGGCCGTCATCCTGCGGCAGCTGGCGGAATTCCTGCGTGCCTGTGGCCTGCGCCCGGCACGCTGGCCGGCATGGCAGCGCTGGCAACAACGGCTGATGCACAGCCGCCGCCTGAAAGGACAGCCATGATCCTGCTCGACAAACTGCGTACCTGGCTGCGGCCGGCTCCCACTCCCACTCCAGCTCCAGCTCCAGCTCCGGAAGCACAGCCCGACGGACGCGATGTCGGCCTCCACGATGCCGTACTGGGCGGCTGGTTCCGTGGTGAAACGGGGGAGCTGCTCGAAGGCTTTGCCATCGCCGCCAGCGACACCGTGCTCGATGTCGGCTGTGGTGATGGGGGTGCCATCGGCTTCTGTGCCCATCTGGGTGCCCAGGTCATCTACAGCGACATCGATGCCGCCAAGGTAGCCGCCGTCCGGCACAAGCTGGCGGCGGCCGGCATCGCCGCCAGCCAGCACCGTGGTTTTGCCAGCGACAGCGACCCGCTGCCGCTGCCGGACCAGCTGGCCAGCCGCATCCTGTGCATGGAAGTACTGGAGCATGTCGATGACCCGGCACGTATCCTGCGCGAGCTGTGGCGCGTCGGCCAGCCCGGGGCACACTACCTGCTGACCGTGCCCGACCCGTCCTCGGAAGCCGTGCTAAAGCAGGTCGCCCCCCCGATCTTCTTCGAAAAACCCAACCACATCCGCGTCTTCAGCCATGACGATTTTGAACGTCTGGTGCAAGAGGCCGGTTTCATCATCGAACGGCGCGTCACTTCCGGTTTTTACTGGTCGCTGTGGTGGATCCTGTTTTGCGCCTGCGACCAGCAACGCTTCGAACCGCCGTGGCACCCGCTGCTCGAACAATGGAGCCGTACCTGGGCGCTGCTCCTGCAACAGCCCCAGGGCCCGCGGCTGAAACAGGCGCTCGATGCCGCCCTGCCCAAGAGCCAGGCCATCATCGCCCGCAAGCCGTCGTAGAATACGCAGCCCGGTTCCTTTCAAGCGGTTGTCATTCGCGCCCCCTCATGAAACGTCTGTTCATCACCGGCGAAACCGGCTTTGTCGGCCGCACCCTGCAACGCGTACTGGCGCAACAGGCGACGGCCCGTGGCTGGCAGTGGATTGCCGCGCCGATGCCCTACGACCTGCGCGACCGGGACAGCCTGCAACAGCTGCTGGAGGCCGTGCGTCCGGACGGCATCATCCACCTGGCCGGGCAGAGCTTCGTGCCGGCTGCCCTGCGTGATCCGGCACATACCCTGAACGTCAATCTGATCGGCACCCTGAATCTGTTGCAGGCATTGCAGCACACCGGCTTCGCCGGACGCTTCCTCTACGTCGGCTCCGGCGATGTGTATGGCGAAGTGACGGAAGATCAGCTGCCCATCCGCGAAACCCTGCCCCTGCGCCCGACCAATCCCTATGCCCTCAGCAAATCGGCGGCTGAAACGCTGTGCTGGCAATGGAGCCGGAGCCACGACACGGCCTGGCGCATCGTGATGGCGCGCCCCTTCAACCACATCGGTGCCGAGCAGCGGGCGGAGTTCGTCGTCCCCGCCTTTGCCCGCCAGCTGGCACGCATCCGCGCCGGCCTGTGTGCGCCGCACATGAACGTCGGCGATCTCGACGTGACGCGCGATTTTCTCGATGTGCGGGATCTGGCACAGGCCTATCTGGCGCTGCTGGATGAAGGCCAGAATGGCGAGACGTACAACGTCTGCTCGGGACAGGAAACCAGCATCCGGCAGCTGCTCGAACGGCTCTGCCAGCTGGCCGGCATCACGCCGGAAATCGTCCGTGACCCGGCTCGCCTGCGTCCCAATGACCAGCGCCGGGTCTGTGGCGACAATCACAAGCTGCGCGCCGCCACCGGCTGGCAGCCGGGCATTCCGCTCGACCAGTCGCTGGCCGACATCCTCGCTGCCCAGACAGCGCAGTGGCAGGCGGCACCAGAGGGGCTGGCCACATCCAGCACATCCACAGTATCGGGCCAGCCCAGGAGCCAACGCACATGATCGTTCCCGTGATTCTCTCCGGCGGTGCCGGCTCGCGGCTGTGGCCGGTTTCGCGCGAAGGGCACCCCAAGCCCTTCATCCGTCTGGCCGATGGCGAATCGCTGCTGCTGAAAACCTACCGGCGGGCGGCTATCGTCGCCACGCATGGCGACATCATCACCGTCACCAACCGCGATTACTATTTCCAGAGCAAGGATGAATTCAACAGCGGACGTTTCAGCGAACAGCGCACCCGCTACCTGCTGGAGCCCTTCGGCCGCAACACCGCACCAGCCATCGCCGTGGCCGCCCTGCATCTGCGCGAACACTACGGCGATACGGCGATCATGATGGTGATGGCGGCCGATCACCTCATCCGCAATGAAACCGCCTTTGCCGAGGCCGTGCGCCATGCCGCCCAGCTGGCCGCCGCCGGCCATATGGTGACCTTCGGCATTCCGCCGACTGCCGCCGAGACCGGCTTTGGCTACATCGAGCAAGGCGATGCCGTCCAGGGGCATGAGGATGGCGCCGCCGCGCATGTCCGCCGTTTCGTCGAAAAACCCGACGCCGCTACCGCCGCGCAATATCTGGCCAGCGGCCGCTACCTGTGGAACTCGGGCATGTTCTGCTTTCAGGTCGGCACCGTGCTGGCCGAATTGCAGCAACATGCGCCGGAGGTTCTGGCGACGGTGCAAACCTGCCTGACCACTTCACCCGTCGAGGAGGCCAATCATGGCCAGCTGCTAGAGCTCGACGCCGCGCACTTTTCCAGCGTACCGGACATCTCCATCGACCATGCGGTGATGGAACGCTCCGGCCGCGTCGTCGTCCTGCCGGCACCCTTCGACTGGAACGACATCGGTTCCTGGGAAGCGCTGCGCCAGCTGGTCGAGCCCGACGAGCAAGGCAACCGCGCCCTCGGCGATGCGCTGTTCGTCGATTGCCGCAACACCTTCCTGCAAAGTGAAGGCCGCCTGCTGGCCGCTGTCGGCGTGCAAGACCTGATCCTCGTCGAAACCGCCGATGCGGTGCTGGCGGTGCATCCCGACCGGGTGCAGGAGGTGCGCCAGATCGTCCAGAAGCTGAAGCAACGCGGCCACGAAAGCTACAAGCTGCACCGTACCGTGGCACGTCCCTGGGGCACCTACACGGTGCTGGAAGAAGGCCGCCGCTTCAAGATCAAGCGCATCGTCGTCAAGCCTGGTGCCTCGCTGTCGCTACAACTGCATCACCACCGCAGCGAGCACTGGATCGTCGTGCAGGGCATGGCGCGTGTCCTCAACGGCGACGAGGAACGCTACGTCAATACCGATGAATCGACCTACATCCCGGCCGGCCATCGTCACCGTCTGGAAAACCCCGGCGTGCTCGATCTGGTCATGATCGAGGTGCAAAGCGGCGAGTATCTGGGCGAGGATGACATCGTGCGCTTTGCCGACCAGTACGGCCGGAGCAGCTAGATGCTGCCTGCCCTGCTGCGGGCGGTCTGGTCGTACCGTGGCTTCATCCTTGGCAGCGTGCAGCGCGAATTCCAGGCGCGCTACCGTAGCTCGCTGCTGGGTGCGCTGTGGGCCATCCTCAACCCGCTGGCCATGATCGCCGTCTATACGCTGGTGTTCTCCCAGCTGATGCAGGCCCGGCTGCCGGAAGTGCGCGGTGAATACGCCTACAGCATCTATCTGTGCGCCGGCGTCTTCGCCTGGGGGCTGTTTGCCGAAATCACCGGGCGGGCGCAGACGATGTTTCTCGACAACGCCAATCTGCTGAAGAAACTCAGCTTCCCGCGCATCTGCCTGCCGTTGGTGGTGACGCTCAATGCCCTGACGAATTTCGCCATCATCTTCATCCTGTTCCTGCTGTTCCTGCTGTTCAGTGGCCAGTTCCCCGGCCTCGTCGTGCTGGCCGCACTGCCGCTGCTGCTGCTGCAAACCGCCTTTGCCCTGGCGCTGGGCCTGATCCTGGGCGTGCTCAACGTGTTTTTCCGCGATGTCGGCCAGCTGTTCGGCATCCTCCTGCAGTTCTGGTTCTGGCTGACCCCCATCGTCTATCCGGCCAGCATCATCCCGGAGGCGGTTCGTCCGCTGCTGGCGCTCAATCCGCTGATCCCGCTGATCCAGGCCTGGCAAGGTGTGTTCGTGCAAGGTGTCTGGCCGGTCTGGAGCAGCCTGCTGCCGCTGCTGGGCCTCAGCCTGCTGCTGGCGATCCTCGGACTGCGCCTGTTCCGTCAGCGGGCGGGCGATCTGGTGGATGAGCTGTGATGGGACACATCCGCGTCCAGGGGCTGGGCAAAGCCTACCCGCAATATTCCTCGCCGCGGGCACGCCTGATGACCTGGCTGCGGCCGGGGCAGCCACACGCACACCCGCTGCGCTGGGTACTGCACGACCTGAGTTTCGAGGTGCAGCCGGGCGAGGCCGTCGGCATCGTCGGCATGAACGGCGCCGGCAAGAGCACGCTGCTGAAGATCATCACCGGCACTACCCGCCCGAGTGCCGGCACGCTGGCGACGCACGGCCAGGTGGCCGCCCTGCTGGAGCTGGGGATGGGCTTTCATCCCGAATTCAGCGGCCGCCAGAACGCCATCATGGCCTGCCAGCTGCTGGGCATGAACCACACCGACATCACCACCCTGCTGCCAGCCATCGAACACTTTGCCGAGATCGGCGACTATTTCGAGCAGCCACTGCGCACCTACTCCAGCGGCATGCAGATGCGGCTGGCCTTCAGCGTGGCCACCGCCCGGCGGCCGGACATCCTGATCGTCGATGAGGCGCTGTCGGTGGGCGACGCTTATTTCCAGCACAAGAGCTTCGACCGCATCCGCCAGTTTCGCGAGGCCGGCACTACGCTGCTGATCGTCTCGCACGACCGCTACGCGATCCAGTCGATCTGCGACCGTGCCCTGCTGCTGCACGCCGGACGATTGATCCTGCAAGGCGCACCGCTGGCCGTACTCGATTATTACAACGCCCTGCTGGCCGACCAGGAACACCAGCTGATCCGCCAGGAAGCGCGTGCCGACGGCACGCTGCAAACCGTCTCGGGCAGCGGCGAGGTACAGGTCACCAGCGTGCGCCTGGTCGACGAACAGGGCAACGCCCAGGACAGCTTCGAGGTCGGCAGCTCCGTCACCCTCGAACTCCAGGTACATGCCCGGCAGGCCGTGCCGCGTCTGGTGCTGGGCTTTCTCATCAAGGACCGGCTGGGACAGGCCATCTACGGCATCAACACCCACCGCCTCGAACAGGCCATCGAGCAGGTCGCCGCCGGAGAAACCCTGCGCTACCGCTTTTCCTTCAGCCTCGATCTGGGCCCGGGCAGCTATTCGGTGTCCACTTCGCTGTCGCGCTTCGACTCGCATCTCGACGGCAACTACGAGTGGCGCGACCTGGCGCTGCTGTTTCATGTCACCAACCATCGCCACGAGGATTTCGTCGGCTGCACCTGGCTGGCAGCGCAGCCATCCATCGAGCGCGGCATCTCCGTTACCCTTGCCTCCGGCACCCCAACCTGACTCCTGCACCATGCGGCTGCTGTTCGAATGTACCTATGTGTTTGACCACCCCCTGGTGAACTCGGGCATCCAGCGGGTGGTGCGCAATGTCGTCCGGAATCTGGCCACGGCCACCCCGCCAGCCGGCGTGTCCTGCCTGCCGGTCGTCCTCAAGGCCGGCCAGATCCAGATCGTCCGCAAGCTCACCGCCAACCGCCGGGAACGTGCCCTGGCTGCCCTCCAGCAGGGCTTCGAGCGGCGGCGCAACGCCTACTGGCTGCGCCACCACCAGCTCGACCAGCGGCTGCAACTGGCGCGTCATCCCCGCCTGCAACACCTCGTCGTCACGCTCTTCCGCCTGGCGGCCTATGCCTTCATCCTGCCCCATGCACTCGGCCTGCTGCTGCTCGCCCCCGGCCGCGCCCAGGATCGTGCCCGGCCGTGGTTCGAGCGGCTGCGGCAGCGCTACTGGCATCTCCATCAACGTCTCGAACAGGGGATGGGACTGACCGGCGGCCACTCCTGGCGACGACTGCCACGCGCGCTGCTGTGGCGGCTGTTCCGGCTGGGCAGCGTGATGTTCGAGCTGCCCTGGCGCGGGCTGGGACTATTTGCCCGGACAGGGCAGGAAGATGAACGGCTGGCAGTGCTGCGCCCGCAGCCGGGTGATGTGCTGGTGCTGCTCGATTCCTCCTGGCATGCCGATTTCTTCCAGCAGGTCGAAGCCCTGAAGCAATCCGGTATGGGCGTGGTGGCGGTCGTCTATGACCTGATTCCGCTGAGCCATCCGCAATTCTGCGATGAAGGACTGGTCAAGGTGTTCGATCACTGGTTCGACTGGGTGGCGCGTACCGCTGATGGCTACATCGCCATCTCGCAGACCATCGCCGCAGAAGTGCGCGCCGATATTCATCGCCGCCTGGGGGAGAAGGGAGAGAGTGGAGAGAGCGCCGCCAGACAGCGCTGGTACGGTCACTTCCCGCTGGGCAGCGAGCTCGACCTGTCACAGCAAGCTGCCCGGCCACGGGCGGCGCTGCGCCGGCTGTTCGATAGCCAGCGGCCGGTCTATCTGATGGTCAGTACCATCGAACCGCGCAAGAACCACGCCTATCTGCTCGATGCCTTCGAGATACTCTGGCGCGACATGCCACAAACCCGCGCCAGCCTGTGCATCGTCGGCCGCATCGGCTGGAAGTGCGCACCGCTGATAGCACGCATCCGCAGTCATCCGGAGCTGGGCCGGCGGCTGTTCATGTTCAACGATCTCGACGACAGCGAGCTCGAATACAGCTACCGCCACAGCCGGGCGCTGGTCTTTCCTTCCTTCGTCGAAGGTTTCGGCCTGCCGCTGGTGGAAGCCATGCAGCGCGGCCTGCCGGCCATGGCCAGTGACATTGCGGTATTTCGCGAGATCGGTGCGGAATTTCTCGCCTACTTCCGGCTCGACGACCCGGCCAGCCTGGCCCGGCAGATCGAGGAATTCGAAACCTGTGGCCAGTTCCCGGCCAGGCGCCCGGTGCACGAGTGGTCATGGCCCGGCTGGGCAGCCTCGACCCAGACCCTCATCGAGCGCATCGCGACGGCAACCACAATGCCGACACTGACCCCGACACTGACACCTCACACCACAACGCCCGGCGCAAGCACAGACTGAGATGCCTGATCTATGTATTGCCTTCAACGCCAGCCTGCTAAGCGCACCGCGCACCGGCATCGGCCAGTACATTGCCGGCCTGGTGGGCGCTTTGCACGCCCAGCCAGAGATCAAGCTGCGCCTGTTCCTCGGCGGGCAGTGGCATGACCAGCTACCGGCCGCTGACACTGCCCACAGCATGCGCACCAGCCGCCTCAACGCGCTATTGCGCCCCTTGCCCGGAGCCTATCCGCTGCGTCGTTTCTTCGCGCAGCGCGCCTTCCAGCGCCACCTTGCCGACCAGCACTGCGATCTCTACCACGAGCCCACGCTGTGGCCGCTTGCCGCACCGCTGCCGCTGGTGATGACCCTGCACGACCTCAGCCACCTGCGTTACCCGCACACCCATCCGGCCGGCCGCCGGCGTGAAATCGAACGGCATCTCGAACCGGCCGTGCGACGTGCCGCCCGCATCCTCGTCGACTCGGACTTCATCGGCCGCGAAGTCCAGGCGCACTTTTCGCTGCCAGCGGAAAAAATCGTCGTCGCCCCGCTGGGCTGTGGCCGCGAGTTTCACCCACGTCCGGCCGAGCAGACCCAGGCTACCCTGGCCGCCCTCGGCCTGAACCACGGCCGCTACCTGCTGTGCGTCGGCACGCTGGAACCACGCAAGAACCTGGCTCTGGCCCTGCGCGCCCATGCCCGCCTGCCGGCGGCTCTGCGCACCCGCTATCCGCTGCTGATCGTCGGTCTCTACGGCTGGGGCAAAGACCCTTTCGCCGGCGAGTTGCAGACTGCATTGGCCAGCGGCCAGGTGCGGCTGACCGGCTACCTCGATCGTCTGCGGCTGGCCGAGCTGGTGGCCGGGGCGCGGGCGCTCATCTACCCCTCGCTCTACGAAGGCTTCGGCCTGCCGGTGCTGGAAGCCATGGCCAGCGGCATCCCGGTGATCGTCTCCGACCGCGCCAGCCTGCCGGAAGTCGCCGGCTCCGCGGGCATCACGGTCGACGCGGCAGACGAGACCGGCCTGAGCATCGCCTTGCAAAGACTGATCGAGGATGAGGCCGAATGGCAGCACCGCCGCCACGCCGGCCTGCAACAGGCCGCCACCTTCAGCTGGCAACGCTGTGCCGCGCAGACAGTGGCGGCCTACCGTGCTGCCCTCGCCACCCGCACCACCCGCACCGGATAAAATCGCGGCGATGCGCATCCTCCATTTCTACCGCACCTATTCGCAGTCCTACGGCGGCATCGAACAGGTGATCCACCAGCTGTGTACGGGCGCGCAACGCCACGGGGCGGAAGTAACGGTGCTGGTGCTCAGCCGCGACCACCAGGGTGCAGAGGAGATCATCGACGGCCATCGCGTCATCCGCGTACCGATGGATTTCGAGATCGCCTCGACCGGCTTTTCCCGCGCCGTCTTTGCCCGCTTCCGCGCCGAGACCGCCCGCGCCGACCTGATCCACTACCATTTTCCCTGGCCGTTCATGGATGTCGTGCACTTCGCCTGCGGCGTACCCGGCATGAAGGTGCCAACTCTGGTCACCTACCACTCCGACATCATCCGGCAGAAATTCCTGCGACATCTGTACCGGCCGCTGATGCACCGCTTCCTCGGTAGTGTCGACCGCATCATCGCCTCCTCGCCCAACTACCTTGCCACCAGCTCGGTGCTGGCACGCTACCGTGACAAGGTGGCGGTGATCCCCTACGGCCTGGAACGTCACAGCGGCAAATATCCGCCCCCCGAGGCCGCCCGGCTGGCCGGCTGGCGTGCCCGGCTGGGGCCGAAGTTCTTTCTCTTCGTCGGCGTGCTGCGCTACTACAAGGGGCTGCACATCCTGCTCGACGCAGCACAGGGGTGCGACTACCCCATCGTCATCGTCGGTGCCGGGCCGGTCGAAGCCGAGCTGAAAGCCCATGCTGCCCGCCTCCAGCTGCACCATCTCACCTTTCTCGGGGCGCTGCCCGACGAGGACAAGGTTGCCCTGCTGACGCTCTGTCACGCCCTGGTCTTTCCCTCCCACCTGCGCTCCGAAGCCTTCGGCATCTCGTTGCTGGAAGGGGCGATGTACGGCAAACCGATGATCTCCAGCGAAATCGGCACCGGCACCAGCTTCATCAACCAGGATCAGGAAACCGGCTACGTCGTCCCCCCCGGCAATGCCGCTGCCTTCCGTCAGGCACTCGATGCCCTCTGGCACGACGAAGCACAGGCTGCCACCATGGGACAGCGCGCCGCCGAACGCTACGTCAGCCTCTTCACTGCCGAACAGATGATGGCCGGCTATCTGGCGCAATACCGCCACCTGCTTGAATATCACCAAGGAAACACTGATTAAGTCATCCCCGCGAAGGCGGGGATCCAGTAAGTCGTTGAACCTAAACCATAGATTCCCGCCTTCGCGGGAATGACGAAATCTGGACTTCTTCAGTGTTTCCCTAAGCTGCGCTCAAACACGTTGTCTCGGGATACCCGATGAAAGGAGAAGAAAGTATGGAAGCACACTTTCCGGAGCTGGGCTGTTATCTGTTGCCCGGACACAGCCGCACGCCGGCGGATCTGCTCAGCCAGGTGCAGGAAGCTGAACGGCTGGGAATGGGTTCGGCGTGGATTTCCGAGCGGGTCGATGTCAAGGAAATGGGCGTGCTGGTGGGTGCGGCAGCGGCTGTGACCCGCAGCATCTTCATCTGCTCGGGCGTGACCAACATCAACACCCGCCATCCAGTCATCACCGCCAGCCTGGCAACCACGGCCAGCCGCCTGTCCGGGGGGCGCTTTGCCCTGGGCGTGGGACGCGGGGTCGGGGTCAGCATGGCCACCTGGGGCGTGCCGGTCGCCAGCAATGCCATGCTGCGTGATTTCGTCGGTCTGATGCGCCGCCTGTGGCAGGGAGAACGGGTGTTCGGTCACGAGGGACCACTGGGCAGCTACCCTTATCTGCACCTGGCCGACTGGCTGGAAGAGGCCGGACGCATCCCGCTGCTGCTGGGTGCGTATGGCCCGAAGAGCCTGGCGCTGGCCGGGGCGGTGTTCGATGGCGTGCTGCTGCCGACGTTCTTTTCCGATGCCGCCGTGCGCCAGGCCGTGGCGCATGTCCGCCGTGGCGCCGAGGAGGCCGGGCGCGATCCGCACAGCGTCAAGGTATGGGCGATGGTGGCCACCCTGTGTCACCCGGATGAGGAGCAGCGGCTGCGCTTCATCGTCGGGCGCATGGCAACCTATCTGCAGGCTCCGGATCTGGCCGAGCTGCTGATCGCGGCCAATGGCTGGGATGAGGCGGTGCTGGAGCGTTTCCGCGCGGCTCCCGTGGTGGCCGGCATGCGCGGTGGCATCGACAGCACGGCAACCCTGGATGAGCTGCGCGAGATCGAAACCCTCATCCCGGCCGAGTGGTATCCGGCGGCGGTGGGCGATGCGGCACACTGCGCCCGCCGCTGGGCCGACCAGTTTCGGGCAGGGGCGGATGGCGTGGTCATCCATGCCAGCACCCCGGCCCAGTTTGCCCCCATCCTGCCGGAATACGCCGCACTGCGCGATGCAGCAGCGTTTGCCGGCCGCAGCAACCGGCCATGCTGAAGATGAGCGGGGGCAACGGCAGATATCAGGACTGGCCCATCGTCGAATGTCACGAGCCTTTGCAGACCATCGAAGCAGCCATGTTCTGCCGCTTCGAACCACATCCCTATGTGGCCCTGGGTGCCCCCTATGGCCGACGGGGGCCGTGGCACTTGCGGCAGAGTGTCTTGCAGGCTCTGCAACAGGCGCAGGAACAACTGCACCAGCTGCGCCCCGGCTGGCAGCTCAAGCTGTTCGATGCCTGGCGGCCGCTGGCCGTGCAGCATTTCATGGTCTGGCAGGCCTTTCAGCAGCAGGCCCGGGAACACGGGATTTCGCTGGCTGGCCTGGCCGGGCCGGCAGCATTGCAGCAGCAGAACCCGGCAGCCTACACGCGGCTGGCGGAGGAGGTCTTTCGTTTCTGGAGCGTGCCGGGCGATGATCCGGCTCACCCGCCGCCGCACAGCACCGGCGCGGCAGTCGATGTGACGCTGGCCGATGCAGCAGGCTGTGCCATGGATATGGGCAGCCCCATCGATGAAATCAGCCCCCGTTCCTGGCCGGATCATTTCGCCACGGCAACGACGGCCACGGCACAGGCCTTCCATGAGCGGCGGGAGCTGCTGCTGACAGTCATGCAGCAGGTCGGATTTTGCCGACACCCCAACGAATGGTGGCATTTCTCGCTGGGCGACCAGCTCTGGGCCTGGCAGCACGGTGCCCACTTTGCCCGTTACGGCCGGGTTGAGGAATAACGCACAGAAAAACAAAGTCGCACAGAAAAAATCCCTTTAGAATTAAACCGCTTTTTCTGCTGAGGATTGCCATGATGACTTTTTCGCCTGCGCTGCACGCACTGTACGATATCCCGCTCAAGACTCTGGCAGGAACCCCAACCTCCCTGGCACCTTTCCGGGGACAGGTATTGCTGATCGTCAATGTCGCCTCGCAATGCGGGCTGACACCACAATATGCCGGGCTGCAGGCGCTGCATGAGCACTACCAGTCGCGCGGTCTGCAGGTGCTGGGCTTTCCCTGCAACGATTTTCTTGCCCAGGAACCGGGTAGCGCCGAAGAAATCCAGACGTTTTGCAGCAGCCGCTACGGCGT
Organism: Sterolibacterium sp.; assembly: GCA_018062105.1. Classification (GTDB taxonomy): domain Bacteria; phylum Pseudomonadota; class Gammaproteobacteria; order Burkholderiales; family Rhodocyclaceae; genus Sterolibacterium. The sequence goes on along the minus strand of JAGOSV010000049.1, from coordinate 2,534 downwards.
GGGTTTTCCGCTGTTCGAGAAGCTGCAGATCAATACCCCGCCGCGCCATCCGCTGTATGCCGCACTGATCGCTGCCCGACCACAGGCCGAGGGCGGCGCGGGGCTGCGTGCCCGGCTGGCGCAGAAAAATCTGGCCCCGGCGACAGACAGCGATGTCACCTGGAATTTCGAGAAATTCCTCGTCGGGCGCGACGGTCAAGTACTGGCCCGCTTCGCCCCGGATGTTGCCCCGGAAGACGCCACCCTGCGGACGGCCATCGAGGCGGCGCTGTCATGAAACCTGCCGCCTGGCGCAGCGTAGGAGCACACTACCCCTACACCACGACACTGACACCGCGCTTTGCCGACATGGACATCGTCGGCCACCTCAACAATATCGCTCTGGCCGAATGCCACGAGGAGGCGCGGGTACGCTTCCTGTGTCACCTGATGGGCGAGGATTTCCTGTTCCGCGCACGCCCCTATCGTCTGCTGGTGGCCCGGGCCAGTTACGACTATCTGAGTGAAGCGCACTATCCCCAGCCGCTGGAAATGCGGGTGGGGGTCGAAACCATCGGCAAGACATCCTTTCAGCTGGCTCTGGCATCGTTTCAGGAAGGACGGTGCGTCGGTCTGGCGACGGTAACCGGCGTGGCGGTGGGGCCGGAGGGGCCGCTGCCATTACCACAGGAATTGCAGGATGCATTTGCCCACTATCGTTTGCAGCACCCGGAGGAGGAAGACCGCCGCTGAGTCCCGGCACCGCCCCCTGTTCATCGCGTTTACTGCTTAGTTCATCGCATTCACTTTATCCGGCCTTCGAGTGTGTTCGAGCGCCGGACAATTCTTAGAAAGATGGCATCATGACCGTACATTCCCTGTTTCTGCGCATGCGCGTCACGCACTGGGTCGGCATCACGCTGCTTTTGGCCAATGCCGTGTTTTTCACGGACAACCTGATCGGCAGCATCGTCCAGGGCGTCGTAGCACTCGTCGTATTCCTGCACGATCTCGATGAAAAACGCTGGGGGGTCAAGGTCTGGGCACAGCTGTCTGAATACCTGCAACAGATTTCAGCGCTCAACCTGTCCCAGCCCTGTGTGGTGCAGGCCACGTACAGTGACGAGATCGCCCGGGTGGTGAGTGTCATCGAAAGTTTTCGCGGCAATGTGCGCGGCTCGCTCAATGAGGCGCAGCTGGCCGCACAGCGCAATGCCGGCATGGCCGCCGAGCTGTCGGGCAGCGCCCGTGAAATCGAGACCCGCATGATGGAGACGGTGGGCATCGCCGGCAACACCACGCAGAGCGCCGACCGCATCCGCAGCGAGCTCGACACCCTGGCCAACCAGGCCAGAACAGCACACAACGAGCTGACGCAAAGCCGTCAGGCACTGGAAGAAACCCGCCGTGGCATGGATGAAATCGTCGCCACCATCGAAGGCGGGGTGACGCAGAACGACGCCCTCATCCAGCGCTTTTCCGCCTTTCTGTCGCGCCTGTCGCAGATCAACCAGGTACTGGGCAGCGTCTCCGAGATTGCCGACCAAACCAATCTGCTGGCGCTCAATGCGGCCATCGAAGCGGCGCGTGCCGGGGAACAGGGGCGCGGTTTTGCCGTCGTTGCCGACGAAGTGCGCAAGCTGGCCGAGCGTACCCAGCAAAGCCTGGGGGAAATCAACCGCACGGTGGGCGGCATCATCGGCGGCATCGAGGAAACACGCGGTCACATGAACGATCAGTCACAGTTCATGCAGCAACTGGCAGCGGAATCGTCCAAGATCGAGCATATCGTGCGCAATGCCCAGGGCATGATCGACCGCTCGGTTGAACTGGCCGAAAAGACTGCTACCGTTTCCGAGAGTCTGAATACCGACATCGAGGGCGTCGTCGGCGGCATGTGCGCGCTCAACGAACTGGCGCAGTTCAATACCCAAAGCATCGAGGGCATTGCCGTCACGGTGCGCGAGCTCAACGATCAATCCGGCCAGCTCAACACGACCCTGGGACGGTTCCAGGTCTGACACGGAAGGCCGCTACAAGGCGATACCAAGGGATGCGCGGGGATGTGAATGACCTGCGGCAGTCAGCTCAAGATCGCCCAGTGATTGCCGGCCGCCATGCCCGCCGGCCAGCGCAGCATGCCGGCGACTTCGGCAGGATGCCAGCGCGCCAGCCCCAGCCCGCCCCCAATCACCACGCCGGGCGCATCGGCCAGCGGCCATAGACCGCAGGGATTGCGAACCTCACCGATGGTGGTCAGTTCGGCAGGCATTCGAGGCTGCCACAGGACGATGCGGTTGGCGTGTTGGGCCGTGAGAATGAAACCCCCGTCTGGCCCGGCGGCAACATCACCAGCGTAGCCATTGGCCATCATGTGGCTGGGGATGGTGAGTTCCTTGCCATCCCAGACGGCGAGGATGGGGGCGGTCTTGCGCCGCGCCGGATCATCGTGCTCGGCCTGCAGGCCGATGCCCAGCAGGGTGCGCGGCTCATTCGCCGTCGGCTGGTTCCAGGCGATGTGATGCGGGCTGAGCCGGGCATCGCGCAACCGCCAT
>JAGOSV010000048.1 GCA_018062105.1 Sterolibacterium sp. | reverse complement strand
CCGCCGAGCGCGCCCTGCCCCCTTTTCGCCCGCCCTATGCCTTTGCCAAGGCCCACGGCCTGGTGCTGGCGGTGGATGTATCCGCCCCTGCCGGAGCTGCCACGGTGTTCGTCCGTTCAGGTGGTGATGGCGCTGCCCTGACCGGGCTCGATGAGTTGCGCCGCATCCTCGGCTGCCCGCTGCATCCCGTCCTGTGCAATGCCCCGCAATTCGAACAACACCTCGCTGCCGCCTACAGCCGCGCCGACCAGACCGCCGCCGAAGTCGCCGACGACATTGGCCAGGAAATGGATCTCAGCCGTCTGGTACAGGAACTGCCCCCCATCGAGGACCTGCTGGAAAGCGAAGATGATGCGCCCATCATCCGCATGATCAATGCGCTATTCACCCAGGCGGTGCGCGAACAGGCCTCCGACATCCATGTCGAAGCCTTCGAGCAGCACTCGACGGTACGCTTTCGCATCGACGGCGTGCTGCACGACGTGATCCGCCCGCACCGCGCCCTGCATGCAGCCATGGCCTCGCGCATCAAGATCATGGCGCAGCTCGACATCGCCGAAAAGCGCCTGCCCCAGGATGGCCGCATCACCATCCGCATTGCCGGCCGCCCCACCGATGTGCGCGTCTCCACCATCCCGACCAGCCACGGCGAACGCATCGTCCTGCGTCTGCTCGACAAGGACCCGGCCCGTCTCGATCTCGACGTGCTCGGCATGGCCGCCGACACCCTCGCCCACGTCGACCGCCTGATTCATCATCCGCACGGCATCTTCCTGGTCACCGGCCCGACCGGCTCGGGCAAGACCACCACGCTCTACGCCGCGCTAGCCCGCCTCGACTCGGCACGCCTGAACATCATGACCGTCGAAGACCCGGTGGAATACGATCTGCCCGACATCGGCCAGACCCAGGTCAATCCGAAGATCGGCCTCGACTTTGCCCGCGCCCTGCGCTCCATCCTCCGTCAGGACCCCGATGTCATCATGATCGGCGAAATCCGTGACCTGGAAACCGCCCAGATCGCTGTTCAGGCCAGCCTCACCGGCCACCTGGTGCTGGCCACCCTGCACACCAACGACACCACCAGTGCCGTCACCCGCCTGGTCGACATGGGTATCGAGCCCTTCCTGCTGGCCTCCAGCCTGACCGGCGTACTGGCTCAGCGTCTGGTGCGCCGCCTGTGCCCGGCCTGCCGCACACCATACGTCCCCGACGACGGCGAATGGGCGCTCTTCTCCGCCACCGCTCCTCGCCCGCCGCAGCTCTACCGGGCTCAAGGCTGCCCGGAGTGCAACCACACCGGCTACCAGGGGCGCATGGGCATCCATGAATTGCTCGAAATCGACGACACGCTGCGCCGCATGATGCACGACCGCACCAGCGACCAGCAGCTGCGCACCCACGCCCTTGCTCAGGGCATGCGTCCCTTGCGTGAAGACGGCCTGCGCTGGCTGTGCGATGGCCAGACCACGCTGGAAGAACTGCTACGCGCCACGCGTGACTAACCTTCATGGCCGCCTTCAACTACCAGGCACTCGACGCCCAGGGTCAGCAAGTCAGCGGAGTGCTGGAAGCCGACACCAGCCGGCTGGCCCGCAACCAGCTGCGCGAGCAACAGCTCTTTCCCCTGGAGATCATCCCGGTCGCCCGCGGCAGCGCCTCGACAACCGGCAATCAGGGCACCACCGACACGCCCAGCACGCTCGGCACACTCAACACTACGAGCCGCCGCCCCGGCATGCCTGCCTCGGTACTCAGCCTCATCACCCGCCAATGGGCGATGCTGCTGGAAGCCGGCCTGACGCTCGAACACTCGCTGAGTGCGCTGATCGAGCAGAGCGATCATCCCGGTGCCCGCACCCTGCTGGCCGGCATCCGTGCCGAAGTTCTGGCCGGTCACAGCCTGCACACCGCCCTCAGCCTCTACCCGGCCACCTTCCCTCCCATCTACCGTGCCATCATCAATGCCGGCGAAAAATCCGGCGAACTGGCCACCCTGCTGCTGCGCCTGGCCGATCACCTCGAAGCCTGGCAGGCCACCCGCCAGAAAGTGCTGCAAGCCCTGCTCTACCCGCTATTGGTCAGTGCCGTCGCCATACTAGTCATCATCGGCCTGCTCACCTACGTCGTACCGCAGATCGTCGAAGTCTTCCGCCAGAGCAAGCAAGCGCTGCCACTGCTGACACGCGGCCTGATCTTCATCAGCGATTTCCTGCGCAGCCACGGCCTGTGGCTGCTGGCTGCCGGCCTCATTGCTGCCTTCGCCAGCCGCCACGCCCTGCGCCACAACGACGCCCTGCAACTACGCTGGCACCAGCGCCTACTGCACCTGCCGCTGCTCGGCCGCCACCTGCGCACCCTCGACAGTGCCCGTCTGGCCAGCACCCTCGCCATCATGGTCAACAGCGGCGTTCCCCTGCTCACCGCCCTGGAAACCGCCAAGGCCGTGCTGGCCAACCGCATGCTGCGCCAGGCACTGGACCAAGCCATCCGTCTGGTGCGTGAAGGCAGCCCGCTGCATCGCGCCCTGGCCACCGGGCAACTCTTCCCGCCCCTGCTCATCCACATGATCGCCAGCGGCGAAGCCAGCGGCACACTAGGCCCCATGCTGGAACGCGCCGCCCGCCAGCAGCAGGCCGAGCTCGAACGACGCACCGCCATCGCCCTCGGTCTCTTCGAACCCCTGCTGATTCTCGTCATGGGTGGCGTGGTACTGCTGATCGTCCTGGCCGTCCTCATGCCCATCATCGAAATCAACATGCTCTTGCACTAAGCATGCCCTTGCACGAAGGAACACCTCATGAACCCTGCAGCCTCTCCTTGCCTCCGTCTCCGCCCCCGTTACCAATCCGGTTTCACCCTGATCGAAATCATGGTGGTGGTGGTCATTCTCGGCATCCTGGCCGCCATGGTGGTGCCCAAGATCATGAGCCGCCCGGATGAAGCACGGGTCGTTGCTGCACGTCAGGACATCGGCAGCCTGGTCGGTGCCCTCAAGCTCTACCGGCTCGACAACAAACGCTATCCGACCACCGAACAAGGCTTGCAGGCCCTGGTCAGCAAACCTTCCGGCGGCCCATCCACCGACGGCTGGAAGGCCGGTGGCTACGTTGAAAAGCTGCCGCAAGACCCCTGGGGGCATCCCTACCAGTACCTGAATCCCGGCCTGCACGGTGACATCGACGTATTCAGTTATGGGGCCGATGGCCAGCCCGGGGGCGAAGGGCTGGATGCCGATATCGGCAACTGGCAGCTCTGATCCCGGCATACGCCAGAACACACCACACTCCGGCTTGTCACGACAGCAACCATGTCCCGGCACGCCCCCAGGCCACGCGGCTTTACCCTGATCGAGCTGCTCATCGTCGTCGTCATCGTCGGCATCCTGACCACCACCGTGGCACTCAGCCTGAGCCATGCCCCACATGCCCAGGCCCGGGCCGAAGTGCAGCGGCTGGCGGCCCTGCTGGAAGCCGCCAGCAGCGAAGCCCTGGCCGGGCAACGCCAGCTGGCCTGGAACGCCACACCAGATGGCTACGAGTTTCTCTTTGCCCCGCCCGCCATAGACCACGCACCGCACTGGCAGCCGCTCCTCGAAGATGAACTCTTCCACCCGCGCCGCTTCGAGGATGGCCTGCACCTGCGCCAGATCGAAGTCGAAGGCCAGCCCCTGCCGGCCGGCAGCCCCCTGATCTTCCGCCGCGCCGACCCCGTCCTGTTCGACCTGCGCCTGGATACGGACAGCTCCGGCAGCACAGGCGCTACCTCCTTCCGCCTGCGCGGCCTGCCCACTGGACAGGTGACCGTCGAGGAGCTGTCGTGATCCGTCCTCCCCCTCGCGCCCAGGCCGGCTTCACCCTGCTCGAAGTGCTCGTCGCCCTCACCATCCTGGCCGTATCCCTGATGGCCGCCCTGCGTGCCGGAGCCGTCAGTCTGCACAATGGCGAAGAAATCCGTCAGCGCCAGCTGGCCGACTGGCTGGCAACCGACCGGCTGGCCGAACACCGCGCCCGTCTCGATTGGCTCCCGCCCGGAGAAAACCACGGTGAAATGCAGCAAGCCGGACAGAATTTCCGTTGGGAAGAACGCATCAGCACCACCCCCAACAGCCGTTTTCGCCGCATCGAAATCTTCATCCGTACCCCAGAAGACGGTAGCCTGCTGGCGCAGCACAGCGGCTTTCTGGTTCGTTCTGGCAACTGAGCCATGCCTTGCACAATCCCTCCACCCATCTACCCACACCCACGGTACCGGCGCCCCTTTGCATCCGGCATGACCCTGCTCGAATTACTGGTGGCCGTCGCCCTGCTGGCCATCATCACCAGCATGGCCTACCGTGGTCTCGACAGCCTGATGCGTAGCAGCGACCGGTTGCTGGCTGAACGCCAGCGCTGGCAAGCCATTGCCCTGTTCTTTGCCCGTTTCGACAACGACGTCCGCCAGCCCGTTGCCCGTCCCATCCGCACCGGCCCTCTGTCTGCCCCGCCCCAGCCGGGGCTGCTGCCGACCACGGTTTCCGACCCTTCCCTGCTGCCCGCCTGGCGCGCCCGCCCCCTGCCGGCACTGCCTGCAGATGCCGGCAGCGATGCCAGCCTCCTCGAATTCACCCGCAAATCGCCCACCGGACGCAACGAGCTGCGGCTGGCCTACCGGCTGCGCGACAGCCAGATCGAGCTCCTGCTGTGGCCAGCACTCGACCGGCTGCCAGACACTCGTCCCGAAATTTACCCTCTGCTCGATGGCGTCCGCACCCTGCAACTACGCTATCTCGACACGGCCGGCAACTGGCAAGATAGCTGGCCACCGGTCGGGCTGGCCAACGACAGCCTGCCGCGCGCCGTCGAGCTCGAACTGACCTTGCAGGACGGCACACGCCTGCGCCGCTTCTTCGCCCTGCCCTCATGACCAGGGCACCCACAAATCTGCGACAGGGTGGTGCTGCACTGATCCTCGCCCTGCTGATCATGGCCCTGGCCGCCACCCTGGCCAGCACCCTGCTATGGAAAGAGCACACCTGGCTACGCCAGCTGGAAACCCGCCGCGACCTGCAACAGGCCCGCCAGTTTGCCATCGCCGGCGTCGACTGGGCACGCATGGTGCTGGCCGAAGATGCCCGCAGCAACCGCTATGACCACCTGGGTGAGCCGTGGGCCACCAAGCTCCCGCCGATGCCGGCCGAAGGCGGCGAAATCAGCGGCAGCATTACCGACGAACAAGGGAAATTCAACCTCAACAACCTGTTCCGAAATGGCGAAGCCAGCCCGGCCGACCTCGTCATCTACCGCAACCTGCTCCACCAGCTCGACTTGCCGGACACGCTGACCGGCAGCCTGCTCGACTGGCTGGACAGCGACGACAGCGCCGGGGTGGACGGCGCCGAGGATGACTATTACCAGAGCCTCAAGCCCCCTTACCGCAGCGCCAACCGCCCGCTCACCGACATCGACAACCTGCTGCAGATTCGTGGCTACACCCCGCAGATCGTCGAGCGGCTACGCCCCTATGTCAGCGCCCTTCCCGGGTATAATCCCACCAACATCAACACAGCCAGTGCGCTGGTGATTGCGGCGGTGCTCCACGATTTTCCCCTGCCGGAAATCCAGCAGATCATGGCTGACCGAGAACGCATTCCCTACCTTGATGCCGGCGACTTTCGCAAGCGTCTGACCCGCCAGGAACTCGCCACCTTGCCCAGTATCGACCGCATCGACACCCGCAGCAGCCACTTCAGCGTGCTGGTACGCATCCGCTACAACCAGGCCGATGTCATCATCCGGGCTCTGCTTGAGCGCAACACCACCTGGCCTGCCCTGCTGTGGCAGAAGTTCGAATAAGTGCATGACCACCCTGCTGCGCCTCTATCTGCCGGCCGACTGGCCGGAACGGCAAACCTCCTGCGAATGGGCACTGTTTGGTGACAGTCGCACGCCCCTGCAACAGGGCTGCAGCGAGCCACGCCACTGGCCAGCAGCCGACCACTGCGAAGGGGTGCTGACAGCCGAACAATGCCTGCTGCTCACCCTGCCACTGCCCCGCGCTGCCCGCGCCCGCAGCACGGCAGCGCTGGGCTACGCCCTCGAAGACCACCTGCTGGGCGAATCCGAAGGCGAACATTGCGTCATCGGTAACAGCCTGCCGCAACCCGGCACACCCGCCAACGCCCTCTTGCCTACCGCCGTCTGGGTGATCCGCCGGCAGCGCCTCGACACCCTGCGAGCGACGCTGAACCACCTGGGCCGCCCACTACAGCGGCTCATCAGCGAACTGGCCCTGCTGCCCCTGCCTGCCTCCTCCGGCTGGAGCCTCTACCTCAAGCCGCAGCCGCAGGCCAGCTTCGTCCGACAAGGCGCGGAAACCGGCTTCTGCTGCCACCCCGATCCGGACACGCCCTCGGTGCCACCGCTGGAGCTGCGCTTGGCGCTACAGACCACGCCTCAGCCACCCGCCGTGCTCGACCTATATCTGGCGCCCGGTGCAACACTGACAGAAACCCAATGCGCAGACTGGCAGGCCGCCCTGGGCATCCCGGTACGGCTAGCCGGCGAATACTCATGGCGCACGGCTGCCCATGAAACGACCTACAGGACGGCCCGCTCGCTGCTGACCGGCGATTTCGCCCCGCCCCGCGATGCCCGCCACGGCTGGGGCAGCCTGCGCCCGGCTCTGTTGCTGGCCATGCTGACCCTCACCCTCTACACCCTCTTCAGCTTGGGCGAATGGTTCTGGCTGGCCCAGCGTCAGGATCAGCTGCGCCAGCAGATGGTCAGCCGCTTCCGCAGCAGCTTTCCACAGGTTCAAGCCGTGGTCGATCCGTCTCTACAAATGCAGCGCATGTACGACCAGCTGCGGCGTGAACGCGGCCAGCTAGGCCAGGCCGATTTCCTCCCTCTGCTGGCCGCAGCCAGCGAAGTTACGGCAGGTCAGAGCCAGCTGCGTCGTCTCGCCTTCGAGGAAGGGCGGCTGGAAATGACCCTGCTGCTGCCTGACAAGCAGGCCGCCGAACGCCTGCGCAACACACTGACCCAACGCGGTCTGGCCACCGTGCTGCGCGACAGCCACCCCCAGGGAGGCGGCCGCATCGAAGCAACTTTTGCCGTGCGCAGCGACTCATGACCTCATCCAGCCCATCCTTCCTGGCGCCGCTCCTTGCTTGGTGGCAGACACGCGCCCCGCGTGAACGCCGCTTCCTTGCCAGCCTTGCCCTGTTCTTGTGCGTGGCCGTGCTGCTGCAAGGACTCTGGTCTGCCCACCAAGCCCGCCAGCGCCTGCATCAACGCCTGCCCCAGCTGCAGCAGCAGCTGGATACCCTGCAAAAACAGGCCGCCGACCTGCGCACCCTGCAAGCCCAGGCCATCACGCCCCCTCCCGCCCCAACAGCACTGCTGACCACCGGCTCAGCCCTGCTGAGCAATGCCGGGCTACCCCTGCAAGCCGGCCAGCTGCAAGCCATTGGCCCACGCCTGCTGCAACTGCGCGCCGAAGTGCCCTTCGACACCTGGATCGCCGCTGTCGGTACCCTGCAGCGCAGCGCCCAGCTACGCCTGCTGCGCGGTCAGGTAGAAGCCATCGACGGCAGTCCTGGCCGGGTACGGGTCGATGTCCAGTTCGCCCTGCCGGAATCCGGGACATCCTGAGGGCCGGAACATGCCGGCTTACACCCGTTCTCCGCGTTCTCCGCGTTCTCCGTCAACCACCGCACCCCGCACTTCGCGCATACGCCTCCTTTACACGGCGTTTTTTCTCCTCTGCCTCCTGATCGCCGGTCTCAGCCAGTGGCCTGCCGCCTGGCTGGGGACGCTGCTGGAACACGGTGCAAACGGTGCGCCCTCCTGGCAACTCACCGCAACCCAGGGCAGTGTGTGGCAAGGACAAGGCATGCTGCTGCTCAAGGATCCCGTCAGCAATGAATGGCAAAATTTCCAGCAACTACGCTGGCAAGTGCAAGGCCGGCCACTGTGGTCTGGCCATCTGGTCATCGACCTGACCCTGGAACAAGATCAGCTGCGCCTCGATCTAAGCCCGGCCGGGCTGGATCTGACCTCTTTCGATGTCACCCTGCCGGCCCGCGGCGTCGCCTCGCTGCTGCCCGGCCCCCCCGGCCGCTACGGCTGGAACGGTCTGCTGCAGGCCACGGGCACGCGTTTTGGTTGCCGCTGGAACCGAAACGACTGCCACGGCAGTGCCGAACTGCGCTGGAGCGATGCCGCAGTGACTGAAATCAACAGCCAGCCCCTGGGCAATTACCGGATGCTCCTGACGGGCGAAGGCCCAGCTCTGCGCCTCGATCTGACGACCCTGGATGGCCGTCTAACCCTCACCGGCCACGGCGAATCCCGCCACGACGGCCAGCTCGATTTCCGCATCGAAGCCGACACCCGCAACAGCCCGGATGAATCCCTCAACCGCATGCTCGCCTCGCTGGGCCGCGCCCTGGGAGAGGGTAAATACCTGCTCGAATACCGCAGCCCGGGTCGTCGTGAATGACCAACGGATTCACACAAAAAGAATAAACTGCCGCATGCGCCTCAACTTCGACCTGCTTGCCAAACCCTCCTTCCAGACCACCGAGGACGGCACACGCCTGTTCTATCCCAATGGCCTGGGTGGCCGGGGCTACCGGATCGACTCGGACGCGCTGTACCGGCAGCTCTTCCAGCAGCAGATCCACTGGGGGCTGTTCATCATGATCGTAGTGACCGGCCTGATCACCGCCCATGTCATCTGGCAGATCGGTCTGCCGATCTTCATCGTACTGAACCTGTTCAAGCAGCATGCGGTTCGCAAACTCACCCGCCACATGCCCATCTCACCCATCCGTTTTTCCATCGACCGTTTTTTCGGCCAGGCACTGCGTCTGCCCCTCATGCGTCCCGTCATACTCAAGGCCTTCATGGCCGGCTGTGTGCTGATCTTCCTCACCTGCCTGGGGCTCATCCTGTATCAGCCCTCCCTGTGGAATGACCTGCTGGGCGGTCTGCTGATCTCCCTGCTGCTGTTCTATCTCGGAATCCGGCAACGCCAGGTGCGCTGATCTCCTTCGGCCACCCACCTTGCCGGGGCACTTGAAAAAAGCCGCACCGCCCTGATATTCCCCGGAGCCCCCTTCCTCCCCCAGGAGAATCACCATGCGCCATCCCTCCCTGCTCCCCGTCTGCCGGATTCTCTCTCTCGCCCTGCTGCTGGGCTTTGCCAGCATCGGCCAGGCCAGCGAACCCGGGCAATTCACCAGCTGCCTGGAGCGCTCCAGGACCAATGTCGAACTCGACCAGTGCGGCGGCTCGCTGCTCAAGCTGTTCGAAGAACGCATCGAAGGCGAATATCACCGCCTCGGTGGCAAATTTACCGGCAATGAAAAAATGCAGGAGATGCTCAAAAATAGCCGCAGCAACTGGGAACACTACCGCAACAACCAGTGCGTCATGGAAGCCTCTGCCGCCACCGGCTCCTATGTCGTCCAGCCCTTCTCGCTCGAAGCCAACCGTGTCTATTTCAAGTGCATGGCACGAACCTTCGGTGAAATGAAGTCCTCCCTGGAAAAATACTGAGCCACCGACGATCCACCATATCTGCCCCGGTCCCGCTTGTCCCCATGTTCCAGACCACGCCTCGTTATCGCCAGATCATCGAGCGCATCGATGCGGCCAACGCCGCTGATCCGCACCACGCAACAGACCCTGCCAGCGGCGCAACAGTGGCCAGCGAGGTGCTATACGGACAGCGCATGAGTGCCATGCTGGCGCGCTACGCGCCCGATGCCTCCGAAGCCGTGCATGTCGCCGTGCGGGCGCAGCACATCCAGCGCTGGCAGATTCCGCGCAGCGACTACCCGCAAACCACTTTCGGCTACAAGCAGTGGCGTGCCCATCTCGCACGGTTCCACGCCGAAACCACGGCCACCCTGATGCACGAGGCCGGTTACGACGAAGACATGATCCAGCGCACCCGCGCCATCGTCGGCAAGCTGGGCATCAAGGTCAATCCGGAAAGCCAGCTACTCGAAGATGTCGCCAGTCTGGTGTTCTTTACGCACTACCTGAACGACTTCATGGCTCGCCACCCCGAATACGATGCCCCAAAATGGCAAGGTATCCTGCACAAAACCTGGCAGAAAATGTCCTGCCGGGCGCATGCCTATGTCCTGAACCACATTCCCTTGCCCTTCGATCCGGCGGCCTATGGCCTCACGGTCGCCACCGAGCCGGCACCCCCTCCTGCCCCGGCTTCCACATAACCTGGGCAGCCATTACAAACACAAACAATTTTTCCTACGGAGTATCCTCATGAGCGAAATCACCACCCCCAGCGGCCTCATCATCGAAGACCTGCAACCCGGCGAAGGTGCCGAAGCCTGCGCCGGCCAGATCGTGACCGTCCATTACACCGGCTGGCTGACAGACGGCCGCAAGTTCGATTCGAGCAAGGATCGCCATGATCCCTTCCAGTTCCATCTTGGCGGCCAGGAAGTCATCGCCGGCTGGGACGAAGGTGTGGTCGGCATGAAGATCGGCGGCACCCGCAAGCTGACCATCCCGCCGCAACTGGGCTACGGCGCACGCGGTGCCGGCGGCGTCATTCCGCCCAATGCCACGCTGGTCTTCGAAGTGGAACTACTGGGCTTGAATTAAGGCGACTGGCTCAGGGCAGGAACAGGGTGAAGCGCGCCCCCCCCTGCCCCAGTCCATCGTTGGCCAGTTCCAGCGCACCATGCTGTCCGTCCGGTGTGGCATGGCCGGCGGCAATCAGCCGCGCAAAGCTCAAACCCAGCCCGCTACCGGCCGCCGTCACCGGGCAGGTATTTGCGCCCCCATTCTTGCTATCCCCGCCGTCCTGCACACACAGCATGTCGGCCGGGTAGCCCGGGCCATCGTCCTCGATGTCGAAGCGCATACCGCGCATACAGCACATACCGCGTATACCACCCATACCACCCACTGTCGCCCGTGCCATGCTGAGGCGTATGCGCTGCCGGGCATGGCGCCGCGCATTACGCAAGGCATCGAGCAACACGAACTTCACCAGATAGGCATCAAACGCCCACACGCCGATTTCCCGGGCCGGCAGAAAATCCGTCTCCAGCGCTGCATGGCCCATATCCGTCCCTTCGGCAGTCAATGCCAGATCCACCAGCACCTCTTCGAGAAAATCGGTCAGGTTCTGATCATCGACCGTCAGACGCAGACTGCCCTCACCTGCTCGATAGAGCACCAGCAACTGCACCAGCTGCGTGTTGATCTGTGTGGCCAATGTCTCGGCACGTTGCAGCTCCGGAATGCCACCCGCCCGCCCCCGTGCCTGCGCCAGCAATACCCCCAGCACAGCGAGCGAATTTTTCGCATCATGAATGACCGTGGCCACCAAGCTATCCATGTTTTACCTCAAACATTCAGCAACAACGAGCCCGGCGGTGCCACCTTGCGATAAAACTCGACCACCCCAGCGAGCTTGGGATGCTCCGGATTGGCTGCCGCCGCCTGGGTGATGAAACGATGTGCCTCGGTCAGTTGATCGTGGTTCATCCCCTGCTTGGACAAGCGCATCAAAATGGCCTGCGCCGCATTGATCGACACCTGGGCATTGTTGCGCAAACGATTGGCCGCCTCGGTCAGCGAAGCCACTGCCTTGTCGAGCTCGCCCTGCTTGGCCATCGCCACGGCTTCGTTGTTGAGACGGATCATGCGTTTGTGGATTTCACCGAGGAAGGCTTCCCCCTCACTCTTCATGCCGACCGCATCAAACACCGCCAGGGCACGATCGAGCACCTGGCTGTTCTCATGATGATCCTCGGCAATGGACTGGATGATTTTCTTGGCCTCATCATTCTGCCCCGAGGCGAACAAGGATTGCGCCACCTCAAGGGAAGATGCCGCATCCAGCCCACCTGCCTTTTGCAACTCGGTCGCCCGCCCCAGGGCCTCCTGCGCTCCGCTGCTGTCTCCGGCACTCAGCAGAATCTGGCATTCGAGTGCTGCCTGACGCGCCTGCAGGCTGGCATCATGCTGAAAATGATGGCCCATGTCCTTGACGACGGCCAGCGCATCCTGATGCTTGCCTTGTGCCACGCAGCTTTGCGAGAGCTGGGCGTAATCATCATGGCTCTTGAAAAAACCTGTGCGATCGCGCTCGACTACCGCACGCAGCGCCGTTTCAGCGCGTTCGAAATCCTTGTTTTCCAGCGCCAGGCCGCCCAATTCCCGCTGCCGCTGGGTCGATGCCGAGACCTTCAAAGCCTGTTCAACCACCTCCTGCGCCGCCTTCTTGTCGACTTTTCCACGCACCCCGGCCAGCAAGTCATAGGCCACGAGGTAATTCGGATAGGCTGCCAGGGTACTCTCCAGCGTATTGGCCGCTGCGCTGGTATTTCCCAATGCTTCAAATGCCTGAGCCTTGCCCACCAGCGCCCAGGGAACCGAGCGCTGTGCCAGCACACCGTCATAAAACTCGCGCGCCTCATCATGGCGACCGCATCTGAGCAGCAGCTCGCCCTTCAGGCGCAACACATCGGCCGGATAATTCGTCCCGGCCTTCAGCAGCTGATCGCAGGCTTCAAGTGCCTTCAGCGGATTACCCTTGGCCACCATGTGCCGGTAAATCGGCTTCAGCGCCTCCTTCTTCTCGAAAATGCGCAGGATCCGGGTGGCCAGTTTTTCGGCCGTGAAGGGCTTGAGCAGATAATCATCCGGCGAATATTCAGCAGCGGTAGACACCTGCTGGTAGCCTGACTCTGCTGTCACCATCAGGAAGGCCGACGACAGGGGCAGCAACTTCTTGCGCCGGATCAGCTCCAGAAACTGCTGCCCGTCACTTCCCTGACCGAGGTTGTAATCGCACACCACCAGATCAAAGCGTGTCGAGCCAAGCTTGGCCAGGGCCTCGCGTATGCCGCGCACGGCAACACAATGTTCGAGGCCGCAATCGGAAAGTTGGGCGCGCAACGAATTGCGCATGTCGGTATTGTCATCGACCAGCAGACCGTGTTTATTCCGTAGATTCATCGTCCGTTACATCTCTCACTGTACTTTCCGCTGCTTCATCCCCGGCCTTACTGACCGAGCATGCGTCGTATCACGGCATTGAAAGGGGCCACCCATTCAGCGGCGAATTGTGTGTCACAGGCGTTGATCTCGGCGATGGCGCGCAGGATCGAACGTGAAGTGCCCCGATCACTGTGCTTGAGCATGACCGACTCGAAAGCATCGACGATAGCCAGAAGTTTTGCTCCTGGACATATCTCAGGAGCCTTGAGGCGGCGTGGATAACCGCCACCATCGGGCATCTCGTGATGCTGTGCCACCATCTCGGCCGCGGGCTGCCAACCTTCCATGCGGTCCAGCAGGCCCGCCGCCATGGTGGGATGTATCTGCATCTGCAACCGTTCATCCTCGCTCAGCCTGCCCGTTTTCAACCACAAGGACTCCGGCAGGAACATCATGCCGACATCATGCATATACACGGCTGCCTCGAGCTGCACCATATCGACCGGCCGGCCGGCACGCTCATTGGTATCCAGCGCCAGCTGCAACAGACGCTGACGCCGCCCCTTGAACAGTGGAGAACGCGCCTCGTACTGTTTGATGAGCAGGCGGAAAAACAGCAAGTCCGCCGCCACCTGTTTCGAGCTGCGCGTGATTGCCGAAGGCGTGCTCTGCACCTGCTCTACTGGCAACACCGGGCGAAAACCGGTGACACGCTCGATCAACTCAGCGGCCGCATCATCAAAGTGACGCACGGAAAGCGTTGCCAGATGTTCCAGCCCGCGCACCAGCTCCGCCAGCTTCAGCGGCGCCAGTGGACGGCGATCCCCCAGCGCCTCCATCGCCAGTTCCAGCCGGTCCAGAGCCAGCAGGATGAGCTCGGCATGCAGATCGGAAAACAACAGCTCACCGCGCCGCGCCCGGATCAGGATGGTTTCTATGGGCTGCGCAATCTGCTGCCCGAGTTCAATCTCATGGCGTTGCGCCTGCTCGCGAATCCGCTGCAACCCGGCCAGCAATTGTGCCAGCAGCGCCAGATCATCCGGCTTGCGTTTGAGATCGGCAATACCTCGTTCGAGGCCTGGCAGCAGGTCTATGAGGTGATGAACGAAATCTGCCAACGTGCCAGAAAATCTTTCATCCGGCTCAAAAGGTTCCGGGATATACATAAAGTAAGAGAGTCGATACCGTCTGCGCCGGATGATAGCCTACCTGCCCACGCTTTGGACAGCTGCTTTGGCAGCAATTTTGACACCTTTGACACCTTTGACAACTTTGACGCCTTCCGGACAGCCCGTCCTTCCAGGCAGAAATGCAACCCTGCAGAATTCATGACACAGACATTGACGCCAGCACCTCGGCAATGATGGCGATACCCTCATCCAGCACCTGTTGCTCGATGACCAGCGGTGGGGCAATGCGGATCACACTACCATGCGTATCCTTGCTGAGCAGACCGCGTTCCAGCAGCTTCAGGCAAACCGCCCGGGCACTGACACGTGTGGTATCGAGCTCGATCCCGATCAGCAGGCCGCGTCCACGCACCTCACGGACCAGCGGAGACGACAAGGCACGCAAGCGCTGCAACAGGTAATCCCCCAACTGGGCGGCACGCTGCGCCAGACCCAGTGTCTCGACCAGCTCCAGCGCTTCCAGCGCCACCGCAGCCGCCAGCGCATTGCCTCCGAAGGTACTGCCATGATCGCCCGGTTGGAAAACATCCATCACCGCACGGTCGGCCAAAAAGGCCGACACCGGCAACAGCCCGCCACCCAGCGCCTTGCCCAGAATCACGCCGTCCGGCCGCACCCCCTCATGCCAGGAGGCCAGCAACGCACCGGTACGCGCCATGCCGGTCTGTACCTCATCGCAGATCAGCAGCACATTGTGCTGCCGGCAAAGCTCGGCACAAGCGCGCAGATAACCCGGGGGCGGCACGATGATGCCGGACTCACCCTGGATGGGCTCGACCAGAAAGGCTGCCGTCTGTGGCGTGATGGCACGAGCCAGCGCCGCCGCGTCCCCATAGGGAATACATTGCAAGCCCGGGGGAAACGGGCCGAACCCATGACGATACTGCGGCTCCGAAGACAGCCCGGTGATACTGATCGAGCGACCATGAAAATTACCCTGGCAAGCAATGATCTGCGCCTGATCCACAGCAACCCCCTTGACCTGATAAGCCCATTTGCGGGCTGCCTTGAGCGCCGTCTCGACCGCCTCCAGTCCGGTGTTGACCGGCAACGCTGCCTCATAACCAAACATGTCACACAGCCGGGCCAGCAGCAGGGGCAGGCGGTCACTGTAATAAGCGCGTGAGGTCACCGCCAGCCGCTGCGCCTGCTGCGTCAGGGCATCGACGAGGCGCGGGTGGGCATGACCGAAGCTGGTTGCAGAATACGCTGACATCATGTCGAGATAACGCCGCCCGTGGCCATCTTCGAGATAACAACCCTGGCCACGGCTGAGAACTACCGGCAAAGGTGCGTAGTTGTGAGCACCACAAGCCTGCTCCAGCCTCATCAACGCCTCATCCGGCCAGACCGTCAGCGATTCGAGCAGCCGCCCGACCAGCTGTGCCGTGCGCTGATCGGCATCGGCCAACGGGTTGTACTCACTGATCTCGAAACCGATCAGTGCCGGATCATGCGCCACCCCGCGCAGCGCATCAGCCAGTGCCTCGACCTCCAGCCCGCCACTCACTGGCGTATTGACCCCATGAACCGACAGCGGATCGAGCGCATCCAGATCAAGCGAAATACCAAACGGCAGGCCACGTTGCCCGACCCGTTCCAGAGCTTCGCGAAATGCCGCCCGGAGGCCACGACGGCGGATTTCCTCGATACCGAAGATGCGCACCCCCTGGGCCTGCAGCAATTTTAGCTCAGCACTCTCGAAACTACGCGCCCCGAAAACGCAGGTACGCCGCGCATCGATGGCAGGCGTGGTCTGGTTCCACGGATTGGGCATGCAGCCCAGCAAGGCAGCCAGCGGCATGCCATGCGGATTGCCACTGGGAGTACTCAACGAGGTATGCGCATCCAGGTGCGCATCGATCCACAACAAGCCAGGCAATACCGCACAGGTCTGCGCCATGCCACGCCAAGCCCCTTCGGCGACGGCGTGGTCGCCGCTCAACACCACCGGCAGCACGCGCTGCCCCTGTCCAGTCGTGCCCGAAGCTTCGGCCGTAACAGCCAGGATACGAGCCTCGAGCTGCCGGCAAATCTGCCGCAGCGCCTCCTCGCGCGAACGGCCAGCCACCGCCTCCAAAGCCAGCGGTGCCTCCCAGCGACAAGCAATCCGGTTGCGCCGGACACCGCTGCCGACATCGGCCAGACGCAACGCCTGCTCCGCCAGGGCGCTGCCATGGCTGGATGCCGAAGGAACGCCATAACCGCTGCTGACCCCGATCAGACGAACCTGCCAGGACGGAGCCTGTCCAGCCACACGAACTTCCGCAGAAAAATCCGTCATGTCCCCACCTCCTTCCGCGCTGCAACAGCGTGTGGTTATCCTACGCCATATTGCCCAGAGTGGCCTGAAGCAGATGCACGAATGCATTAAACTGCCCGTCTCCACACCATGCCGCGCCACCACACGTTCCCGGGAAATGCTCAGCTACCGTCATGCCTTTCACGCCGGCAACCATGCCGACGTACTGAAACACATCCTCCTCATTCAGCTCATCCGCCACCTGAACCAGAAAGACGCCCCTTACTGGTACATCGACACCCATGCCGGAGCCGGACGTTACACACTCGACAGCGGCTACGCCACCCAGCTGGCCGAATATCGTGACGGCATAGGGCGACTCTGGCAATGCAACGATCTGCCCACCGCACTGACCGATTACCGCAACCTCGTACAGCAACTCAATCCAGACGGTTCGTTGCGCCACTACCCGGGCTCGCCCTGGTTCGCCAACGCACTGCTGCGCGAACAGGACAAACTGAAACTGTTTGAGCTGCACAGCAGCGATGCCCCCCTGCTCCTCCAGATGTTCCGGGGTGCCGGCCGGCGTGTCCAGATACAGGCCATCGACGGTCATGCCGGCCTCAAGGCACTGTTACCCCCGCCGCCGCGCCGTGCCCTGGTGCTGATCGACCCTTCCTACGAAGGCCGGCAGGAATATCGTCAGGTACTGCAAACCCTGCAAGACAGCCTGCGCCGCTTTGCTACCGGAATCTATGCCATCTGGTATCCGCAGCTCAGCCGCCCAGAGTCCATCCAGCTACCAGACAAGCTGAAAGCGCTGCCCGGAAAGGAATGGCTGCACGTCTCGTTGTCTGTCCGGGCACCGAACACCTCAGGGATCGGCATGCACGGCAGCGGCATGTTCCTCATCAACCCCCCCTGGACACTGGCGCGTCAGCTGGAAGAAATCATGCCCTGGCTCGTGCAGACACTCGCTCAGGAAAGCGGCGCCACCTACCGTATCGAACATGGCCAAGCGCACTGAATCCACGGCAACGGCACCCCCCTGCTGTCCCTGCGGCAGCGGGAAAGCCTATGACCTGTGCTGCGGCGTGCTGCATGGCGGCCAGGCAGCACCTCATGCCGAAGCCCTGATGCGCGCACGTTACAGCGCCTATGTGCTGAACCTGGCCGATTATCTGCTGGCCAGCTGGCATCCCGACACGCGCCCCATGAAGGCAGATTTCAACCTGCACGAAACCACCGGCACACCGCCGCTGAAATGGCTGGGGCTCGAGGTCAAACGTCATGTCATCCAGGATGACACTCACGCCACCGTCGAATTTGTTGCCCGATGCAAACGCTCCGGCCGTGCCGAGCGCCTGCATGAAATCAGCCGCTTCGTGCGCGAAGACGGCCACTGGTACTACCGGGATGCCGAAACATAGAACAAACATGGACACGCCGCCGGAGATACGAACTCAGACAGGTTGCCGTGCAGGTTGCCGTGATATAGTGCCGGCCTCGTTCATCAGCGGATCGACATTCCCCGGCGCATCGTGATTGATTTCGATGTCCTGATCCTTGGCAGTGGCCTGGCAGGCCAGTCGCTGGCACTACGTCTGGCAGACAAACTGCGGGTTGCCATCATCACCAAGAAAACCCTGGAAGACTCAGCCTCCGGCTGGGCTCAGGGGGGCATTGCCGCCGTGCTCGACGCTGCCGACTCGATCGAAGCCCACATCCAGGATACCTTCACGGCCGGAGCCGGCCTGTGCGACCCGCAGACCACGCGCCATGTCGTCGAACACGGCCGCCGCGCCATCGAATGGCTGATCGAACAAGGCGTTCATTTCACCTGCGATACATCCAGCGACCTGGGCTATCACCTGACGCGCGAAGGCGGCCACAGCCATCGCCGCATCATCCATGTCGATGACGCCACCGGTGCCGCTGTCCAGGAAACCCTGACCGACCGGGTGCGCCACCACCCGAACATCCACACCTATGAGCACCACATCGCCATCGACCTGATTACCGGCCAGCGCCTGGGGCAAGCCGGACTGGGCTGCCTGGGGGCTTATGTTTTCGACATCCGCAACGATCGCGTCGAAACCTTCCGCGCCCGCCAGACCGTACTGGCCACCGGCGGTGCCGGCAAAGTCTATCTCTACACCACCAACCCGGACACCTCGACCGGCGATGGTGTTGCCATGGCCTGGCGTGCCGGCTGCCGTGTGGCTGACATGGAATTCGTCCAGTTCCACCCAACCTGCCTATATCACCCGCAAGCCAAGTCCTTCCTGATTTCCGAAGCGGTGCGCGGCGAAGGCGGCCTGCTGCGGCTGGCGGATGGCCGGCGTTTCATGCCTGACCACGATCCCCGTGCCGAGCTCGCGCCGCGCGACATCGTTGCCCGCGCCATCGACTTCGAAATCAAGAAACATGGCCTGGATTGCGTCTTTCTCGACATCACCCACAAGCCTGCCGCTTTTGTCCGCGAACACTTTCCCAACATTCATGCCCGCTGCCTGGAGCTGGGGATCGACATGACACGCGACCCGATTCCCGTCGTGCCCGCCGCCCACTTCACCTGCGGCGGCGTCCTCACCGATCTGCGGGCACGCACCGACCTGCCCGGCCTCTATGCCATCGGCGAGACTGCCGCCAGCGGCCTGCACGGTGCCAACCGGCTGGCCAGCAATTCGCTGCTGGAGTGTCTGGTGTTTTCAGCAGCAGCCGCCGCCGATATCCTGGCCAGTGCACCGCGCCCGCTGCCCGACCTGCCCCCGTGGGACGAAAGCCGCGTCACCGATGGCGATGAAGAAATCGTCATCTCGCACAACTGGGACGAGCTGCGCCGCTTCATGTGGGATTACGTTGGCATCGTCCGTACCAACAAACGCCTTGAACGCGCCCTGCACCGCATCCGTCTGCTGGAGCGCGAAATCGACGAGTACTACGCCCACTTCCGCGTCAGCAACGACCTCCTCGAATTACGCAACCTCGTCCTGACCGCCCATCTCATCGTGCGCTGCGCCCAGCGCCGCCGCGAAAGCCGAGGCCTGCACTTCAGCCGCGATTATCCGGAACTATTACCGACGGCTCGCCGCACCATCCTGCGGCCGCACCACCGATCGACAGGCGGCTAACCCTCCTCCGCGTTCTCACGACAGGCACACCAGCGCAGCCACAGGCGCAGCTGGCGGAAATCCTCAGCAGACAGAGCATCCGGCAATACGGTCAGAACGCGCCGCCGGGCGGCAGGCTGCCCCGGGCTTTGTACCGGATACAACAGCAATACCACCAGCCACGACATGAGCGTGCTTTGCGGATCGACCCGCAGCTGCTCCTTGAGCCCGGAATAACGCTGCCAGGTCAGTGTGCCATCTTCATGCAAGGCCAGTTCCGTGATGCGCTCTTCCCCCAGTTGGAGGCTGATCTGCCGCGACAAGGAATAGATCAGCCCTGCCAGCAGCAAAGCCCCCCACGTCCATGCCCCGAACCACAAGGGAACGAGCAGGATGGCCACCCCCACATGCGCCGCCAGCAGCAAGGCCAGCAGGCGGATCGAAGGACGCAGCGACAGGACACGCGGTGCTTTCACAGTACCCATCTCCTGATGCCATCACGCGTATGTCCGCCGACAGCCGGGCACGGTAAAGCATCGGCGATGAGCTGGTAACGCGCTGATGTAACGCGCTGACAGAAAACCGTGCGCCACCTGCGTGGCAAGCAACAAAAATCCGCAACAACCAGAATCAGGCGCGTCGCAAGACCAGCGTGCCATTGGTGCCGCCAAACCCGAAGGAATTGGACAGCGCAGCACGAATGTCCATCTTGCGTGCCGTGTTGGCGCAGTAATCGAGATCGCACTGCTCGTCCTGCTGGAACAGATTGATGGTCGGCGGCGAAATCTGGTGGTGCACGGCCAAGGTCGAAAAGACCGCCTCCACACCGCCCGCCGCCCCCAGCAGATGGCCGGTCATCGATTTGGTTGAATTGACCACTAGATGTTTGGCGTGATCGCCAAAACAACGTTTGACCGCCATAGTTTCCGCCACATCGCCCAGCGGCGTGGATGTTCCATGGGCGTTGATGTAATCGATATCGTCGAGGTTCATCTGTGCGTTACGCAGCGCATTGACCATGCAGCGGCGCGCTCCGTCGCCATCTTCTGCCGGTGCCGTCATGTGGTGGGCATCGCCACTCATGCCATAGCCGGCAACTTCGGCGTAAATCTTCGCACCGCGTGCCCGGGCATGCTCGTACTCTTCCAGCACCAGCACCCCAGCCCCTTCACCAAGAACGAAGC
>JAGOSV010000006.1 GCA_018062105.1 Sterolibacterium sp. | reverse complement strand
GCTTGCGGCAGATGCCGGGCGCTTTGTGATCCACTCAGTAGGAAGGAGCTTCTTCATGCAGACCACCCAGTCCACCTTGTCCCGCCTGGATGATTATCCGGTGCATCAGATTGCCGATGTCGTGCGTCATACCGGTACCAGTGACCGCAATTTTTATGATCGCTACTATTTCAACCTGTTCAACAAGACGGGGGACATTTTTGTTGTTTTTGGCATGGGGCAGTATCCGAATCTGGGGGTGCAGGATGCTTTTTTGCTGGTGCGGCAAGGTGAGGTACAGGATGTGGTGCGTGCTTCGCGGCCGCTGACTGATCGCGCTGACATTTCCGTTGGCCCGCTGAAGATCGAGGTCATCGAAGGGTTGCACAAGCTGCACCTGACCGTCGGGCCGAACGAGGCGGGGATCGAGCTGGATGTGGTGTGGCATGGCGAGCATCCGGCCTTCCAGGAGCCGCGTCATTACATCCGCAAGCATGGCCGGGTACTGTTTGACACCATGCGCTTTGCCCAGCTGGGCAACTGGACGGGCACGCTGACGTATCAGGGCAAGACTTGGGACATCACGCCGGATGAGTGGCTGGGCAGCCGCGACCGTTCCTGGGGGGTGCGGCCGGTCGGGGAGGAGGAGCCCAAGGGCATTCACCTTGGAACGCCGTCGATGGAGGGCATGTGGAATTATTTTCCGGTGCTGTTCAAGGATTTTGCCTTGATGTATCTGGTCAATGAGACGGCGGACGGGCGACGCTCCATCGAGGAAGGTTTGCGCATCTGGAAGGATCCGGCACGGGAAGCGGAATGGCTGGGACGGCCGGAGCACGATCACGTTTTCAACTCGGCCATGCAGTACATGTGCGACATGAAGGAAGGTGTGGTGCGTTTTCCCGATGCACCGGGCGGGGCGCTGGAGCTGCGCGGCACGCCGTTGCTGCAAACCTATCTGACCATGGGCACCGGCTACGGGCTGGAGCAGGACTGGCGTCACGGCATGTATCAGGGGCCGCAGCTGGTGGTGCAGAAGGCGCACTACAACTATCAGGAAGACATGATGCTGGGGCTGGTCGAGACGCCGGCACGGTTTACGCTGAATGGCGAAGTGGGTTACGGCATGATGGAGTTCGCTTTCTTCAGCGAGCTGCCGAAATATACGGGCTGAGCTGGTTTTCATGAGATTGTCTGCTGCACCAACCTTCCGTGACCTGGGCGGGCTGGTCACGCGCGATGGCTGTCGGGTGCAATACGGCAAGGTCTATCGCGCCGGCCATCTGCTCGATCCTGGCGACATCGATCTGGCATTCGTGCGCCAGCTCCGGCTGCGCCGGCTGTTCGATCTGCGCAGTCTGGCGGAGCGCCACTACCAGCCCAGTAACTGGCGGCTGGCTCTGGCGACGGCAGCGGAATCGTCCGATGTTGCAGTAGAGGATGCCACGGTAGAAGCCGATGTGCGTGCCGGTCATGATGCCTTGCTGCACTGTCTGGCTACGGATCAAGGCGTGGCCGGGGCGCGGCAGATGATGTTGCAGACCTATCGCGGCTTTCCGCGTGCTTTCGCTGGCCGTTTGCGACCGTTGTTCGATGCCTTGTGTGCGGCGGATGATCTGCCTTTGCTGGTGCATTGCACGGCGGGCAAGGACCGCACCGGCTTTGCCTGCGCGCTGCTGCTGCACGCGCTGGGAGTGGGTGAGTCAGCGATTCTTGCTGACTATTTACGGGTTGGTGATGTGCTGGTGCACAGCCCACTGGCCGATGGTTTGGCGGAGATGCTGGCCGGAGCGCTGGGGCGGCCGCTGGAGCCGGCGGCGATCGCGCTCATCATGAGTGTTCGGGCCGAGTTCCTGGCAGCAGCATTTGATGCCGTGCGGGCAGAGTTTGGCAGCCTCGATGCCTATCTGGCGCAGACGGCTGGCGTCGATGCGGCACGACGCCAGCAGCTGCGTGTCGCGCTGCTGCAACCTTGACTCTTGATTCCTGGTTGCTGGTTAGCTCAGGCGGCTATTGAGCTCGTCGATGGCGGCTGCCCAGTCGGCATCTTCGATCAGTCCCTCGATCAGGAAGGTTTTTTGTGCTGCGCTCCAGAAAGGGGCGCGATAGATGGCCACACCTTGTGCCAGCGGGCGGTGTTGGGTGATGAACGCTTCGATGGCCTGCGGGTCGGCCGGCAGCCCCAGTTGCGAAAAGAGACAGCCGAGATTGTGGTGGGGTGGGTGCATGATGTTCCTCCGCAGGGTTTGAACGAGGCTGTGGCAAAAGACCAGTATATCGGGTGACGGTTCCCTGAAATTTCGTTTTTCAGGCAGTGGGGGCGCAGCGCCGGCCGTGCTTCCTGGCTTCAATTCACTGGCATTCTGTGAAAGAATGTCGGCAATCCTATTGAACATTGAAGGTTTCATCATGCTTGATCGTGAAGGCTATCGCCCGAACGTCGGCATCGTTCTGGTCAACAGTCACAACGAAGTCTTTTGGGGCAAGCGTATCCGCGAACATTCCTGGCAGTTCCCGCAAGGGGGCATCAACAAGGGCGAAACACCCGAACAGGCCATGTATCGCGAACTCCACGAGGAAGTCGGACTACAGCCGGAACATGTCGCCATCCTTGGCCGCACCCGCGACTGGTTGCGTTACGACGTGCCACGGCACTGGATCCGGCGCGAGTGGCGCAATACCTATCGTGGCCAGAAACAGATCTGGTATCTGCTGCGCTTGGTGGGGCGGGATAGTGATGTCTGTCTGCGCGCCAGCGAACGGCCGGAGTTTGATGCTTGGCGCTGGCATGATTACTGGATTCCGCTGGATACGGTCATCGAATTCAAGCGCGAGGTTTATCAGCAGGCGCTGGTCGAACTGGCACGCCACCTATTTTCCTGTCCGGCGGATCGTCAGCCGCGCTGGCCGCAGCCTGCCGCTGTTCCAGCCACTGCCCTCGCTCCTGAGGAGGAAGGCCGATCTTGCGATCATGGATGTTGATGCCCTGATCTGTGGGTTTGACCGCGGTTTGCGCACGCTCTTTGCGCCAGCGCCCACGTCCCGTCCCGTGCCGGGCAGTGACCAGCCCGAGGCGGAGCTGACGGTACAGGAACGCGCCCATGTGGCTGCCCTGATGCGCGTTAATCATTGCGGCGAGATTTGTGCCCAGGCGTTGTACCAGGGGCAGGCGCTGGGCTCGCGGGCACAAAACATCCGCCAGGCGCTGGAGCAGGCCGGGCGTGAGGAAACCGAACACCTGGCGTGGACGGAGCGGCGGATCGAAGCCCTCGGTGGGCGCAAAAGCCTGTTCAATCCGCTCTGGTATGCCGGGGCGCTGGGGATGGGTGTGCTGGCCAGCAGATGCGGCGATGCCTGGAGTCTGGGCTTTCTTGCCGAGACGGAACGCCAGGTCGAGGCACACCTGGAAGGGCACAAGGCACGGTTGCCGGTGGCGGATCGGCGCTCGCACGACATGCTCGAACAGATGCGGGTGGATGAGGCGAGCCACGCCGAAACGGCCTTGCGCCTGGGGGCGCGTGAATTGCCGCCGCCGATCAAGACGGCCATGCGTCTGGCTGCGCGGGTGATGACTAGGACGGCCTATTACCTTTGATGCCTGCTTCCTGCCCCGGGATTGCTGGCAAGGAATAAGCAGTGAATCAGCCTTCGACGATTTCCCAGTCGTGCGTGATGGTTGCCGTCTTGCCGAGCATGATCGAGGCCGAGCAGTATTTTTCTGCCGACAGCCGGATGGCACGCTCGACGGCTTCGGGCTTCAGGTCTCGCCCGGTGATGACGAAATGCATGTGGATTTTCGTGAATACCTTGGGGTCGTCTGTGGCACGTTCTGCCTGGATGTCGACGTTGCAACCGGTAATGTTCTGACGACTGCGTTTGAGGATCATCACTACATCGAACGAGGTACAGCCGCCCGTTCCGGCCAGCACCAGTTCCATGGGGCGCGCTGCCAGATTGCGGCCGCCGGTCTCAGGGGCACCGTCCATCGTGACCAGATGGCCGCTGCCGGTCTCGGCGATGAAGCTCATGCCATCATGCCAGCGTACCTTGCATTCCATAGTTCGTATTCTCCAGTGTCAGTGTCAGTGTCAGTGTCAGCGTCAGCGTATGAGGAAAATCAACATCTCCGGTGTCCTACAGCAGGGTTCCGCAGATTCGAGCAGCGGGCATTTGAGCATAGCCCCGGGGAATCAACAATTCGGTACGGTTGGCCTGATGCGCCTAGGGTCGTACCGTAACGTTGCAGTGTTGTGCTGTCAGAGGGTTCCAGTTTGCGGTACCTGAAAGATTTCGACGAGGTTCTGGCGCAGCCAGAGATTGTCCGGATCTTTGTCGGCCGAGATGTGCCAGTACAGGTAAATGTCGGCGGCATCGGACAGATTGAGCCCTTCCGGCATGGGGATCAGCTTGTTGCTGCGCATGCTGCTGATCAGGCAGGACATGGGGCGGTAGGGGGCGGTCAGGATGCAGTCGCTGGTGGCGACGATGCGGGCGGCGGTCCAGTAATCCTGGCAACGCAGGGCGACTTCGCGCTCCAGGCGACGGCGGGCGAACTCCATATCCAGATAACTGGCCTCGGTGCGGCGCGGGGCGACGACGATGTGCGGCAGGCGCAGGTAGGCCTCGATGTCCAGGATGCCTTTGCGTAATGCCGGATGATTGCGGCGGATCATGATCGACAGGCCTTCGCGCGACAGCAGCCGGCTCAGGACGTTGGCCGAGGGATAGGAATAGGCGAAGGGTTGCAGGGCGATGTCGAATTTGCCGGTTTCCAGCCGGTTTTCAAAACGCCCCGGCTCGTACAGCGTGGTGACGATTTCATACTGGGGCATGGAGCCTTGCCGTGCCATCAGTTGAGGCAGGAAGGCCGCTTCATCTGTGGTGATCAGGCCGATGTTCAGGGTGCGCCGTGTTTTTTGCCGGTCGACGGGGGCGGATTGGTTGAGGGTGTCCTCGAGGATGCGCAATGCTGAAAGGATGGACGGGTAGAGCTCGCGTGCTCGAGGGGAGGGCGTCATGCCGCCATGATGGCGCAGGAATAACGGGTCATCGAAGAGCGTGCGCAGGCGCCCAAGGGCATGGCTGACGGAGGATTGGGTCAGGTGCAGTTTTTCGCTGGCGCGGGTGACGGTGCCCTCACGATAGATGGCTTCAAAGACCACCAGCAGGTTGAGATCGATGCGCCGTATATCGATGTTGTTCATGATTGGTACATGCGAATAATTCAGTTGACCAATAATACTGCCCCCCTAGAATGGCCTCAACCTCTTGCCGCTGCTCCGGTTTTTTACGGGAGGCTTCTTAGAGGCGCTTCGCATCCGGCGGGCTTTTGGGCTCTTTTGGGCTTTTGGCCTTCAGGGATTCTGGATTTGCAGATTTGATGTCTCGAAGTCCTGGTGTCCCGATGTCCCGATGTCTGGCCGGATACCTCTCGATGTGGCCACATTGTCACACTGGTGCAGAGTGAACCGCGTGACCGCATCCTTACTCAAAAATTGAACGAAGGAAATCAAAATGGCTTACAGCATCGACTCCAAGGTTGGCGAACTGCTCGACAATGCCGCGCCGCGTGCCGTGATTGACAATCTCATGCCGGAACTGGCCACCAACCCGCAAATCGGCATGGCCCGTGGCATGTCCCTGAAGATGATCGCCGGCTTCTCGGGCGGCAAGATCACCAAGGAAATGCTGGCTGCTGTCAACGACGAGCTGCAAAAGCTGTAAACCGGCAGGCTGTCCGGAACGTTGTATCTACAGGAGAGGGCGACCTCTCCTGTTTTTGTTTGTGCTGGCGTGGTGGTGCTGTCGCATCGGGAGGGGCTGTGTAAACATGAATCTTTGTCGCGGCAATGTGGAGAGGGTTCGGGTGGATAGGATGGGACGAATGGGACGAATGGGATGCATGGGATGCATGGGACGGGGGTTGTTGCTGGCCAGTGCGCTGCTGGCGATCAGCCCGGCCGGCTGGGCGGATAACGGTGATGGCATTGCCTTTGGCAAGCCGTCGGCTTTTCGTCAGCTGGTACCGGCCGGCAGCTTGGAGCGGCAGGCCGCCGGTGAATACCAGAACCTCAAGCAGCAGGCCATCGAGCAGCGTGCGCTGGCACCGGATGGCCACCCCCAGTTGCAGCGGCTGCGCAATATTGCCCAGCGCATGATTCCGTTTGCGCCGCGCTATAACCCGCGTGCCACGCAGTGGCAATGGGAGATCAACCTGATTGGTTCGAAGCAGGTCAATGCTTTTTGTATGCCTGGGGGCAAGATTGCCTTCTTCACCGGTCTGTTGAATGGCCTGCAGCTGACGGATGACGAGGCGGCCATGGTCATGGGGCATGAAGTGGCTCATGCCTTGCGTGAGCATGCCCGTGAGCGCGTGGCCAAGAGCGAGTTGACCAATCTGGGCGCCAGCCTGCTCGGGCAATGGATCGGTCAGGGCCGGTATGCGGAGGCGTTTCGCCTTGGTGGTGGCCTGCTCAGCCTGAAATTTTCGCGTGAGGATGAGAGCGATGCCGATCTCGTCGGGCTGGAGCTGGCGGCGCGTGCCGGTTTTGATCCGCGTGCCGGCATCACTTTGTGGCAGAAGATGAATGCGGCCAATCGCGGCGCACCACCACAGTGGCTATCGACACACCCGGCCAGCAGTAACCGTATTCGCGAGATCGAGCAGCATCTGCCGCAGGTTTTGCCGCTGTATGAGGCGGCCCGGGCAGCTGCTGTCCGCTGAGCCGCCGGGCTCGATCGGGAGGTTGCGGCGAGGGGCAGGGATGTGCCGTGCGCCGTGTATAGTCCGGCCATGGATACCGGGAAGGATCAGTATCAGGGGGGCAGGGATCAGGGGATGGACAGGCTGGCATCCGGGCTGGCTGCGTTGCCCGCGCTGGCACCGGTCCGGCAGATCCGGCGGCCGCTGACTGTTTCGGAGTATTACCACGCCGCGATTGGCCGCCATCCGCAGTCGCATGTCTCATCACACGATGTCGTCATTTTTCTCGAAGGGACGCTCGGGACGGCGGGTGTGGATCAGGGGTGCTGGCAGGTAGCGCTCGACGCGGTGGCCGAGGTCAATCCTGGAGCACGCTTGCGTCTGGTGGGACGACGGCAGCGGGCGTCCTGGTGCAGCGATGGTTTGCCGCCGCAGCTCCGGTTGATCGAGGACTGTTCCTGGTCGGGCGATTCGAGCGACGGGCTGGCGGCGTTGCTGGGTGAGCAGCTCGATCTGGAGCAGGGGCGTGTGGCCGAGGTTATCGTGACCCGCTCACCACAGACACAGAGGCCGGAGCAGACGCAGGTTCCATCGCTGGCACCGACCGTGCGCGTGATATTTCGCGCTTCCCATGCGGCCATGGACGGTATGGGCACCCTGCATTTGATGCAGGAGGTGTTCCGGGCATTGCGCGGCGAGCCCCTGCTGGGGAGTAATGCGACATTTACCGATACTGATCTGATGCGCCATGGCCCGGCACGGACGGTGCTCATGGATCGCCAGGCGCGTTTCATGAGCCTGATGGGGGCGCCGCAAGGCGATGAACGCGGCGGGCTCTGGCAGCGGCTGAGGGTGGCGGGGCCGCAGCCCAATCTGCTGCCACGGCTGGCCGGCGCACTTGCCGACTACGGGCGGCAGCATGGGACGGGAGCGGGGCTTGTTCGTATCGGTATCCCGGGCAACCTGCGCCGTCATGTGCCTGAATTGCTGACGACGATGAATTTCGCGGGTATGACGTATGTCGATGTGGCGTGTCATGAGGATGCCGGCATTGCGGCTATCAAGGAACGGCTGAATCTTCTGCGTGAGGGCAATGCCGAGATGAATTACCGTCGGCGGTTTGAGCTGATCCGTTATCTGCCTTTTGCCTGGGTTGATCGGCTGATCTCGGTCAATGAGACGAACTACCGCACGCCGAATCTGCATGAGTCGGCGATCCTGACGGTGCTTGGTTCGTTCAAGAAAGCTTTGTTCAGTGGCGGAGGGTTTACGGCGGAGCGCATGTGTTGTGTGCCGCAGCTGGAAAACGTGTTTGTCGCGGTCTCAGGGTTACAGGGACATTTCGATATCACGGTAGGCATGCCGCGGGTGCTGGCCAGTGGCGGGCGCATGGCGCAGTTGTGTGCGTTCCTGCAGCAGGCGCTTGAGTCACGCGATTGAGTGCGGCTGGCCGGGGACGGTCGGAGAGGTCGGAGAGTTGTCTTTGTGTCATTCAGCGGCGCGATACACCCAGCGTAGCAGTGCATCCTGGACGGCGTGGCTGTTCGCCGCGTTGGGGTGATTGACGAGGAATACGACGATCTGCCAGTGGCCGCGTTGATCCAGCAAATAGCCGGCCAGCCCGCTTACCCCGTCCAGAGAGCCAGTCTTGAGCCGGCTGCGGCCGACCAGAGGCTCGCCGGCTAGACGTTTTTTCAGGGTGCCATCCACGCCGGCAATCGACAATGCGCTGACGAATTCCGGCATCACCGGGCTTTGCCAGGCGCTGTCGAGCAGGCGGGCAAGGCTGGCCGCCGAGAGCCGTTCCTGGCGAGACAGCCCGGCACCATTGTCCAGCACCAGTTCCGGGAAGTTCAGTGGCTTGCGTGCCAGCCACTGGCGTATCGCGCGGGCACCGTCCTGGGGGCGCAGCCCGCGGCCGTCGGGGGGCGGTTCGGCCTTTTGCCCCAGGGCAAGAAACAGTTGCCGGGCCATGACGTTGTTGCTGAACTTGTTGAGGTCGCGAACGATGCTGGCCAGCGGGGGAGACTCAACATCGGCCAGCACGGTCAGAGCACTGTCCGGGGGTAGCGTGCGGTTGGCGACCGTGCCACGTAATGTCCCGCCCAGCTCATACCATAGCTGGGTGAATACACCCTGTAGATATTCAGGATGGGTTTGTGGTGCCAGCCGCCAGACCTGGCTGCCGCAGTCGATCGGGTAATGTCCCTTGAGGACGAGACGGGCGCGGCTGCTGCTCTCGCTCCCGCTCCCGGTCTTGGCCGGCTGGTAGTCGGCTTGCAAATCTTTTTTCCATTGCAGGCAGAGGCCGGGGCGGAGGTTGTCGGGGATGGGGGGGGCCGGGGTGATCTGGTTGATGATGTCCAGGTTGGCGGGCAAGGGCTCTGGCAGCAGGGTCAGCGTGCCCTGTGCCGGGTCGCCGGCGAGTTGCAGGTTGATGGCCTTGAAGTTGAGCAGCAGGGCGTCCGGCAGGACGTTGTAGGGGCGCAGTGGCTGGTCATCGAAGGGCGGATGGCGCTCGGCCTCGATTCCGGCGCTGTCGAATATGTGGCGATCGAGTATCAGGTTGCCCTGGAGATCGCGTACCCCGCGTGCGCGCAGCCGGTGCAACAGCAGCCAGAAGCGTTCCAGCGTCAGGGCTGGGTCCCCTGTGCCGCGCAGGATCAGGTCGCTGTTCAGCACACCATCCTGAGGCAGCCGCTCGGTGAGAAGCGTTGTGTGCCAGGTGTAGGCTGGGCCGAGCAGTTCCAGTGCGGCATAGGTGGTCAGCAGTTTCATCAGCGAGGCCGGGTTGAGCGGACGTTCGCCGTTGAGTTGCAGTGTGGGATGTTGCGCGTCATCAACCGGTTGCACGATTACGGCAACTTCCGTGAAGGGGATGTGGGCCTCATGCAGGGCCTGCCGAACTTCCTCTGGCAAGCGGGCGGCTTCTGCGGGCTGGGCGAGAGCGGGGAATGACAGGCTCAACCAGCAGGCCAGCAACCATGGCCAGCAGCAGGGCAGCAGGCGGGATGAGGACTGAAGGGCAGGGGCGTAGAAAAGGGCAGGCATGGGCATGGTCCGTAGAGCGGTTGGCAACGTGCCAACGTGGCAGCTCCCGTCATTTTATGAGGCTTGGCAGGATGATGAATACGCAACGAATGGACGGCAGGAGGTGAGCGTTGATGCCGGGAGAAAGACGGGATTTTTGCTGATGCGGTGGGAAAGGAAGCTGATAGACTCAAGGGGTTGCTTCATGCTGCGTGGGGTAGGTGGGTTCATGACGAAGTTGCTGTTTTTCGGATTGCTGGTGTTCGTGGTGTATCTGATGTTGCGGGGGCAGCGCCCATCGGCTGCGCGCGCCTCTACCCCTGACCCTGCCGCGCCGCCGGTGCAGCGCATGGTGGCTTGCGGACAATGTGGGGTACATCTGCCCGAGAATGAAAGCTTGCAAGAGGCAGGGCAGCATTATTGTTGTGAACAGCATCGTCTGGATGCCCGGAGCGCTCTTGGTTCCAGGCATTGATGCCATGCCGCCGCGCAGTATCTGGGCGCGGCTGGCCGCCGATCCGCCGGAGAATTTCTGGCGTTCGCTGTCTTATTTCAATTGGTACCGTCTGGTGGTTGCCGCAGTTTTTCTCGGGGCGATCAGTTTTCTTGAGCCGAGCCTGGATTTTGGTTACCAGAACCCCCGCGCCTTTCGTTTTCTCTGCATCCTTTACCTGACGCTGGCCGCAGGATTTTTCATTCTCCTGCGGCTGTTCCGGCGGGCATTCAACCTGCAGCTGACAGTGCAGGTGGCGGTCGACATCCTGGTGCTGACGCTGCTGATGTATTACAGCGGTGGTGCACGCAGCGGGCTGGCCTTCATGTTGCTGGTGGTGCTGGCAGCGGCCGGGCTGGTGGGGCAAGGCCGTCTGAGCGTGTTGTTTGCTGCGCTGGCAACGTTGGCCGTATTGGTGGAACAGGCTGCGCGGGTGCTGACGCTGGATGCTGATCTTGGGGAATTCACCCATTCCGGGCTCATCAGCATCGGCTTCTTTGCCACGGCCATCACGGCCCGTCTGCTGGCGCGGCGGGTGGTGACCAATGAGCAGCTGGCGCTGCAGCGTGGCCAGGAATTGCAGGAGCAGACGACGCTCAATGAGCAGGTGATCCGTGACATGGAGGATGGCGTGCTGGTGGTGGATGCCTGGGGTGGGGTACAGCAGGCCAATCCGCGCGCCCGGGCGCTGCTGGCGGTGGAGGCGCATGCGCTACCCTGTGCCTTGATCCATTTGTCGGTTCCTCTGGCGCAGGCATATGCCGAGTGGTCACAGGCGCGTCCGGAAAAAGCGCGGACGCTGCAGCTGACTTCCGGGCAGATGTTGCGTGTGCGTTTTTTGCCTGCCGGGAACAGCGGCAATGCGTTGCTTTACCTTGAAGACATGGCACGTATCCAGGAGCAGGCCCAGCAGATGAAGCTGGCGGCACTGGGCCGGCTGACGGCCAACATGGCGCATGAAATCCGCAATCCGCTGGCGGCGATCAGCCATGCCGCCGAGCTGCTGGCCGATGAGCAGCGCGATGTGACCCGGCAGCGGTTGACCCGCATCATTGGCGACAACACGCAACGTCTGAATCGTCTGGTGGCCGAGGTGCTGGAACTGGGGCGGCGCACCCGGGCACAGCCTGAGCCGTTGCCCCTCAAGGCTTTTGTACAGCACTTTCTCGATGAATATGCGGTACATGATCCGCGGGTGCTTGAGATTGTCCGGCTCGAGGGTGATCCGCAGGCCGTGCTGCTATTCGACCGTGGACATCTGGAGCAGGTGCTGTCGAATCTTGTCAGCAATGCCTTGCGTCATGGAACGGGGGCGTCCGCCGGCGTGCGCGTGGATATCCGTCCGGGTGTTTCGGGTCGCCCGGAGGGCGGGCATACCGAGCTGCACCTCGTCGATGATGGCCTGGGTATTGCGGAGGCTGTGGCCTCCCAGATTTTTGAGCCATTTTTTACCAACCACCCCCAGGGGACGGGGCTGGGTCTGTACATCGCACGCGAGTTGTGCGAGGCCAACGGGGCACAACTGCTTTTCCGGGGCAACGCGCCCGGGGCGCATTTTTGTGTCATCGGCAAGGGAGCAGGGGATGAAAACGATCAGGGGTGAACGTCGCTCAGGTAATGAACCAGCGCAGGTGTTGGTGGTCGATGACGAGCCGGATATTCGTGAGCTGCTCGAGCTGACCCTGCTGCGCATGGGGCTGGGGTGCAGCAGCGCCGGCACGTTGGCAGAGGCCCGGCAGCTGCTGGAAGAGAGGCGTTATCAGCTTTGTCTGACCGACATGCGCTTGCCGGATGGTGAGGGGGTGGCGTTGGTAGCCTACATCAATGAGCATTGCCCTGATCTGCCTGTGGCCGTCATTACGGCGCATGGCAGTGCGGAAAATGCAGTACAGGCATTGAAGGCCGGTGCCTTTGATTATCTGGCCAAGCCGGTGTCGCTCGAGCAGTTGCGCACACTGGTCAAGTCCGCCATCAACCTGCCTGCGGCCGATGATCGGGGCACCGCCGAGGCCAGCCAGGTGCTGCTGGGTAGTGCCCCGGCGTTGCAGCAGGCACGCAGCATGATCGAGCGCGTGGCCCGCAGCCAGGCCGCGGTCTACATTTCTGGCGAGTCGGGCAGCGGCAAGGAGCTGGCGGCACGCCTGATCCATCGTCTGGGAGCGCGGCGTGAACGGCCATTCATCGCCGTCAATTGTGGTGCGATTCCGGAAACCTTGATGGAAAGCGAGTTCTTTGGTTACCGCAAGGGCGCGTTTACCGGAGCCGATCATGAGCGTGACGGATTTTTTCAGGCTGCACATGGCGGCACCCTGTTCCTCGACGAAGTGGCGGATCTGCCGCTACCCATGCAGGTCAAGCTGCTGCGTGCCATCCAGGAAAAGCGGGTGCGCAAGGTTGGCGCCCTGCATGAGGAGCCGGTCGATGTGCGCATCATCTGCGCTACCCACCAGGATCTGAAAGCGTTGGTGACGCAGGGACGCTTCCGGCAGGATTTGTTTTACCGTCTGAATGTCATCGGCTTGCGCATGCCGGCCTTGCGTGAATGTCGAGAAGATATTCCCCTGCTGGTACAGACTCTGCTGTCGCAGCTG
Organism: Sterolibacterium sp.; assembly: GCA_018062105.1. GTDB lineage: Bacteria > Pseudomonadota > Gammaproteobacteria > Burkholderiales > Rhodocyclaceae > Sterolibacterium. The sequence continues at coordinate 57,553 of JAGOSV010000006.1, read as the reverse complement.
TCTGCCGGGGCGGGCAAGGCCACACCCGGGTTGACACCAGCGGCGCTGCAGGCACTTTGCCATCACACCTTCCCTGGCAATGTGCGCGAGCTTGAGAACACGCTGGAACGTGCCCTGGCCCTGGCGGTTGGGGCGGTCATCGATGTGCCCGATTTGCAACTGACCCCTTTCCCGGATGAGGAGAATTGGGTCTGTGCGGCGCAGGAGGAAGGAACAGAGGCGCGTCCTCTTCAGGAGCGGCTGGATCAGCTGGAAAAACAGATCATCGGCGAGGCTCTGCAGAAGACGCGTTTCAATCGCACGGCCGCCGCACGCTTGTTGGGGGTGACTTTCCGTTCATTGCGCTATCGCATGGAGCGGCTGGGGCTGGATGAATGAAGAAGATTTTTCGTGCCGGATGTAAACATGAATGGCGGCTGGACGAGGCGGGTATGTTGCAGGGAGCCCGTTTCATTCCTTCCCCCAATTTTGATGAACGCCCTGAGGCCGAGGAGGTGCGGTTGGTGGTGATCCATGCCATCAGTCTGCCACCGGGCGAGTTCGGTGGCCCGGGAATCATGGAGCTATTCACGAACACACTGGTGGCGCAGGCTCATCCCTATTACGCAGAAATCCATACGCTGCGCGTCTCGGCACACTTCCTGATCCGGCGGGATGGGACGGTGGTGCAGTTTGTGCCGTGTGACAAACGCGCGTGGCATGCCGGGGTTTCATGCTGGCAGGGGCGCACACGCTGCAATGATTTTTCCATCGGCATCGAGCTCGAAGGTTGCGATGAGCAGCCATTCGAAGATGCCCAGTATGGCAGCCTGAACACCTTGCTGGCACTGCTGCGGCAGCGTTATCCCGGGCTCGGGGTTGCTGCTCATGCGGACATCGCACCAGGACGCAAGACGGATCCAGGGCCACTTTTTGATTGGTCACGTATCTGATGTGGAGGCGTTCATGAACGTCGTTGCGAAGGGCTGAATCGTGCGGGAATTCTCGTGTTGTTCTTTCGATAACAACTGAATGAAATATGCAAATATATCTTGCATGTTTGAAGTCGCCACACTAGACTTAGTCGAAATTGTCAAGGGACCACTATATCTAGTGGGTGTCAAGCAAAACCGGATGGGGCAATTTGAAGTAGCAGTAAAGGATTGGCGAGCTTCTGAAGCGCAGGAGCAGCCAGAACGGGCGAGGATCAGGAATGCTCAGGCTTGGGAGGCGCAGTTGAAGCAGGTGTCTATCCTTGATGTCATCACATTGCCGATGTCATTGCATCGGACCGGAGATGAAACGTCCCTGCCACTCCGGAAACCGTTTGAGTTTTTCAGGGTGCGATCAAAATGATCGTCATGGCTACGTTGCTGCGATTTTTGAGTCGTTTGTTGCGTAGCACGCACGGTGGGCACACCGCCTCCGTTTCATCCACACAAAGATACGATTTGACGGGTTGCCGCCTGGCAAGCCTGCGAGAGCAGGCTGCAGCCCCGCACCCGATTGCCCGATTGCCCGATTGCCCGATAGTCGATAGTCGATGGTCGATGGTCGATGGTCGATGCTCGGTGTGTCTGGATTATTTGAATTCGAAGGTGGCGACAGGTGTCGTGACCTTGAATGCTCCATGCCCCTTCGGATGGATGCCGTTTGGAAGTTCCTTCCCTGTTACCTTGTTACGTAAGGAGATTGAGTATGGCTGAGGATAAGACCAAGGCGAAAAAGGCTGCGCCGAAAAAAGTGACTGCCAAGAAGCCTGAGACCAAGAAGGCAGCTCCGAAGAAGGCTGCTGTCACCAAACCGGTAGCGAAGAAGGCTGCTCCGGCCAAGACTGCTGCCAAGCCGGCAGCGAAGAAAGCGGTTCCGGTGAAGAAGGCAGCCCCTAAGGCCGCCCCCAAGACCGCTGCCAAGGCTCCGGCCAAGACCGCAGCCAAGCCGGCAGCGAAGAAAGCGGTTCCGGTGAAGAAGGCCGCCCCCAAGACCGCTGTCAAGGCTCCGGCCAAGACCGCAGCCAAGCCGGCAGCGAAGAAAGCGGCTCCGGTGAAGAAGGCAGCCCCTAAGGCCGCCCCCAAGACCGCAGCCAAGCCGGCAGCGAAGAAAGCGGCTCCGGCAAAGAAGGTAGCCCCCAAGGCCGCTGCCAAGGCTCCAGCAAAGAAGGCTGTAACCAAGCCGGTAGTGAAGAAGGCAGCGCCGACCAAGGCTGCGACCAAGCCGGCAGTGAAGAAAGCCGCTCCGGCCAAGGCCGCCGCCAAGCCGGCGGTGATGAAAGCCTCTCCAACCAAGGCTGCGACCAAGCCGGCCGCGAAGAAAGCTGCAGCACCCGCAAAGGGTGCCAATTCGGGTGCTCCGTCAACGGCAGCGGCTCCTGGGCTTAAATCGGCCCTGAATCCAGCAACTAGTTGGGCGTTTCCAGGAGGGTCGCGTCCTTCCTGAGGGATCGCGCAGTAGAAGTGCAGGAACAGGGAAGTTCCGGGCGTGATCTGTCAAGGCAGGTCACGCCCTTTGCACTGTCCGCATTGTCCGTTATGGGGTTTGGCGACACGGGCACTTGGTGCGCTTGTCGCTTGTCAAATCTGCACTTTCCAATAAATCGGTACTAATCAGTACGTCTCTTGGGTTGCTTGTGCCGGGCAGGCTGAGGCTGCCGGGATTTTGTCATCCAGTCTTCACCCTCTGTTCGAGCGAGAAGGAGTGCTGGTGCAGACGCGCAATAGCCCAAAGGTCGCCTTATCGGCAGGTTGTATCGGTATCGCCGTGCCGGGGGCACGACAATACCGGGCAACATTGGCGCTGCTTACTGATCGTCCGTTAGCGACAGTTCGAAAATTTCGCGCTTGAGCAGCAGCTCACGCGGCATGCGGGACTTGAGTTTTTCAAACCATTCGGCGTGCAGCTTGAGCTCGGCCTGCCACATGTCGTTGTCTACGCGCGTCAGGTCTTCGAACTGGGTGCGGGTCATGCCGTCGAAACCGGTCCAGTCGATGTCCTCGAAGCGTGGCATCCAGCCCAGTGCGGTTTCCCTGGCGGCGGCGCGACCCTTGACGCGATCGACGATCCACTTCAGTACGCGCATGTTGTCGCCGAAGCCTGGCCAGACAAATTCGCCGTTGTCATCCTGACGGAACCAGTTGACCGTGAAGATGTGCGGGGCGTGCTCGACCTTGCGACCCATTTTCAGCCAGTGATTGAAGTAATCACCCATGTGGTAGCCGCAGAAGGGCAGCATGGCGAAGGGGTCGCGGCGGATGATGCCCATGTCGCCGACGGCGGCGGCAGTGGTTTCCGAGCCGAGCGTGGCGGCCATGTAGACACCGAAGTTCCAGTTGAAGGCTTCATAAACCAGCGGCACGGTGGTGGAGCGGCGGCCGCCGAAGATGAAGGCGGAGATTGGCACACCGGCCGGGTTTTCCCAGTCGGGGTCGATCGAGGGGCACTGGCTGGCGGGGGCGGTGAAGCGGGCATTCGGGTGGGCTGCCTTGCGGCCACTGCTGGCGGCGATTTCCGGCGTCCAGTCTTGCCCTTGCCAGTCGATGAGGTGTTTGGGCGCTTCCTTGGTCATGCCTTCCCACCAGACATCGCCGTCATCCGTCAGGGCGACGTTGGTGAAAATGACGTTTTCCTTGAGGGTCGCCATGGCGTTGAAGTTGGTTTTTTCTGACGTGCCGGGGGCGACGCCAAAATAGCCCGCTTCCGGGTTGATGGCATAGAGGCGGCCATCCTTGCCGGGCTTGATCCAGGCGATGTCGTCGCCGACCGTGGTGATCTTCCAGCCGTCCATGGACTTGGGAGGGATCAGCATGGCGAAGTTGGTTTTGCCACAGGCCGAGGGGAAGGCGGCGGCGACGTAGTTCTTTTCACCTTGCGGCGATTCGACACCAAGGATGAGCATGTGTTCGGCCAGCCAGCCTTCATCACGCGCCATGGTCGAGGCGATGCGCAGGGCAAAGCACTTCTTGCCGAGCAGGGCATTGCCGCCGTAGCCGGAACCGAAGGACCAGATTTCGCGTGTTTCGGGGAAATGGACGATGTATTTGGTGTGATTGCATGGCCAGCGCACATCCTTCTGGCCGGGTTCGAGCGGCACGCCGACGGTATGCAGGCAAGGCACGAATTCGCCGGTTTCTCCCAGGGTGTCGAGGACAGCGCGACCCATGCGGGTCATGATGCGCATGTTGATGACGACATAGGGGCTATCGGAAATCTCGACACCGATGTGGGCGATGGGCGAGCCGATAGGGCCCATCGAGAAGGGGATGACGTACATGGTGCGGCCACGCATGCAGCCCTTGAACAAGCCCTTCAGCTTGTCTTTCATCTTGGCCGGTTCTTCCCAGTTATTGTTGGGGCCGGCATCTTCCTTGTTGGCCGAGCAGATGAAGGTGCGATCTTCGACGCGTGCCACATCCGACGGGTCGGAACAGGCGAGGAAGGAGTTGGGGCGCTTGGCCGGGTTGAGGCGGATCATCTTGCCGGCATCGACCAGCATGTTGCACAGGCGGTCATATTCCTCTTGCGAGCCATCGCACCAGACGATGTGGTCCGGCTGGGTCAGGGCGGCGATTTCGGCCACCCAGGCCTTGAGCCGGGTGTTGTGAACGTAATCGGGGGCGGCGGTGTTTGCAGCTTGGGTCATGGTGCGGAACTCTCCAGAAAAATCGGGGTGGGAAAGTACCTGAAAGTCGATCGGTCGCGCGGTGGGCGATCGGTGGGCTTCCAGCGCGCCGCGCTGTCGGGGTGTGGCCGGACGCGGTGGGGGTGGAGGCAAATGAAACATTTGTCTATCGAACCCGTAGCCGGCCATTCTGTCATTTTCAGGTCAAATAATCAAGTTTGGCGGGCTTGCCGATGTCATTGGCCGGTTGTTCTGTGCGTGGGTCGCGGTGGTCTTTTTTGTGTGGCGGCATCCTGTGCAGGGCGGCCGGGGCGGCTGCCTGGAAGCAGTGACGGCGGAGGGCACGCGGGTCTGTCGTTGAGTTGCCTGTGCCGAGCAACAATTCGCCCATCGCTATACAATACGCGCCTTGTCCCGGTATCTGGAGATGCCGGAGATGCGTGACCTGTCTGCGGAAAGACTCGGTAAGGACAGCCGATCGCCCGTTGTGAGAATGCGAGAATGCGAGAACACAGGAATGGATGAAAGATTTCGCGCAGCAGCCCTTGAATATCACCTGCATCCCAAACCCGGCAAGATTGCCGTAGTTCCAACCAAATCGACGCTCAACCCCCAGGATCTGGCGCTGGCCTATTCTCCCGGGGTGGCCGTGCCGTGCGAGGAAATCGTCCGCGACCCGACCAATGCCGAGAAATACACTGCACGCGGTAATCTGGTGGCGGTCATCACCAACGGCACGGCCGTGCTGGGACTGGGCAACATCGGTCCTCTGGCCGGCAAGCCGGTGATGGAAGGCAAGGGCGTACTTTTCAAGAAGTTTGCCGGTGTCGATGTGTTCGACCTCGAAATTGCCGAAAACGACCCGGACAAGCTGGTCGATATCATTGCTGCGCTGGAGCCGACATTTGGCGGCATCAACCTGGAAGACATCAAGGCACCAGAGTGTTTCTACATCGAGCAGAAGCTGCGCGAGCGCATGAAGATTCCGGTTTTCCATGACGACCAGCATGGTACGGCCATCATCGCAGCGGCAGCCGTTCTCAATGGCCTGCGTCTGGTCGACAAGAAAATTGGCCAGATCAAGCTGGTGTGCTCGGGTGCCGGTGCAGCAGCCATTGCCTGTCTCGATCTGCTGGTTAGCCTGGGTGTCAAGGCGAAAAATATCTATATCGCCGACAGCAAGGGCGTGGTGTATGTAGGGCGTGACGAGAAACTCGATCCGTCCAAGGCGCGTTATGCCCAGCAGACCACGGCGCGAACGCTGGCGGATGTCATGCCGGAGGCGGATGTGTTTCTGGGGCTGTCAGCGGCCGGAGCATTGAAGCCGGAGATGCTGCAAACGATGGCGACGCATCCCATCGTGCTGGCCATGGCCAATCCCATTCCGGAAATCATGCCCGAAGTGGCCAAGGCGACGCGCCCCGATGTCATCATCGGTACAGGTCGTTCGGATTATCCGAATCAGGTCAACAACGCCCTGTGTTTTCCCTACATGTTCCGTGGGGCGCTGGATGTCGGGGCGACGACCATCAATGAAGAAATGAAAGTGGCGGCGGTACGCGCCATTGCCGATCTGGCGCATGCCGAGCAGCCGGATGTGGCAGCCACGGCCTACAACCGTGTCGAATTGAAATTCGGCCCGGATTACCTGATTCCCATGCCCTTCGATCCGCGTCTGGTGATGAAGGTGGCGCCGGCCGTGGCCAAGGCCGCCATGGATTCCGGAGTGGCTACCCGTCCGCTGGCGGATATGGATGCGTATCGCAACAAGCTGTCCGAGTTCGTTTATCAATCCGGCCTGCAGATGCGGCCGGTCTTCACTGCTGCCCGGCAGAGCCCGCAGCGCATCGTTTTTTGCGAGGGTGAGGATGAGCGCGTGCTGCGTGCCGTGCAGACGGTGATCGACGAAGGCTTGGCCAAGCCCATCCTGATTGGCCGGCCGGATGTCGTCGAGGCACAGATTGCCAAGTGTGGTCTGCGCCTCAAGGCAGGTGAGAACATCGGTCTGGTCAATCCCGATTCCGATCCGCGCTTCCGTGATTTCTGGACGGACTATTACAAGATCATGCAGCGCAAGGGGGTCAGCATCGAATATGCCAAGCGTGAGGCACGCCGCCGCACCACACTGATCGGCGCACTGATGGTGCGCAAGGGGCTGGCTGATGGCATGGTGTGCGGTACTTACGGCAGCCATTCGCGACATCTGCGTTACATCCAGAACGTCATCGGCCTGCAGGAAGGGGTGAAGAATTTTTATGCCGTGAACATGTTGTTGCTGCCCCGGCGCACCTTGTTCATTGGCGACACCTATGTGAATTACGACCCGACGGCCGAGCAACTGGCCGAGATGACCGTGCTGGCCGCCGACATGGTGCAGCGTTTTGGTCTGACGCCCAAGGTGGGGCTGCTGTCCCATTCCAGCTTTGGTGCGGAAGACACGCCGACTTCCCTGAAGATGCGCCAAACCCTGAAGCTGCTGCAGGACATCGCACCGGAGCTGGAAGTGGAAGGCGAGATGCACGGTGATGCCGCATTGTCGGAGGACATCCGCAATCAGGTGTTTCCGGATTCACGTCTCAAGGGCTCGGCGAATCTGCTCGTCATGCCGACGCTGGATGCTGCCAACATTGCCTTCAGCCTGCTCAAGACGGCGGCCGGTGATGGTCTGACGCTGGGGCCGCTGCTGCTTGGTGCGGCACAGCCTGTGCATATCCTGACGCCGACAGCCACGGTACGGCGCATTGTCAATGTGACGGCGCTGCTGTCTGTCCAGGCGGCAAACCGGCACCATAGCGGCTGATCGAACGACGGTGGATGCAGCCAGAACGGCACTGGTTCTGACTGGCGGCGGCGCACGCGCCGCCTATCAGGTCGGGGTGCTGGCGGCCATCCGCGACATATTGCCGGATGCCCGGAAAAACCCTTTTCCGATTCTGTGCGGTACTTCGGCCGGGGCCATCAATGCCGCAGCCCTGGCCACCATGGCCGAAGATTTTGGGCTGGCCGTCAATCGCCTGCACACCATCTGGGCCAATTTTCATGCCCATCAGGTTTACCGCGCCGATACCTTGGGTATTTCTTTGACGGGTGCGCGCTGGCTGGCCTCGTTGATGGGGGGGTGGCTGGTTCGCAGCACGCCGCGCTCGTTGCTCGACAATGCACCGCTGCGCGAGTTGTTGGCGAAGCACCTCAATTTCGAGCGCATCGAATCGGCGCTTGACAAAGGGGCGCTGGAATATGTCAGCATCACCTGCTCGGGCTATGGTTCCGGGCAGAGTGTCAGCTTCTTTCAGGGGCACGAAACGAGTGCCTCCTGGCGACGCTCGCAACGCTTTGGCACCCAGGCACGGCTGAATGTCGATCATCTCATGGCATCCAGTGCGATTCCATTCATCTTTCCGGCAGTCCGGATCAACCGGGAATATTTCGGCGACGGCTCGATGCGCCAGATGGCCCCCATTTCACCGGCCATTCACCTGGGGGCCAGCAAAATCCTGATCATTGGTGCCGGCCAGCGCGACAGCGGCGAGCACTACCGAGAGCAGGGCGGGCGTTACCCCTCGCTGGCACAGATCGCCGGTCATGCCCTGTCGAGCATCTTCCTGGACAGCCTGTCCGTGGATATCGAGCGTCTGACGCGCATCAATCGCACGGTCACCCTGATTCCGGATGAGGTGCGGCGGCGTCATGGACTGACCCTGCGCCCCATCGAAGTGCTCGAAATCTTGCCGTCGCAGCGTCTCGATCACATTGCCGCGCGGCATGTCCGCAGCCTACCGTGGGCTCTGCGGGCTCTGCTGGGTAATATCGGCGCATTGAACAAGCGTGGCGGTGCGCTGGCCAGCTATCTGCTGTTTGAATCGTCCTATACCCGTGCCTTGATCGATCTGGGCTACCGCGATGCCCAGGAGCGCCGCAAGGAAATCATCGAATTTCTCGGCGACCAGGCTGCGCCGGCGGCATGAGGGAGGGGCTGCGGCCGTATCGTGACAATATCGTTCAAGTTTTAGTTGTAATTTAGTGAATTGTTTGGTATTTTTCTAACCGTATCTCGTCATTGGCCTGCTCGGGAAGCAGGGATCAAGTCCATGATTGTTTGAGTTGAGCCGGTCGAAGCCCTTGTTCTTATAAGGAATGCCCTTCGACGAGCTCAGGGTGAACGGAATAAATCTGCGTTTCCTTAATGTGCTTCTTCAGGGCTCAGGGCTCAAGGTTTGATGCTTGAGAGGCTGAAACTTCGAGCCTGGCGCAAACGGACTGATTCTGGGTTTTTTTTGACGAATGGGTCGGTTGTATCCGGAGGAAATGAATCATGAACATCTATCGTCATTCTGGCCGTCGCCGTGGCTGGCTCATGGCAGCACTGCTGGGGCTGGCTGTGAGCATGGGTACAGCGCCTGCGCTGGCTGCGGTCGAGCGGCACAAGTCCACGTCTGCCAAGAAACATCGACATCACAAGGTATCGAAGGCAGCGCACAAAAAGGTCGCGCACCGGATCGTGCATGAAGATTTGAGCAAACTGACATTGAGCTCGAATGCGGCCATGGTGCTGGATCAGGCGACGGGCGCGGTACTGTTCGAGAAGAATGCCGGGGCTGTCCTGCCGATCGCCTCGATCACCAAGCTGATGACTGCCATGGTGGCGCTGGATGCGCGTCCTGACCTGGAGGAAACCATGGTGATCGACGATGCCGATGTCGATACCTTGAAGGGTACCCATTCGCGCCTCAAGGTCGGCACCCAGCTGCAGCGCGAAGACATGCTGCGTCTGGCGCTGATGTCCTCGGAAAATCGCGCCGCCTCGGCGCTGTCGCGCTACTACCCGGGCGGCCGGCCGGCGTTTGTGGCGGCCATGAACCGCAAGGCGCAGACTCTGGGCTTGCAGGACACCCATTTCGCCGATCCAACCGGCCTGACGGCGCAGAACGTATCCAGTGCCCGCGATCTGGCGAAGATGGTTGGCGCAGCGCAGCACTACCCGTTGATCCGTCAGTTCACCACGACCTCCGAATACGAAGTGACCGTCGCTGGCCGCACGCAGGAGTTTCGCAACACCAACAGTCTGGTGCGCAGTTCGTCATGGGACATCAGCCTGTCGAAGACCGGTTACATCAATGAGGCTGGCCGCTGCCTGGTGATGCAGGCCTGGCTCAACAACAAGCCGACCATCATCGTCCTGCTCGATTCCATCGGCAAGATGACCCGTCTGGGTGATGCTAATCGTATCAAGCACTGGGTGGAGAATGGTGCCACCCGTCGTCTGGCGACGGGCTGATTTGCTAGGGCGATCTCCGGGATACGGGGCGTTCCTGTTCCCGCTTCAGCGCACCGGTGGCGCTGGCTTGACATAACCGATCGCGGCGGAAATCTCGTTAGCGGTCTGGCGCACGACATTCGCCCAGTCCGGTTTGTGGCGTTCTGCCGGGGCGGATACCGACAGCCCGGCCACCAGCTCGCCCGTGTCGTCGCGGATGGGCGCGGCGATGCAGCGCAGTCCCTGTTCGATTTCCTCGTTGTCGAAGGCCACACCGTGGCGTCGGATGTGATTCAGTTCCTTCTCCAGTGCCGGCAGAGAGGTCAGCGAGGTGGGTGTATGGCCTGGCAGACCGGTGCGCCGGGCGTATTCCTGAACCTTTTGCGGGCCATCCTCAAGCAAGAACAGCTTGCCGACGGCCGTCACATGCAGGGGGGCGCGTGCCCCGACCAGATGCACCACGCGCACCGAGGAACGGCCGCTGGACGTGCGCTCGACATAGACGATCTCATCATTCTGGCGCACGCCCAGATTCACGCTCTCTCCCAGTTCACGGTGCAGACGCTGCATTAGCGGCATGGCGGAGTCGCGGATGTTGATGCGGGACTTGACCAGATTGCCCAGCTCCAGCAGACGGATGCCCAGCTGGTATGTCCCCGGGTCGGAGCGTTCGACAAAGCCGCTGGCCGTCATGGCGCTGAGGATGCGGTGGGTGGTTGACGGATGCAATCCGGTTTCCAGTGCCAGCTGCTTGAGGCTGACCGGGTCATGGTAATAGGACAGGACATCGAGCAGCTTCATCATGCGCTCGATGACCTGGATCGGGGGTCTGGATTCCGGAGGGGTGGGGGGCGGCATCGTGGGGTTAGGGTTTTGCGCGGGCTTCGTGGGGCGCTCGTCCAGAGTACTTTATCACATCGTGAAATGAGGGCCTCAAACCACGCATCGCTTACTGTATGCCATGTACGCCATGTGCGCTTGCCGCGCCTTCGTTTTGGCATTTCAGGAGAGGACTTCGTGCTTCCGTGCATAGCGGAATGCGGGGTTGCGTGATTTGTGCAAATTTTCACTTTTATGGCTAAAGTTTCCTCTGAGCCAGCCGTTACCGGAACCAAAGGCGACGAAAACTCTGCGCCTTTCGTCCGCAACCGGTCAATAAAGGAGAAACATCATGGCCTCCATCATCAATACCAACATCCCGTCGATCAACTCCCAGCGCAACCTGGCGTCATCGCAAACCGCCCTGCAGACCTCGCTGGCCCGTCTGTCTTCCGGTCTGCGCATCAACAGCGCCAGAGATGACGCTGCCGGTCTGTCGATTGCTGCCCGCATGTCCGCCCAGATCGGCGGCATGGAGCAGGCCAGCCGTAACGCCAACGACGGTATCTCGATGGCGCAGACGGCGGAAGGCTCGATGGCATCGATCGGTGACATCCTGCTGCGCATGCGCACCCTGGCCGTGCAGTCGGCCAACGGCAGCAACAGCACCCTTGACCGTCAAGCCATCCAGGCCGAAGTTGATCAGCTCAGCTCTGAAATCGACCGCATCTCCGGTACGGCTGAATTCAACGGTGTTAAGCTGCTGAACGGCGCGGCCAACACCAACACCCTGCAGGTCGGTGCCAATGCCAACCAGACCATCAGCCTGTCGATCAAGGAAGTGTCGAACAAGTCGATGCAGCTCAACAGCTACATCGCCCTGGGCGACCTGAACGGTGGCCGGATCAGCGGTACCGCACCGGCCGCTACTAATACCGAGTTCGTCATCAATGGCAAGGGTGTGTCCTTTGCTGCTGCTGATACCACCGCCACCCTGATGGCGGCCAAGATCAACGGTGCCACGGGGACAACCGGGGTGGCGGCGACGGCCTATAACTCGGTCAGTGGCACGGCGGGCTCTTCGGGGGTGGTGACGGGGCTGAGGATCGGGGTTGGTTCTGCGGCATCGATCACGGTCAGTAACTCGTCTAGCATGAGCGATCTGGTCGATCGCATCAACAAGGAAATCGGTGGGGTAACGGCTTCACTGGGCAGCAAGGGTGAGCTAGTGCTCAGCAATGATACGGGGGACAATATCATTGTTGGCGGCACCATCAATAACTCCGGCATCGTGGCAGGCACTTATCGTGGCTATCTGTCACTGAAAAGTGGCGACGGCAGCGCCGTCAATCTGACGTCGTCGGCGGCAGCGGGGAATCAGCTCAACAAGTTTGGCTTCAATCTGAGCCAGACGGCCTCTTCGATGGACAGCCGTTTCTTGATCGGTACAGCCAATGCGGCGGCGACGGTGGCGGTGAATAACCTGAATGCGGTTCAAGGTGCGCTGACCGTGGCAGACAGCGTCACGATCAACGGTTTTGCCGTTGGCATCACCGGTACCAGCGCGGCGGACAAGGCGGCGGCCATCAATGCGCTGCACGACAAGACGAATGTGACGGCCTCGGCCAAGACCGAAGCCTATTTCACCCTCAGCTTCGCGACCGCCGGTAATATCAGCATCAATGGCACGTCGGTGTCCGTGGCTACGACGGATGACACTTCCAAGCTGGTCACCAAGATCAATGCAGCCGGGATTTCCGGGGTGCTGGCAGAAACGGATGCCGTTACCGGCAAGCTCAAGCTGACGGTAGCCTCCGGTAACGATCTGGTGGTTGGCAACATGGCGGCAGCGGCCATTTTCCAGAATGTCACCTCGAACACCAGTTACACCGCCACGGCGATTGCCGCTACCCAGTACGTGGGCGTGCGCGGTACCCTGCACCTGTCCGGTGACAATGGGGCGACGGTCAATGTTGGCGGGACGGCGGCCAGCATCGCCAAGATGGGGATGACCGAGCAGGGTGGGGCGCAGGCAGTGACCGGTGGCAAGATGAGTGTGGAAACGGCTGCGCAAGCACAACAGTCCATCACCGCCATCGACCGGGCGATTGCCTACGTCAATACCCAGCGTTCGACGATGGGTGCCATCCAGAACCGCCTGTCCAATGTCATCTCCAACCTCGGCGTGTCGGTGGAAAACATCTCGGCTGCCCGCAGCCGCATCCAGGATGCTGACTTCGCGGCTGAAACATCGGCCATGACGCGTAACCAGATCCTGCAGCAAGCGGGTACGGCCATGCTGGCCCAGGCCAACTCGCTGTCGCAGTCGGTGTTGAGCTTGTTGAAGTAAAGTCTGGTAGCATGACAGCGTGAGGGCAATCGGCGGAGCGGTAACAAGCGCTTCCGCCGATTGTCGTCTGGTCTGCCGTGCCCAGGGTTGCCATATTCGTGTGCTGGATGGGGAGAAGCATCATGAACATTACCGCCATGATTCCAGGGAATGCCGTTGTCACCGGGATGCCTGCTACGGCACCGCTGACCCCTTCGGCCAGTACCCAAGCTGCCCATGCTCCTTCTGCGCCGGCCATCCAGCCGGGTGTTGCCGTGGCACCGGTCTCTGCCGAGCAAAAACTGGCACCAACCGATGATCGCGTGCTGCGCGAGGCGACCCAGCGGGTGCAGGATCTCGTACAGACGCGTGCGCGTAATCTGGAATTTTCGATCGACAAGGACACGAGCAAGACGGTCGTCAAACTGATCGATGCGGAATCCAAAGAAGTGTTGCGCCAGTTTCCGAGTGAAGAAATCCTGAAGCTGTCGCGTGCCCTGGATGAAATGCTGAAAGCCAATGGCTTGTTGATACAGGGTAAAGCCTGAGCCGGAGGTGGATGATCTCTGGGGCGACACTGAATATTTCGCGACAGGGCTACAGTTTTGCGGCGTATTGACCGATAATTGACGTAGTGATCTTTTTTCTGGAGGATGGCAATCATGGCTTCCTTTTCTTCTCCCGGTATCGGCTCCGGCCTTGATGTCAATTCCCTGATGACCAGCCTGATGGAGCTGGAGCGTCAGCCCATCAAGGCACTCGACAAGAAAGAAGCCAAGGTACAGGCCAAGATTTCAGCCATTGGCCTGCTGAAAAGCTCCTTGGCTGGCCTGCAATCCGCAGCGGCGGCCCTGGCTACGCCGGCACAGGTTTCGCCGATCAAGACAACGGTGGCCAATCCGTCCGTGCTGACGGCCACAGCGGGCAGCACGGCGGCGGCGAGCACCTACGATGTCGAAGTCCAGCAACTGGCGCAGTCGCAAAAACTGCTGACGGGCGGCTTTGCCGACACCAATAGTGCCATCGGTACGGTAGGCGGCAAGATCACCTTTGAGTTTGGTACTTATGGTGCCGGCCCGAGCTTCACCGCCGATCCGGGCAAACCGGCCAAGTCCATCACCATCGATGTCAGCAACAATTCCCTGACTGGCCTGCGGGATGCCATCAACGCTGCCAACATGGGAGTGACGGCTGCCATCATCAACGACGGCAGCCCGTTGGGCTATCACCTGTCCTTCACTTCGACAGAAACAGGCGAGAACCGCGCCATGAAGGTGTCGGTAGATGATGCCTCGCTGAATGCTTTTACGTATGACCCGACCGGCGGCACTTCCAACATGTCCCAGACTGTGGCGGCGCAGAATGCCGTCATCAAGGTCGATGGTACGACCATCAACAAATCGAGCAACACCATTACCGATGCCATCGACGGCGTGACGCTTAATCTGGCCACCACCACGGCACCCGGGGTGACGACGCGCGTGACTTTGTCACGTGACAATACCGCCGTGCAGACGGCTATCCAGAATTTCGTCAAGGCTTACAACGATACCAATAAGGCCATCACGGATGCCACTGCCTACGATCCGGCAACGGGCAAGTCCGGTACCCTCAATGGTGATAGCACCGTGCGTATGGCGCAGTACGATATCCGCACCATTCTGACGTCTCCGGTGTCGGGTGCGCCCAATGGTTCGTCGATGCTGGCAGATATTGGCATCAACTTTCAGCGGGATGGCACGTTGTCGATCGACAATGCCAAGCTCACTGCGGCACTGGCTGATCCAGCCAAGGACATTTCGGCATTGTTTGCCTCGAATGGCAGTATCAATGGCTACGCGGCACAGATCAACGATTCGATTGGCCGGACGCTCAGTCCGTTTGGTTCGTTTGCCGCTAGCGTGACCGGGCTCAATTCCACCATCAGCGCCATCGGCAAGCAGCGGGCGGCGCTGGAATCCCGCATGGTAGGGATCGAGAAACGTTATCGTGCCCAATTCACGGCACTCGATGTGAGCATTGCCGGCATGAACAAGACGTCCAGCTTCCTGACGCAGCAGCTGAAGAATCTTTCCAGCATGGTGACACCGAACAATTGACCGGAAGATCGGCATGTTTGCCACCAGAAGCCCCGCGCAGGCGTACCACAAGGTCGGTGTCGAAACCGGCGTCGAGGCCGCCAGCTCGCATCAGTTGATCGTCATGCTGTTCGATGGGGCTTTGCTGGCGGTGGGCAATGCGCAAAAACAGATGGAACAGAAGCAGATTCCCGAAAAAGGAGCATCAGTTTCCCGTGCCATCGATATCATCAGCCTGGGATTGCGGGCCAGCCTCGACAAATCCAGCGGTGGGGAGCTGGCGGCCAATCTGGATGCGCTGTATGACTACATGGTGCGCCGCCTGCTGGAAGCTAACCTGAAAAATGACCCGGATGCCCTGACCGAGGTTGCGAAGTTGTTGCGTGAAATCCGCGAGGCCTGGGTGCAAATCGGCGACACTCCGGAGGCGCGTGGCCACGGTCGCGATCCGGTCCAGGGTGTTGCTGCCGGATAAGCGCAAGCCTCCCGTCTGGCGATGGTGCCAGGTACAAGAGACGGAATCATGAAATTATGGCAACGCCCCTTGACCTTTATCGTGTTTTGCAAGAACGGACCCTGACGGCGCTGGAGGTCGTGCGCGCTGGAGATTGGGATCGTTTCGTCGATACCGAGGCCGAAATCACGGCATTGCGTGACCAGCTGATGATGCAGGCAGCAGAGGCCGCGCCGCAGGCGGCAGAGGCCGCCGAAATCTGCCAGATCATCGAAGCCCTGTTGGTCTGCAATGCCGAGATCGTCGAGCGGGCCCGCCCCCAGCTGCAGGAGCTGGGCGACAAGCTGTCGGATGCTTCGATGCGCCTGCGTGTCGGCGCCGCTTATGGGCTGCCGGGGCCGGGTTGATCGGTTGACCGGTTGATTGCGGACGTATGGATGCAAGGAGGCACGGTCATGAACGCAGTCCTTGCCGGATCGTGGAGACGGAGCGGGTGGGCTTGGTGGCGCCGGCAGGGACGGTCGGGAAATAGCCGTTTATCCTGCCCTTCATCCTTCGAATTCCCCGCAGGGTCGGCCGGTAACATGCGGTGCATGTCGAATTGCCAGATTCTGCGGTATCAGGAACTGAATGCCTTGTCCTCCCGCATGGCCGAGGCGGCGCGTAACCGGGATTGGGAAACATTCCGCTCACTGGTGCAGTCGGTCGAGGACTTGCGTGGCACATTGGCCGGCGGGGATCCATTGTCAGAGGCGGAGTTGCGCCGCAAGACGCAGCTCATCCAGCGCATCCTCGATGATGATGCTGAAATCCGCCGTCATACCGAGCCCTGGATGGAGCAGTTGTGCCGCTTGCTCAATGGCCAGGGTCTGCGCGATCCATCGCGCACTTCCTGAGCAGGGCCGGCATCATGCAGACGATGCCTGAACGAGATGTCTTGATGGCGCTTTCTGCCCGGTGGCTCGGGCGATGGCCAGGGGAGGGGGCATGGCACTGATTCCCGCGGATGCCGGCTTGCGCTTGCGGCTCGACAATGAATTGCAGACCCAGCAGGTCGCGCCGGTCAAAGAGATTTCTGCAGACCAGCCGAAGCTGCAGATCGGGCAGACCTTCACGGCACAAATCCGCGATGTCTTGCCGCAGAACACTTATCTGGCATTGGTGGCGGGCAAGCAGGTCACCCTGTCGTTACCGGAAAATGCCAAGAGTGGCGATGTGCTGGAATTGGTGGTCGTCGATCAGACGGCCAAGTCCATCATTGCGAAACTGGCCGACCAGACTGGTGGAACAGGGCAGGTGGCACCGCAGACCACGCTCAGTCGCACGGCGATGCTGCTGCGTTCGGTGCTGGTAGGTGATGGTGAAAGCCCCCAGGCGGCACCGCTCAATCGTGGCCAGCCCCTGCTGTCCGGGCCACCAACCAATGCGGGGCAACTGGCTACGGTGTTGAATCGGGCGGTCACGCAAAGTGGCCTGTTTTATGAGTCGCATCAGGCGCAGTGGGTGGCGGGCAAGCTGCCGTTGGCCAGCTTGCGACTGGAACCGCAGGGGCAGCAGTCCGTATCACAGCCACCTTTGCCGGGAGCCGGAGCCGCTGCGGCACAAACGGCAGCCCGACACCCCGGCACCCCTGATGCGCCACCGCCGTCGTCAGGCGCTGCCTCGGCAGCCACGGCACATAATGCCGTGGCGCGTGGCTTGCTGCTGTATCAATCGAATCAGGCGCAGGAGGCCGGTAGCACCGGAGAATCCCGGGGTGCAGGCCAGAATCAGGCCATGACTGCCGCGGCCATGGCAGACGGTGGCCCGGCGGGCACGCCTGGGGCCGGCAGCGGTGGGCGTATTCCCGAGGAGTTGCGGGCACTCGTCCAGCAGCAGCTCGATGCCGCTGGCAGTCAGCGTCTGTTGTGGCATGGCGAAATCTGGCCAGAGCAGACCATGCACTGGCAGCTTGAGTGGCAGGAACAGGGCGGCCAGCAAGGGGGAGGGGCGGAGGAAGAAACCCCCTGGCAGACCAGCCTGCGCCTGACTACCCCGCGTCTGGGTTCGCTGGAGGCATCATTGCAGCTGGGTGCGGCCGGGGTGCGGATTGCCCTGGGAGCTGCTGATGCGGCCAGTGCTCAGGAAATGCGCATGGCGGCGCCAGAGTTGGTGAGTGCCCTGGAAGCGGCCGGTTTGCGTCTGCTGGGATTTTCTGTCCGGCAGGCGGCAGAGGATGTTGAAAAGGGTGCGGAATGAAGAATGTGGCGGCTACCGTGGATACGGCAGAAACCACCGATGTTGCGGAGGATGGCGGCCGCAGCATGGCGCTGGCACTGGCTTATGCGCCGGGAGACATGGCGCCGCGCGTCGTGGCCAAGGGGCGCGGGCTGATTGCCGATGAAATCATCCGCCGGGCGCGGGAGGCGGGCGTTTTTGTCCATGAGTCGCGGGAGCTGGTGACCTTGCTGATGCAATCCAATCTGGATGACCATATTCCTGCCGAGCTGTATGTCGCCATCGCCGAGCTGCTGGCCTGGATTTATCGCCTAGAGCAGGAGGGGAAAACTACCCCGTCTTCATCTTCCTGATCTCTGGAATCGCTGCTTGTCCTGTTGGTCAGGGCAATCGCATTTGAATTTCCTTGCCTCCCGACAAACACTGAAGGGCGGGTAGCGTGCCCTTTTCCCCTTCTGAG
Organism: Sterolibacterium sp.; assembly: GCA_018062105.1. Taxonomy (GTDB): domain Bacteria; phylum Pseudomonadota; class Gammaproteobacteria; order Burkholderiales; family Rhodocyclaceae; genus Sterolibacterium. The sequence goes on along the minus strand of JAGOSV010000006.1, from coordinate 39,348 downwards.
TCGCCGAGCGATGTCCTTGATGGGCGGGGAAGTCCGGTGGTGCTGTTTGAGCCGTAGGCGAGTTGCACCGCCGGCCGGCCGGCAAGGGCAGCGGGAGGGGAGCCTGGCGCAGCCAGGCCGATGAAGCGGGGCGCGATTCTTTGGTGACTTTCTTGTCGCGCAACAAGAAAGTCACTCGCCCGCCGGGGCGAGTCCCGGCAAAGGCTAAAGAATGCGAATCTGTTGAAAGTTGAACAGAGGATAGAAAAATCTCAAATGCGATTGCCCTGTGGCATTGGTCAGGGCGAGAAAGATTGGGGTAAACTTCCGTCATGAATGGAATGCGGTATGACTGAATCGAAGCCCGATCACACGGCAACCAGCGCACCCGGGAAGTTCGAGCCGGTGCGCCAGGAGGCGGGGCAGGATTATTTCCTGCGCACACGCATCGAGATTCTGGGGGTGCTCAATACCATGGCGCAGCAGGGTACCATGATGACTGCCTATTTCAATCAGGGACGCGATTTCATGATGACCGCCGTGCTGCGTGTCATCGACGAGAAGAATGCACTGGTGCTCGATGCCAGCAATGATGCCGAAATGAACCGGCATTTCCAGCAGGCCGACAAGGTGATCTGCGTTTCCAATCTCGACAGGATCAAGATCCAGTTTGTGCTTGGCGGTGTCCGGGCGGTGCAGTTCGAGGGGCGTTCCGCATTCGTTGCGGCGATCCCGCAGGCCTTGATGCGTCTTCAGCGGCGCAATGACTACCGGGTGAGTCTGCCGACGTTGCAGCCGCTGGCCGGTGTCATCCAGCTGCCACGACCACAGGCAACACCCTTGCCGGTCGAGGTGAATGTCACGGACATCAGTGGTGGCGGCGTTGGCTTTGTCACCAAGAGTTACGATGTGGAATTGTCTTCTGGCATGGTGTTACCCGGGTGTCGTATCAACCTGCCGGGGGTTGGGGTCATTACCGTCGATCTGCGCGTCTGCAGCCTGGGGACGGTGACGGCCAAGAATGGCACACGTCATAAACGGGCCGGCTGCCAGTTCGAGAATATCGACGGCAAGATGCACATGTCGGTACAGCGCTTCATCCTGAAACTCGAACGCGAACAGAGCGCCCGTGAGTCCGGCCTGGGGTGATGGCTCAGACGTGATTCAGGCGCTCATTCCTTCCCGGTCTCCGGCCGTGCTGACCTGTAGCACGATCTTGCCGATGTGCTGACTGCTTTCCATCAGGCGGTGGGCATCGGCAGCCTGCGCCAGCGGGTAGCGGGCGGCCAGATGGGTTTTCAGCGCTCCGCTCATCAGTTTCGGCCAGACTGTTTCCTGTAGCGCGTTGCGCAGGGTGGTTTTTTCTGCCCGGCTGCGTGCGCGCATGGTGGAGCCGGTCAAGGTCAGGCGTTTCATCATCACCGGCATGAAATCGAAGCTGGTTTTGCTGCCGGCCAGAAAAGCGATCATCAGCAGGCGACCGTCGTGACGCAAGGCGCGGATGTCTTTTTGCAGATAATCGCCGCCTACCATGTCGAGTACGACATCGACACCTTCGCCCGCCGTGAGGTCGCGGATGCGTTCCAGGAAATCTTCCTGACGGTATTCGATGACGTGGTGGGCACCGAATGCCCGGCAGAAGGCGGCTTTCTCAGCATTGCCCACCGTGACGAAGGTTTCTACCCCCAGATGGCGTGCCAGTTCGAGTGCTGCCAGGCCGATGCCGCTGCTGCCGCCGTGGATCAGCAGGCGTTCACCTTGGCGTAGCCGGCCCAACTCGACGAGATTGGCCCAGACGGTAAACCAGGCTTCCGGCAGGGCAGCGGCGATGGCCAGATCGACACCGGCGGCCACTGGTAGGGCATGATCGGCCGCCGCCAGGCAGTATTCGGCATAGCCGCCGCCAGGAGTGAGTGCTGCGACGCGATCACCGACTTGCCAGCCTTTGACGCCGCTGCCTAATGCGGCAACCCGGCCGGCGACTTCCAGCCCGAGGATGGGTGAGGCGTCCGGCGGGGGCGGATACAGGCCGGCACGTTGCAGCAGATCAGGGCGATTGACGCCGGCGTAGCTAACCTCGATGAGGATGTCGCCAGCCGCTGGTTGTGGGGCCAGGCCATCGGCCAGCCGCATCGATTCGATGCGGCCGTCAGTGGCATGCTGGATGAATTTCATTCGGCCTCGTCGCCCAGGGCGGCGACCAGCTGGGGCAGCAGGTGACTGAGCTCGCCGGCCATGATGGCCAGGTCGGCCTCGAACAGTTCGTCAGAATTTTCGGCCTGTTGTTCCGACTGCTCCTTGAGGATGTCGAGGAAGGCCAGCCGCTTGATCTGCATTTGTTCGGTGAGGACGAAGGAAATCCGGTCATCCCAGGTCAGCGCCAGTCGCGTGGCGGCCTTGCCTTCGGCGATATGCTGGTTGACTTCCTGGCCATCCAGATTGTGTCGGGTATAGCGGACGGTGGCGCGTTCTTCGGTGCTGTCACGCAATTCACAGTCCCGGTCTATGCTGAAGCCTGCGGGGGCTTCGCCGCTGGCCAGCCAGGCCGTCATGGCGGTCGTTGGAGATTGCTGGGTTTGCAGGGGGCGCAGTGGCAGGGTGCCGAGGGTGATCTTGAGGTGCTCGATGACTTCATCGGCACGGGCGGCGCTGCCGGCATCGATGACCAGCCAGCCGCCTTTGGGGTCGATCCAGACGTAGGTCAGGCGGCGGCGGATGAAGGCACGCGGCAGCAGTTCGGCGGTGACGGCTTCGCGTATCTCCTGCACCTGCCGGCGGCCAGGACGGAAGCCTTGCTGCTCTTCGAGTTCGGTCAGGCGTTCCTGGGCGTACTGGCGCACCACGGAGGTGGGCAGCAGACGCTGCTCGACGCCCAGGCAGATCAGCCATTGTCCCTGTACGGAGATGAGCCATTCGCCTTCATGTCCGCGCGGGGGGACCCAGCCGGCGGTTTGCAGTGCATTGGAGGCGCAGCCACGGAAGGCGCGGCTGGCCAGTGCTTGCTGAAATTGGACAATATCCTCTGGCCAGTCGGCGGTCAGACGGAAAACGTGCAGATTGCGAAACCACATGGCGGCAGGCTCGGTGTTCGTGAAATTCGGAAGGCCGCATTCTAGCGGCTAATGTGGTCACCGCTGCGGCGGCATCTGTCTTCGAGCAAGGCGCGGAAGCTGTGAAAGATGCGCTGCATGGCGGCGGATTTGTACGGATAGAGTGCCGGAGGATCGAAGTCATGTACGACTGCGCCGGTGTCGACTTCGAATATCAGCAATGTGGTTGCACAGCTAGGGTTGGAGCCAGGAGCGGTGTCGGGCATGCAGGCGCAGTCGATGACCAGGTAGTCGAGGGCCATGCGTTGGTGGAGGGCGTGCAGGGCAGCGGCGTGGCGGTGGGCGAAACCGGTGTCGAACTGTGCCATGAAGCGGGCTTCTTCGGCACGTTTGGCCGCACTCTCATCCATGCCGGCATTCAGGTAGTGGATTTTCCAGTGTGCTGAAATGGCCAGATGCACAGCATGTGGTACGCCGTCGATCAGGGCGATGCGGTATTTGCGATAGATGCCGTCGGTGTCACAGTAGTCGATGAAGGGCGAGAGGAAGAAGTGGCTGTCCGGATGTCGTGCCAGGTAGGCAATGAGGTCGGCCGGGGTCTCCATTTTTTCCAGGCTTTGTCCGCCGTGGGCATCCAGTGGCCGGATGATGAGAGGAAAGTCGCAGCCGGCGAGCAGCGTGTCGATGCGATCTTCGCCGTGGGCGAGTGCGTATAGCGGTTGCCGGGGGATACGCAGGGTGGGGGGGATGTGGAGCCCGGGGATGCCGGCCAGCTTCTGGCTGGCGATGTCGCGTGCGGTCTCGCTGGTCTGTCGGGGACGGTTCAGGACGGGATGCGGCCAGTTTTGCAGGGCCACGTCCAGATGATCGAGCAGCCTGACATGAGGTTGTGCGGCACCGAGGGCGATGATGATTGCGTCATGCGCCGGCAGGCTGCCCTTGCGCGCATCGAATTCCTCGCCCTGTTCGAGATAGATCATCTCCAGCGTGACATCGGCGCCGGCGTGTTCGAGCAGACAGTCCAGCGGGGTATTGGTCATCAGATCGCCGGGTGCCATGAGGGCCAGCAGGCGGAAGTTTGCGGGTGGCTGGCGTGCCGGCAGGGTGTAGTGCCGTTGTTGTCGCAAGGCCAATGTTTGCAGCTGCAAGGCCAGCCGGCGTTCATCCCGGAATTGCAGGAGGGTGGCCAGATCCATCAGGGCGTGAGCATCGTGCTCGTTGGCCTGGGCGCGCGCCAGCAGTGTCTGTGCCAGCGGCATCAGGTCTTCTCCGGCCATTGCCCGACGCATCAGCGCGGCATTGCCCAGGAGCGGGAAGGTGGTCATTCCACCGCGTCTTGACGCAGGCCGAAGCCGCCAGCGGCTTCACCGATGCCCGAGGCGAGAACTTGTGCGCCCAGTCGCAGCGTGGCGGCCAGCAGGGCGTCGAGGTCGGCTTGCCGGGTGCGGTGATTGACGATGGCACAGCGGATGGCCAGATGGCCGTCGATCATGGTGGTCGAGGGGGCGGCGATGCCGGATTCCTGCAGGGCCACGACGAGGGCGGCATTGATGCGGTCGGCATTCAGGGTGGCTAGGCAGCGGTAGCGGAAGCAGACGATGTTGAGCGTGACTGGCGCCATCAGTTCAAGCTGGGATAAGGCGGTGATCTGTTCGGCCAGATGGCGTGCCAGCTGGCAGGTGAAGGAAATCATCTGCCCCAGCCGTTCGCGGCCATAGACCTTGAAGGTAAACCAGGTTTTCAGTGCCTTGAAGCTGCGTGACAGATCGGGGCCGAAATCACAGGGCCAGGGAGAGCCTGCTGCCATGCCTCGGGAATCGCGCCCCAGATAGGCGACGGGCATGGCGAAGGTGTCGATCTGCTGGCTGCCTTCACGCACCAGGACAAAGCCAGCGTCATAGGGGACTTGCAGCCATTTGTGGAAGTCGAAGGCAATGGAGTCGGCCTGTTCGATGCCGGCCAGCAGCGGGGCGATGTCGTCGGCCAGTATGCCCAGTGCGCCGAAGGCACCGTCGATGTGAAACCACAATCCTTCACGGGCAGCCAGGTGCGCCAGATCGGCCAGTGGGTCGATGGCGCCGACATCGACCGAGCCGGCAGTGGCGGCGATGAAAAAGGGTTGCAGGCCGGCGGTGCGGTCAGCAGCGATGCACTGTTCGAGGGCGGTGATCTCCATTTCGTGCCGGGCATTGGTCGGGATGATGCGCAGGAAATCACTGCCGATACCCGCCATGTCCATGGCTTTGTAGATGCACTTGTGCGCTCCGGCCGAGGTGTAGGCGACGAGTTGGTGGTTGCTGGCGTGCAGCCCCTGCCGCCGGACATCGACCCCCAGGGCGCGGGCACGGGCAACCAGCAGGGCAACCAGATTGGCCATCGAGGTGCCAGTGACGAACAGGCCGCTGGCCGTTTCTGGAAACTGGAATAGCTCGCGCATCCAGCGGGTGATCTGGCGTTCGACTTCGACGGGTATCTGTTCGCGGCCGCCGAGATTGGCATTGATGCCGGCCGCCAGCATGTCGGCCAGCATACCGACGGGGCTGCCGGCACCATGTACCCAGCCCATGAAACCGGGGTGAGCGTTGCCGATGACATAGGGCAGGATGTGCTGCATGAATTCGTCGTGGACGCTGTCTAGCGGGCTGCCATGATCGGGCAGGGTTTGCTGGAAATGTGTGCGCTCATCCGCCGGGATGGGCTGCCAGACGGGGCGGCTGCGGATATTTTGCTGGTAGTCGAGGATGTCGTCCAGCATGCGGTGCGCCTGGGCACGCAGCGCGTGCCAGTCGTCGGGATCCAGGCTGTGGCCGGCAGGATTTTGGGATGCGTTGCAGGTATCCGTCGGAAGAGCGGCTCCGGAAGGCGGCTGCGCAGGAAGGTTCACGATGGAGAAGGGAAGAGGACAGTACGGCAGGCTGCCCGCATTGCGACGGAGAGGAGGAGATGAGAAAAAGAGGTCAGGCTACAGCAACGCGGAGATGTTACACCGGCATATTCATGATGTCGTGGTAAGCCGTCACCAGCTTGTTGCGTACCTGCACCATCTGCTGGAAGGAGAGGTTGGCTTTTTGCAGGTTGACCATGACATCCTGCAGATTGACGTCACTGTTGCCGGCGGCAAACTCTTGTGACATCTGCTGGGCGGATTGCTGTGCCTGATTGACTTCGCTGATGGCCGTTTTCAGTGCGGCGGCGAAGTCGGCACCACCGGTGGCGGGGGTGTTCTGTGCGGCGGGTTTGCCGGACGCACCCGTGCTGGCGGTGCGCAGTTCCGCCAGCATTTGATCCAGTGCTCGTGTGTCGATCGACATGATGACCTCCTCTACGGTCGGCAGGGTTCGTCGTTGACCCGGATTGCCTGCGTTATATTAGCAAACGGCATGCCAAAAATCTTCTGCTGGCTCATTCGTCGTGTTCGGATTTGCCTTTCAGCCAGCCTTCTTCGCGATATTGTTTCAGCTTGTAACGCAAGGTTCGCTCCGAAATCCCCAGCCGTTCGATGGCCAGCTTGCGTGAGCCGCCGACGGCTTCCAGTGTTTCGAGGATGTGGCGACGTTCGAGATCCTGCATGCGTTCCGCACCCTCTGGCCGTTCGGGGGCGGGTGCAGCGTGGGGGGGGGCAGGTGTGCTGGTGGGGATGGTGGCAGTGGCCGTGCTGGCGGTGCCGGAGATTTCTCGTCCGGCGCTGTTGAGCAGCAGGTGTTCGGCTTCGATGCTGGCCGCAGGTGCCAGGATCAGGGCACGCTGCATGGCGTTTTCCAGCTCGCGGACATTGCCGGGCCAGGGGTGGGCGGCAAGTTTTGCCTCGGCTGATGCGGCAATATTTGCCGTTCCGCCGGCACGCTGGCCATGCAGGGCGACAAAAAAACGGGCCAGGGGCACGATGTCGGCAGGGCGTTCGCGCAGCGAGGGAATTTCGATGGGGAAGACGTTGAGGCGGTAATAGAGGTCTTCACGGAAGTGGCCACGCCGGACTTCTTCGGCCATGTTGCGATTGCTGGTGGCCAGCACGCGGATGTCGAGTACAACGGGCTTTTTGCCGCCGACCCGCTCGACCTCGCGTTCCTGCAACACGCGCAACAGCTTGGCTTGCAGGGGTAGCGGCATTTCTGAAATTTCGTCGAGCAGCAGAGTGCCGCTATTGGCCTGTTCGAATTTGCCGGCCTGGGCGGTCTGTGCGCCGGTGAAGGCCCCTTTTTCGTAGCCGAACAGGGTGGCTTCGAGCAGGCTGTCGGGAATCGCCGCACAGTTGATGGCCACGAACGGGCCTTTGCTGCGCGAGGACTGGTCGTGGATGTAGCGGGCAAAGACTTCCTTGCCCACCCCGGATTCGCCGGTCAGCAGGACGGTGGCTTCACTGCGTGCGACGCGGGCAGCAAGCAGCAGGACTTCGCGCGTGCGGGCATCTTCGGCCACCACGCTGTCGGAGGCCGGAGGGACGGCATAGCGGGCAATTTGTTCGAGCAGGGTTTTGGGCTCGAAAGGTTTCATCATGAAGTCGCAGGCACCGCCGCGCATGGCGGCCACGGCCTTGTCGACATCGCCGAAGGCAGTCATCAGCAAGACGGGCAGGGTCGGCCAGCCGGCACGGATTTCGTGCAGCAATTCCAGCCCGTTCATGGGCGACATACGCAGGTCGGAGATCACCATGCTGAAGGTTTTCCTGGCCAGCATTTGCAGGGCTTGTGGTCCGCCATCTGCGCCACAGGCGGTGTGTCCGGCTGCCTCCAGGGTGATCAGCAGGGCATCGCGCAAGGCATCGTCGTCCTCGACGACCAGGAGGTTCAGAGGTTCGTTCATGGGTTTTCTGTATCGAGATTTTGACCGGGCTGCAGTGGCAGGGTGACGATGAATTCCGTACCCACACCTTCGGTGGATTCCACCCGGATTTCGCCCTGGTGGGCACGGATCACGCCACGGGCAATGGCCAGCCCTAGACCGGTGCCTTCGGTGCGGGTGGTGAAGAACGGTTCGAACAGGCGGGACACGACGCTGGGCGGCATGCCACAGCCGTTGTCGCGGATGCGGAAAATCAGCGTGTGGTTGTCGTCGCAGTCGGCCGTCAGGGTGACTTTGCCCGGTGTTGCGTCCTGCATCGTGCCCGTGTTCTTGGCAGCGGCGGTGGCGTGCAGGGCGTTTTCCAGCAGATTGACCAACCCGCCGACCACGGCCTTGCGGTTGCCATGCCAAGTCGGCAGCACGTCCTGGGCGCGGATGACCGAGAAGTCGATGTGACGGCTGCGGGCGAGTGGTTCGAGGGTGTGGTGCAGTTCGTCGAGCATTTCCTGGACATTGACGGCTTCGCGGCCGAGCACTTCCCCTCGGGCGAACAGCAGCATGTCCTGGATCAGCCGTTCCAGATGCTTGAGGCGGGCGACGGTCTTTTCGGCGATGTTGATGCGTGTGGGTGTTGGCAGATCGGGGTTTTCCAGATTGGCGGCGTACAGTAGCGCGGCTGCCAGCGGAGTGCGCAGCTGATGCGCCAGTTGCGCTGCCATTTCGCCCATGGCGGCCAGCCGGTCGTGGCGTTCGGCTTGCACCTTGAGACGGTGGGCTTCGGTGATGTCGTGCAGCAGGACGATGCGCCCACCGGCGGAATCCAGCGGGGTCACGGTGACGGCCAGGCGGCGGCCAGCGGCGACCAGATATTCGCCCGGAGTGCCGGCGGGTTGCAGTTGGTCACGCTCGATGTCCGGCCAGGAAAAATCGGTCAGGGGGATGCCCAAGGCGACCAGGGCGGCCGGGTTGATCTGGACGAGGCGGCCTTCGGCATCGAGCACCACGACACCAGCGGGCAGGGCGTCCAGCAGCAGCGAGAGACGCTCGGTCAGCGCTGCCTTTTCCTGGTATTGCTGGCGCAGGGCACCATTGGCCGCTGCCAGCTCGCTGGTCAGCTCGGCTACCTGGCCTTGCAGCCGGGTGTAGGCCGTCGATAGATCTTCCGAGGCTTGATTGAAGATGCGGAAGGCTTCTGCCAGACGCAAGGTTTCGCCGGGCGATAGCTCCTGTCCGGCGTGCGGCAGGGCGTCCGGCGGGGGTTCGTGGCGGTGTCCAGGTTCGTGATTCATGATGGCAACTCGTTAGCCGCGCGATGATGGCAGATTCACCGCCATGAAACAAGGATGGGCTTTGGGCTTTGTCTCCGATGGGAGCTTGCCTTCCCTGTCGGCAATCGTTGGGTCGTTGGATTGCTGAATCTGGTGCAATGGTGTCCTATTGATCCGGCGCGATGAAGTCTACAGTTTTCGTCATTCCGGCGAACGCCGGAATCCAGTAACGGACTCGCTTTCCCCCCTGGGCCCCGGCACCCAAGGGCATTTCCTTCGGTCACCTTCGCCGGGGTGACGACTTCATTCATTTGCGCGCCGGATCAATAGGCGTGTTCCGTGGCATGGAGATCACATCAGGTCGTTGAGGAGGCAGGCGCAGAAGGATGTTGCTCGCCTGTCTGGTGCCGGTATCGTTTTGCTCGTGACGCCGTGTTATTGCCGTTGGCAGGTAGCATTCTGCCGGTATGATCTGCCCTGAAAGTCGCGTCAATACAACAATACAGGCGTTTCTGGCAGCGTTTGAAAGGACTTGAGACTGATGAATTTCGACGGGTACACGGGCGTCTTGATCGCCATCCTGGTGCTTGGTGTGTTTACCTTGTTCGGCACCGCCCTGAACATGAGTGCCTACGGCCGGCTGCGGAAGTCCGGTGCAACGGCGTGGACACTGCCGTCACCGGTTGCCTGGCTGTTGTTTGAATCGCCGCAGCTGTTTGCTTTCGCCGTGACTTTCTGGCTGATGGCAGAGGCGCATTCGACGGTTGCACTGGTGCTGTTCGGGCTGTGGCAGGCGCATTACCTGCATCGTGGCCTGCTCTATCCGATGCGACGTAATGACCAGGGCAAGCGTTTTCCGATCCTGGCCGTGGTGTTTGGCTTCGCGTTCAATCTGATGAATGGCTATGCCAATGGCTATGCGGTTTCCCATGCCGCACATCTGGCGAGCGATACCTGGTTTGCCACGCCGTGGTTCATTTGTGGTCTGGCAGTTGCGCTGACCGGCTGGCTGATCAACTTCCAGGCCGACAACATCCTCATCAACCTGCGCAGCGACGGTTCGACCGGTTACAAGATCCCTTATGGTGGTGCTTTTCGTTATGTCTCTGCCGCCAACTACTTTGGCGAGATTTTGCTGTGGATTGGCTGGGCTCTGATGAGCCTGACGCAGGCGGGTCTGGTATTCGTGTTGTTCACACTCGCCAATCTGGTGCCGCGCGCCATCCACAGCCACCGCTGGTACCGCGCCACCTTCCCGGACTATCCGCCGGAACGCAAGGCGATCGTTCCATTTTTGCTTTGACCCGGAAACTATAGTGGCGGGCAGGTCATCTGTTTCCGCTCTGCCCTTCTTCCGTATAATCGCCGTGGATGGATCGCGTCGTGGGTGGATTGTTGAGCATGCTCAGGCATGCCAGTGTGTGGAAGGGAAGTTTGACATGACCTATGTGGTAACCGAGTCCTGCATCCAGTGCAAATATACGGATTGCGTGGATGTCTGCCCGGTGGATGCTTTTCGTGAGGGGCCGAATTTTCTGGTCATCGATCCGGATGAGTGTATCGATTGCACCCTGTGTGTGGCCGAGTGTCCGGTCGAGGCGATTTTTGCCGAGGATGATGTACCGGCCGGTCAGGAGCGCTTCACCCCCTTGAATGCCGAGTTGTCGAAGCTCTGGAAGCCGATCATCGAGCGCAAGGAGTCTTTGCCCGATGCTGAGGAGTGGGCCAAGGTCACGGACAAATTCGACAAGCTCCAGCGTTAGTTTGGACAGGCCGGTGCGGTCACGGCAGAAGGGTGGCTCGTGAGCCCTGAGACGTTTGCAGCGAAGTTCCTGGCGAGTTGATGAAACGAGGAGGATGCGCGTGGAAAAGATCTGGCTGAAGAGTTACATGCCGGGGGTCCCTGAGGAGGTTGATCTCGACGAGTTCAGCTCACTGGCGGATCTGTTCGATAAAAGTGTCGGCAAGTATGCGGCACGCACGGCCTATATCAACATGGGGCGTGCCCTGGGGTATGCCGAACTGAACCGGCAGGCGAGAAACTTTGCGGCCTACCTGCAGGCGGTGCTGAAGCTGCCGAGGGGCGCGCGTATTGCCCTGATGATGCCCAATCTGCTGCAGTACCCGGTCTGTCTGTTCGGTGCGCTGCGGGCCGGATATATCGTGGTCAATTGCAATCCGCTGTACACGCCGCGTGAGCTGGAGCATCAGTTGAAGGACTCCGGTGCCGAGGCCATCGTCATCGTCGAGAATTTTGCCCATGTGTTGCAGGAGGTGCTGGCGCAGGGCACGGTGCCCTTGCGGCATGTCATGGTGACGGGTCTGGGCGACATGCTCGGTGCCGTCAAGGGGCCGCTGATCAATCTGGCGGTGCGCTACATCAAGAAAATGGCGCCCCCTTATCGCCTTCCCGATGCTGTGCGTTTGAAAAACGCTCTGGCACAGGGAGCAGCAGCGGAGTTCCAGACGGTGCGGATCACGCGCGACGACATCGCTTTTCTGCAATATACCGGCGGCACGACCGGCGTGGCCAAGGGGGCGATGCTGACACATGGCAACATCGTGGCCAACTTGCAGCAGGCGCATGCCTGGCTGACACCGGTGCTGAATCCCGGCCAGACCGAGCTGATCGTGACGGCTTTGCCGCTGTATCACATCTTTGCCCTGACAGCGAATTGCCTGACGTTCCTGAAGGTCGGGGCGGCCAATGTGCTGATTACCAATCCGCGTGACATTCCGGGCTTCGTCAAGGAATTGTCCAGGCACCGTTTCACTTGTCTGACCGGCGTGAATACGCTGTTCAATGCCTTGCTCCAGCATCCGGATTTTGCACGGCTCGATTTTTCCAGCCTGAAAATCACGCTGGGGGGCGGCATGGCCGTGCAGCGGCCAGTGGCGGAGCGCTGGAAACAGGTGACCGGCCATCCGCTGATCGAAGCCTATGGGTTGACGGAGACATCCCCCGCCGCCACCATCAATCCGCTCGATCTGCCGGATTACAACGGCTCGATCGGTTTGCCGCTGCCGTCGACCGAGGTGACCATCCGCAGTGATGACGGGCAATATCTGGCGGTGGGCGAGACGGGCGAAATCTGTGTGCGCGGGCCGCAGGTGATGAAGGGCTACTGGAATCGCCCGGAGGAAACGGCCAAGGTGTTGCTGGCAGATGGCTTTTTGCTGACGGGCGATGTGGGAATCATGGATGAGCGCGGCTTTGTCCGTATCGTTGACCGCAAGAAGGACATGATTCTCGTGTCAGGCTTCAATGTTTATCCCAATGAGATCGAGGACGTGGTGGCAGCACATCCGGGGGTGCTGGAGGTGGCGGCCATCGGTGTGCCGGATGAAAAATCCGGCGAGGCGGTGATGATCTTCGTGGTAAAGAAGGATGCTGCCCTGACGGCGGAGTCGGTCATCGCCCATTGCAAGCAGACGTTGACGGGCTACAAGATTCCACGCCATATCGAGTTTCGCAGTGAATTGCCCAAGACCAATGTCGGCAAGATCCTGCGCCGTGCCCTGCGTGACGAGTATCTGGCCAGGCCGGGCGGCGCGGTGCGGTAAGCGGCATGGCCATTATTTCCACCATGGCGGCCGATGCCCCAGAGCGATCGGCCGCCCGGCCGCGGCTTCCGTTGCTGGTGGCGCTCACCGGTGCGACAGGTGTCATTTATGGGGTGGAACTGTTGCGGGTACTGCAACAGCTGGGTGAGGAGGTGCATCTCATCATCAGCGAGGCAGCGGCCATGACGCTGGCACTCGAGACACGCCATACGCTGGAGGAGGTGCGCGGTTTGGCCAGTGTGGTTTATTCGAACAAGGATATCGGTGCGGCCGTGGCCAGCGGCAGCTTCCGGATGCGTGGCATGGTCGTTGCACCGTGCAGCATCAAGACATTGTCAGCCATCGCCAATTCGTATTCAGGGACGCTGATTGCCCGGGCTGCCGACGTGATGCTGAAGGAGCGGCGGCCGCTGTTGCTGATGGTGCGTGAGACTCCCCTACACAAAGGGCATCTCGAACTGATGATGCGGGCAGCGGATTATGGTGCCCGCATCTTGCCGCCGATGCCGGCGTTTTATGACCAGCCGCAGAGCGTGATGGACATCGTGCATCAAGGGGTGGCCAAAGTGCTCGATCAGCTGGAGATCGAACACCAGTTGCGACCCCGCTGGACGGGGCGGTCACCCGCCTGAACGGAACGGAACATTGTGGCTGTGGCGGATTTTCTGCTGCAACGATGGTTCAGGATGGCTCAGGCAGATGGGGTGGTCCGGGCATGCGGTGATTCCGGGGGCAGCATGGCTTCGGGCTCCAGGATGATGACGGGAAAATCGCGTGTGCTGCGGTCGGAGACTTCCTGCCAGTAAGGAAAGGCGACCGTCATCGTCGGCCACAGCCGGGCTTTTTCTTCGGCATCGGCGATGCGAACCTGCATGGTCTGTGCGACTCCGTTCCGGCGGATGGTTGCTTGTGGATGTGTCCGGATATTCTGTACCCAGGCTGGGTCCTCCGGGCTGCCGCCATTGGAGCCGACCAGCATGATGCGCCCTCCATTTTCGACATAGAACAGGGGTTGCGTGCGTGGCAGACCGGATTTATGCCCGCGCGTGGTCAGCAGCAATACTGGCCGGCCGAGAAAGCTGTTGCCAAGACGACCCTTGCTGACATGGAGCAGCCAGACGTTCGTTTTCGTGATGAGTTTCTTGACGATCGCGAAACGCCGTTCCTGGCTGCGTGTATGTCGGGTGGTAATGCCGCGCTTGCTGTCGATGTCGCCCATTTCGCCATAGACGATCAAGCCCAGCATGTTGCTGACCACTTTTTTGATGAGCTCCGATGGCCCCGGCATGGGATGTTCCTGGAGGAATGCTGCTCAGGGATAGGTTCAGGCGCCGGGCTGGATGAGGAGTTGTTCTGCCGTCATGCCCTTGGCCAAGGCGGCTTTCATCCAGCCTGGCTGGCGGCCGCGGCCGCTCCATGTCTGGGCCTTGTTGTTCGGATTGACATATTTCGCCCCTTTGCCAGGGGCTTTGTTTTTCAAGGTACCAGCTTTGCCAATGAAACCCAGTTCGGATTTGCCAAAGCCGTATTGCTGAATGAGGCGTTTGCAGATTTCCAGATCACTGCTGCGGGTCTGCTCGAGCAGTGCCTGTTTTTGTCGGGTCAGTTGCGCAATCTGTTCGTCAATGGAGTGGATCTGGGTGCTTGTTTCCATGATGGTTCCTTGAGGGGTGGGTTGAATGAAACAATGGTAGCGCGGCGTGGTATTGGTGCAATTTTCAATGCACAATGCACAATGCACAATGCACAATGCACAACACAATCCAGCAATCCACAATGCCTGATTCCTGATTCATATTCTGGTGCAGGGGAATGGTATAGGTGACGTGCCTGTTTCATGATGGATGGTTGTGTTTTGAAAAAGCTACACGCCATTGCGTAGTATATCTCCATAAATGTGAGGCGGATAATAGGATGTTTATTTTTTTGATGCTTTTTGGTTCTTGATTTTTTGCGGTGCCTGGGTGGTCATTAATGATTTATGGCCATGATGTTTTCCCAGATGTTTTCCTGGAGCTGCTGCGGAATACAGGAATACAGGCTATCCTGCGGGCGGGTATTGTGTTTTTTGGAGCTTTTTGATGGGAATGAAGACGTTCGTCAGGAAAGTGACGGCTAATATCCTGGGGCTGTTTGTTGTGGGGGAGACGATTGATCTCGAAATACGGCGTGGGGTAACGCAACGGCATACGGAACGCCAGATTCGCCGCTTTGCCATGGTCAAGAAATGGATTACCCGCAGTAATGTCTGGTTGTTGTGGATCAGCCGGGGACGCCTGGGGAACAGTTTTCTCGGGCGGCCGGTATTGTTGCTGACGACATGTGGTCGACAATCTGGGTTGCCGCGTACCCAGCCGTTGTTTTATATGGAAGAGGAAGGAGGCATCATATTGGTGGCCTCGAATGGTGGCGACCCCCGTGATCCCCTCTGGCTATCGAATATCCGGGCACAACCGGAGGTTCGTGTGACGCGCCTGGGTGTGGCACAAACCTTGCGAGCGCGCCTGGCGACGGATGAGGAGCGGAGTGTTTTGTGGCCGCGGCTAACGCAGGTGTTTCCGTATTGGCAGGAGGTGGCAGACCGCAGTGAGCGGATTTTTCCGCTGGTGATCTTGACGCCGCAGGCCGGGCCGGATGGGAGTGAATGACGGGTGTTCGTCAGGCTGGCTGGGGGAAGACCCGGCGGTAGAGGGCGTAGCTGCTGTGCGCCAGCCAGGGCAGTGTCAGCAGCAGGAGCGGTAGCAACAGGATGCTGCCCATGGTCAGGGTGGCCAGCAGCAGCGCCCAGACCAGCATCGGCAACGGGTTGCCAAAGGTGGCACGGACGCTGGCGACGACGGCCTGAACCAGGTGGGCACGATGTTCGCACAGCAGCGGGATTGAAAAGGCAGCCACACAGAACAGCATGCCGGCAATGGCTAGACCGGAAATCATTCCCCAGACCAGAAAAGTGCGGACACCCGTGTGCGCCAGGTCGATACCGCTCAGCCAGACGGGGGTGCGTCCAACCATGTAGCTGTAGAGGATGGCGGCATCGGTAACAAAAATCATGAACAGCAGGGCGCAGACCAGGGCGATGACCCAGATGGCGCTGGAGGCTTCGGTAAAGCCGGCCATGAGGCTGCCAAGATTGGCCGAGCGGCCTTGTTCGTCGGCGCGGGCGATGCCAAAAAAGCCGGCTAGGATGACCGGGCCGATCAGCATGAAGGCACCGGCGGCGGCGATGATGAAGGGGGTAAAGCCTTGCAGGAGCAGGGTGGCCAGGATGGCTGCACCGGCTAGGACGAAGAGGGCGGCGTAGAGGCTGCTGACGTAGCGCGTGCGATGGGCGATGGCCCAGCCATCGGCCAGGGCGCATCGCAGATCGTGTGTGTCAAATGTACGGATTTCCATGAAACGGCGGCAGGACGCAGGGTAATAGCACAGAGTACAGAGTACAGGAAAAAGCAGTAGCGATTGTACCAGTTTTGTAGGGAGGCTTTTCGCGCTGTGTTGCTCTCGCGTATATTGCGCTGTGCGATGTGGTGCGCAGCGTGCTTTCTGCCATGGGTGCCGTTTCCGGGTATAAAAACGAAGGATTTCATGAGCAAAACCGGTCGTAATGATCCCTGCCCATGTGGTAGCGGCAAGAAAGCCAAGCATTGCTGTGGGTCACCATCATCATCGCCATCGTCACCAGTGGCACCAGTGGCACCAGTGGCGGCATGGGCGGATGAGGAGTGCCGGCTGTTGCAGCAGGCGCTTGACTTTCAGGCGGCCCAGGACTGGCCGCAGGCAGTTCGTTGCCTGGAGACGATTTTGCAGCGCAATCCGGAGCATGCGGATGCGTTGCATTGGATGGGGGTGGCGGCACATCATCTGGGTGACAACGATCTGGCGATGACCTTGCTGGCGCATGCCCTGTCCTTGCAGCCGGGCAATCCCCAGTTCCACAGCAATCTGGGCAACATGCAGTATCAGGCCGGGCAGTTGGGGGCGGCGGAGCACAGTTTTCGTCAGGCGTTGGCATTGGATCCGGCGTATGCCTCGGTGCATAACGATCTGGCGATGGTGTTGTTCGAGACAGCGCGGCAGGACGAGGCCATCCGGGAATATCGTGAAACGTTGCGCCTGCGGCCGAACAATCCGGATGCCTGGCGCAATCTGGGCCGTCTGCTGGAGGAGCGTGGGGAACTGGACGAAGCCATGTCCTGTTACCAGCGCTCGGTCGACGCAGGCCAGGCGTGTTATGCCGAGGGTTATTTCCAGCTGGGCGCAGGCTACGAGAAGCAGGGCAAGCTCGAGGAGGCGGCTCGGGCGTATCAGCAGGCCGTCCGTTGCCAGCCGTCATTTGCCGAGGCATACAACAACCTTGGAGCCGTCTGTATTTTTCTGGGACAACTGGCGGATGCCCGGGTGTGCTTCGATCAGGCGGTTAGCCTGAATCCGGAATTGCCCATGCCTTATGTGGGTCTGGGCAGGCTGGCCATGACATCAGGCGATGGGGGAGAGGCCGTTCGTCTGATGAAGAAAGCATTGGCCATCAAGCCGGATTCTGGCTGGGCGATCCGTAGCGCCATCCTGTTCCAGATGCAGCGCTCACCAGAGTTCTCCAGCCAGGAGCTGTGGCTCGAGAGCGCGAAGTATGCGGGCATGATCGAAACTCCTTTGAGGGCGCACTGGCTGCCGCATGTCAATGTCGCGGATGGGCAGCGTCGTCTGAAAATCGGTTATGTTTCTGCAGATTTTTACTATCACTCGGTGGCCAATTACATTGAGCCGATCTTGCGTCATCACGACAAGAAGCAGTTTGAGGTGTTTTGTTACTACAACCTTGACAAGCAGGACGAAGTGACGGCGCGGCTGAAGGGTTACGCGGATCACTGGGTTCCCTGTTCCTTCATGACGGATGATGTGCTGGCCGAGCGGATCCGGGCGGATCAGATCGACATTCTGGTGGATCTGTCGGGGCACACGGCGCACAACCGGCTGATGACCTTTGCCCGCAAGCCAGCGCCGGTGCAGGCGACCTGGATTGGTTTTGCAGGAACCACGGGTCTGACGGCGATGGACTATCGCATCACCGACCACTACATGGACCCGCCCGGGCTGAGCGAGCGCTATCACAGCGAACAACTGATCCGGTTGCCCGGCAGCAACGTGCCCTTCAGCCCCGAAGCCTGCGCCCCCGCAGTCAACGAACTGCCCGCCCTGAGCAGCGGCCAGCTCACCCTCTCGTCCCTCAACACCCTCAACAAGATCAACCCCCAGGTTGCCCGGCTGTGGGGGCGCATTCTGGCCGCCCTGCCACAAGCCCGCCTGATGCTCGGCAACGTCACCGACCCCCTCATCCGGCAACGGCTGCTCGACCTGTTCCAGGAAGTTGGCGTCCCCGAAGAACGGCTGATTTTGCACGCGCGTATGTCCATGTCCGACTACCTGGCGTTGCACCAGCAGATCGACCTCGGACTCGACCCCTTTCCTTTCCCTGGCGCCACCAGCACCTACCATTCCCTCTGGATGGGTGTGCCCGTCATCACCCTGGCCGGCGACAACGCCGCTGCCCGCTGCGGTGTCGCCACCATGGGTATGGTCGGGCTGGAGCAATTCATCACCCACAGCGAAGAAGAATACCTGCAACGCACCCTGGAGATTGTCGCCGACTTGCCCGCCCTGAACCGTATCCGGCAAAGCCTGCGGCCAAAGATGCAGCAAACCGTCTGTGATGCAGCCGGCATCACCCGGAATCTCGAGGCGGCTTATCGCGACATGTGGCAGCACTGGTGTCAGCGCAAAGGGCCCCATAATCACGAAACGGCAGCCAGTACTACTCAGTCATGAAAAAACCCGGTCGCAACGACGCCTGCCCCTGCGGCAGCGGCAAGAAAGCCAAACACTGCTGCCGCCAGAGCGCGATAGCCGGCACCGGCACCGCTGTCCCACTGGGACAACCCAGCCAGAGTGCAGAAGAAGCACGGCTACTCCAACAGGCCATGCAACATCAGGCCGCCCAGGACTGGCCACAAGCCATTGCCTGCCTGGAAAGTATCCTGCAAGGCAACCCGCAACACGCCGAAGCCCTGCACCAGATGGGGGTTGTGGCGCACCGTCTGGGCGACCATAAGGCAGCGCTGGAGCTGGTAGCTTTGGCCATCCGGGCGAATCCGGCCAGTGCGCTGTACCACAGCAATCTGGGCAACATGCAGTATCAGGCCGGACAACTGACCGAGGCCGAACACAGCTTCCGCCAGGCCGTTGCCCTCAACCCGGGCTTTGCCCAGGCGCAGTACGATCTGGCTGTCGTGCTGGAAAAAAATGGACGCAGGGAGGATGCCATTCGCCATTACCGGGCTGCCGTGGCACAGGCACCTCGGCATGCTCAGGCGTGGCGTAATCTTGGTATGTTGCTGGAGGGTGCAGGGCAATTAGTCGAGGCGACGACCTGCTTTCAGCGCGCGCTGGTGGAGCTGCCACAGGATGCGTTATGCCATGGTCTGCTGGGCAACTGCCTGTACAAACAGGGGCGGCTGGTCGAGGCTGAGACAGCATTTCGTAGTGCATTGCGCTATCAGCCGGATTTGCACGAGGTGCGCAGCAATCTTGGATTCATTTACCAGGATGAGGCAGTGATTCTGGATGTACGCCAGGATCGTCGGACATTGGCTGAAGCTTGTTTTCATGAAGCCTTGCGTCTGCGGCCGGATTTTGCACCGGCGTGGTTTGGGCTGGGCAAGGTTGCACAGTCCTGGGCGGATGAAGAACAGGCAGTGGCCTGTTTCAGGAAGGCCATTGCTGCCAAGCCGGATTATGTGGATGCCTACAGCAGCCTGGTGTTTCTCATGCAGCGCTCGCAGCGTTATACGGCTGCCCAGGTGTTTGCCGAATATGCTGCTTTCGTGAGGCAGATCGAGCAGCCTCGGCGTATCGACTGGCGGCCACACGATAATGTCCGTGATGTGGCGCGGCGGTTGCGCATCGGTTATGTTTCCGGCGATTTTTACTATCACTCGGTGGCCAATTACATTGAGCCGATCTTGCGTCATCACGACAAGAAGCAGTTTGAGGTGTTTTGTTACTACAACCTTGACAAGCAGGACGAAGTGACGGCGCGGCTGAAGGGTTACGCGGATCACTGGGTTCCCTGTTCCTTCATGACGGATGATGTGCTGGCCGAGCGGATCCGGGCGGATCAGATCGACATTCTGGTGGATCTGTCGGGGCACACGGCGCACAACCGGCTGATGACCTTTGCCCGCAAGCCAGCGCCGGTGCAGGCGACCTGGATTGGTTTTGCAGGAACCACGGGTCTGACGGCGATGGACTATCGCATCACCGACCACTACATGGACCCGCCCGGGCTGAGCGAGCGCTATCACAGCGAACAACTGATCCGGTTGCCCGGCAGCAACGTGCCCTTCAGCCCCGAAGCCTGCGCCCCCGCAGTCAACGAACTGCCCGCCCTGAGCAGCGGCCAGCTCACCCTCTCGTCCCTCAACACCCTCAACAAGATCAACCCCCAGGTTGCCCGGCTGTGGGGGCGCATTCTGGCCGCCCTGCCACAAGCCCGCCTGATGCTCGGCAACGTCACCGACCCCCTCATCCGGCAACGGCTGCTCGACCTGTTCCAGGAAGTTGGCGTCCCCGAAGAACGGCTGATTTTGCACGCGCGTATGTCCATGTCCGACTACCTGGCGTTGCACCAGCAGATCGACCTCGGACTCGACCCCTTTCCTTTCCCTGGCGCCACCAGCACCTACCATTCCCTCTGGATGGGTGTGCCCGTCATCACCCTGGCCGGCGACAACGCCGCTGCCCGCTGCGGTGTCGCCACCATGGGTATGGTCGGGCTGGAGCAATTCATCACCCACAGCGAAGAAGAATACCTGCAACGCACCCTGGAGATTGTCGCCGACTTGCCCGCCCTGAACCGTATCCGGCAAAGCCTGCGGCCAAAGATGCAGCAAACCGTCTGTGATGCAGCCGGCATCACCCGGAATCTCGAGGCGGCTTATCGCGACATGTGGCAGCACTGGTGTCAGCGCAAAGGGCCCCATAATCACGAAACGGCAGCCAGTACTACTCAGTCATGAAAAAACCCGGTCGCAACGACGCCTGCCCCTGCGGCAGCGGCAAGAAAGCCAAACACTGCTGCCGCCAGAGCGCGATAGCCGGCACCGGCACCGCTGTCCCACTGGGACAACCCAGCCAGAGTGCAGAAGAAGCACGGCTACTCCAACAGGCCATGCAACATCAGGCCGCCCAGGACTGGCCACAAGCCATTGCCTGCCTGGAAAGTATCCTGCAAGGCAACCCGCAACACGCCGAAGCCCTGCACCAGATGGGGGTTGTGGCGCACCGTCTGGGCGACCATAAGGCAGCGCTGGAGCTGGTAGCTTTGGCCATCCGGGCGAATCCGGCCAGTGCGCTGTACCACAGCAATCTGGGCAACATGCAGTATCAGGCCGGACAACTGACCGAGGCCGAACACAGCTTCCGCCAGGCCGTTGCCCTCAACCCGGGCTTTGCCCAGGCGCAGTACGATCTGGCTGTCGTGTTGCAGGAGCGTGGTCAGGGAGATGCGGCTGTGGCTTCCTATCGTGTGGTTTTGCATCAGAATCCGCAGCATGTCGATGCCTGGCGTAATCTGGGACGTCTGCTCGAGGAACAGGGTAATCTCGATGAGGCGATGGATTGCTATCAGCGTGCGGTCGAAATCCGGCCGAAATATGCCGAGGCGCACTTCCAGCTGGGGGCTGGTTTCGATCGTCAGGGTGAGAACGACAAGGCGGTGATGGCGTATCAGCAGGCCATCCGGCATCGGCCAGATTTTGCTGAAGCCTACAATAACCTGGGCGTGGCTTATCTCAATCTGGTGGCTTGGGATGAGGCAGAGATCTGCTTCAATCAGGCAATACAGCTACAGCCGGATTTGTATGAATCCTACGTCGGATTGGGGCGGGTGGCGTTTTTGTCCGGCCGAGATGATGAGGGGATGAAACTGCTGCGGAAGGCGTTGTCTATCAAGCCAGATTCTGGGTATGCCCACAGTGGCATCCTTTTCCAGATGCAACGCTCACCCCGTTATTCAATGGAAGATCAGTGGGCCGAGTGTCGTTACTATGCGAACATCGTCGAAGCACCGCTGCGGCAGTATTGGCGGCAGCATGAGCGCTTGCGGGAGCCACAGCGCCGTTTGAGGCTGGGTTATGTTTCGGGTGATTTTTACTACCACCCTGTGGCCAGCTATATTGAGCCGATTTTGATGCATCATGACAAGACGCAGGTTGAAGTATTCTGCTACTACAACTTCGACAAGCATGACGACATGACGGAGCGTCTGAAGGCACATGCGGATCACTGGATCCCCTGCTCCTTCATGACGGACGAGGCGCTGGCCGAACGGATCCGTGCGGATCAGATCGATATCCTGGTGGATCTGTCAGGGCATACGGCCTACAACCGGCTGATGACTTTTGCCCGCAAGCCTGCGCCGGTGCAGGCGACCTGGATGGGCTTTGCAGGAACCACGGGGCTGACGGCCATGGACTACCGCATCACGGATGCCTATCTGGATCCTCCCGGGATGACGGAGCGTTTCCATAGTGAGCAGCTGATCCGTCTGCCCGGCAGCAATATTCCTTTTCATCCGGAGTCATGGACGATAGAAGTCGGTGAGCTGCCGGCATTACGCTCGGGCAGGCTGGTGTTGGCTTCTCTGAATACGCCAAACAAGCTCAATCAGAATGTGTTGAATGTCTGGGGACGCATTCTGACCGCCTTGCCTCATGCGCAACTGATGCTGGGAAATGTGATCAATGACACCGCACGTGCTTCGCTGCTAGGGATGTGTCAGCGAGCCGGCATCCCGGAGGACAGGCTCATCCTGCAGCCCAGAATGTCGATACAGGGCTATCTGGCAACGCATCAGCAGATCGATTTGGGGCTGGATCCTTTTCCTTATCCCGGGTCAACCAGTACATTGAATTCATTGTGGATGGGGGTGCCGGTCATAACTTTGGTGGGGATGGGCAGTGCTGCCCGTGCCGGGGCGGCAATCATGGGTTATGTGGGGCTGGATTCGTTCGTGACGGCGAGCGAGGATGCGTATGTGCAGCGTGCTCTGGAGGTCGTGGCAGATTTGCCGGCATTGAATCAGATACGGCAAAGCCTGCGGCCGCGGATGCAGCAAACGGTTTGCAATGCGGCTGGCATTACCCGGAATCTCGAGGCGGCTTATCGCGACATGTGGCTGCGGTGGTTGGCAACCTCATGAGCGTGAGGTGAGCGTGAGGTTGATGAGCTCAAGCAGTAGAGGAACCACGCTCGCACAGCAGGAAGATGCTGGCACAGAGATCCGGATAAACCTGGCCCAGCTGATAGCAGCCTTCGAGATATTCAGGAGAGATGATGTCGGTTTGCAGCAGCCGGTCCCACTGGAAGTTTGCCAGTGCCTTGAAGAATATTCCCGAGCGATGTACTACCCTTAGACCGGCGGCGACGGCATCGCATTCCAGGGTGTCCAGGGTGTAGGTGATGCGGTGGCCGTGCGCCGATTCTGCTGGCGTGACGGCCGCGTTGTGGCTGATCAGCCCCATCTTGACGGCGATCTGGCGTGAAGGGGCGTTGGCATTGGGGCAGACCAGAAAGAAATGGCCATCATCCGCCAGCCATTCGTCATTGATTCGCTTGAGGATGCGGACGGGGTCGTCGAGATGTTCGAGGACGTGGGTCAGGACGATGTTGTCGTAGCGACGTGGCAGGCTGACCTGCTCGAAGGTGGCATGGATGAACTGTGCCTGCGTACCGAGTCGCTGGCGGGCTTCCTGAAGTGCGTCAGCGGAGGCTTCCACACAGGTGATGTCGGTGAAATGTTGCAGGAAACGGCGGGTGAAATCGCTCTGATAGCTGCCTAGCTCCAGCAGGCTTCCTGGTCGGAAAAAAGGCTGGAAGGTGCGCATCATGAAGGGATGCATGACGTCAAAATCAAATGAATAGGCGTAGCGGTGATCGGCGGTATCACTGGTTTCTTGATTGAAATCGCGCGGCATCATGGGCTCCGGATCAAGGTTCATGGTCATTCGGGTGGTGCTCGGTGACGGGCAGGGTTCCATGCAGGTAAACCCATGCTTGTAGTACAGATGGATGGCAGCATGATTGGCCGTTGCCACTTCCAGGGTGATGCACTGGCAATCCTGCTGACGTGCTTGCTGGAGGCAGAATTCCAGCAGGCGCGAGGCGATACCGCGGCCCTGATGGTCGGGCAGGATGCTGACATTGGTGATGAAGGCGCTGTGTTTTGGCGGGTCGAGATAGACTGCAATCAAACCAACCAGTTCGTTGTCGTCCCAGTATTCTAGACGCTGGGCATGGGTGGTGATTTTGTTGGCGTAGGCGGTAATGTCCAGCCGCGTACTGAGGGGAGGGGTGAACGCAGAATCGCAATGCCGGAGATGGGCAAGGATCTGTTCGGGACGAGCCTGATTGCAGCCCAAGGTACCGGCACTCATGGAATCAGCTCGGCCAGGCCAAAACCATGACGGCCAAATTCGTTGCCGTTGTAGAGCAGGAATATTCGGTCATCACAGGCAAAGACATTGGGATAGCACTGCATATCGCTGTCCCAGTCGTCGGCGGTACCACATAACTTCGGGTGTTCATCATCCCGTATCCAGCGCACCAGGTCTTCTGACCAAGCGTGGCCAATACGGTAACCGCGTCCCCTGGTTTGCCTGAAGTCGAAGGATTCGCGATAGCAAAAAAACATGTGATAGCGATTGTTAATCTGGATGACGGTGGGCAGTGCCTGGCTTTCGTCGTGACCGAGCTGGTCGGCAATGACGGGTTGTCCCTGGCGATGCCAGTTCAGGCCATCCGGCGAGGTGGCATGGCCGATCTTGTAGGTACGATCTGGCGGCATGTCCGGGGCGTAGGATTTCCAGTGGGTTCCGAAGATGTACCACATGTGCCAGGTTTGATCGAATTTTCTGACAAAGGCATCACCGACCAGATACGGCTCATGTAGTGATGAGGACAGGATGGGGCCGTTGCCTAAGCGTTGGAAGGTCTGACCCTGATCGTGGCTGATGACCAGGCCGATGCCTGTTTCAACCGAGACCGAGATGCGTCGGCTCCAGCCGGTGGTGTAGGCAAGAATGCGCGCTCCGTCACGCAGGGGGCTGATGGGAAAAATACCATGTTCATCAAAGCAGCCAAGTGCGCCAAGGGGTAGAACCGTGGCGGATGATACCTGGAAGAGGTTGCGAAAGTCTTTGCTGAAGTCGGCAAAAGCAATATGGCTGAGGAATTTGCCGTTACCCGGGTCGAGTGCGCGTGTGGAGAAATAGATACGCACGAAATGGTCGAAGACCAGAGCCTGGGGGGACTGGGCAAATTGCTTGCAGCCATTGGGCAGCAGATGATCCCCTGGGTTGAATATTCTGCCGAGCTTTTGCCACTGCATGATTATTCCAGTGTTCCAGAAAGTTCTGCCAGACCAAAGCCATAACGCCCGACCTGGTCACCGAGATAAGCCAGATAGATTTTTCCATCTACTTCGAAAACATGGGGGTAGCTGATCATTTCGGCATCCCATCCTTGAGTCGATATGTCGATACCGGCCTTGCTGTCGTCGCGCTGCCAATGTGTCAGATTGCTGCTTGAGGCATAGCCGATACGGTAGCCGTGATCTTTGCCACGGTAATGACTGCTGTAGCGGTAGCAGAAGAACATGTGGAATTTTCCATTGGCGTAGAAGACATCCGGACTGGCCTGGGCTTCGTCATCTTCGATGCGGTTTTCAATCAGGTTGTGGCCGTGCTGCTGCCAGTGGATGCCATCCCGGGAGGTGGCCAGGCGGATTTTGTAGACGGGTTCGGCGCGGCCATCGACCATTTTCCATTTTTGTCCGGCAATGTAGAACAGTTGCCATTGTCCGTTGAAGCGGCGGATTTTTGGCCCACTCAGGACAAAGGGCTCATCTGGACTGTAGCTCAACACCGGGCCGGCTCCTGCCTTTTGGAAGGTCAGGCCACCATCATGGCTTGTGGCCATGCCGATGGCCACATTGAAAGGGACGGATTCACAGCGCGTCCAGCCACCGTAGTAAGCATGTATTTTGTCGGCATCACGAATGACGGAAACGGGATAGGTGCCGAATTCATCGAACTCCCCCGTGTTTCCCAAGGGCAGGATGGGCTGCTCGGCGACGGCCAGGATACGGGACAGGTTCTGGCGATCCAGATCGACCCAGGCAGAATAGCTGACATATCGCCCTTGGGCGTCTGCGGGTGGGCGGCAGGAGAAATAGATGCGTACCCGGTCCTCCAGCACCAGGGCGCAGGGTGCCTGGGCAAATTCCTTGAGCCAGGGGCGGTCGGTGATTTCCTGTGGGGTAAAGACCTTGCCCAGTTTTTTCCAGTGGAACGTCATTCAAAGGATCTCGAAGTCGGAGTGGATGCGTTGTCGCGCGGTGTCGGGTGAATTGAACATCAAAACATCGATGATGGATAGCCCCGGGACGAAGGGGGCACCGTGCTGTGGGTACTCGCTCAGCCAGGATTTTAGGAAGTTCAGCCGGATGCCGTGTGACAGGAAGTCGGCACGATCGTACAGCTCCAGCCCGCCGATGGGGTTGATGTATTCGTCAGCGTGCATGGCCTGGCACAGGGCGATGACTTTGTACTGTGCCTTCAGGTCGTGGTCGATGTCTACTGTCGACGAGATGCAGATTTCGGTGTCGATGGCGAGATAGGCGCAGATTTCGCGGATCGAGTGGTGAAGATAGCGGAACAGGTTGTCGTCGTCATGACGGATGATGCGTTCAAGCAGGGGGTAGATTTGGTTGAAGCAGGGCGCACGTTGATAGGCACCCCGGAACTGGTTGAGCAGCTTGCTGCGGTTGAAGTCGGCGGCAAGGTGGCGCTGTACGACAGAGAGATGGTCGGGGTCGTTTTTCAGGGGGAGCGAGAACGTGGCGGCAGCACCATTGAGCAGCAGACGATTGCGGTTGATCCAGCCCTTTTTGGTGTATTTGATCTGGTCATAGACGATGAAGCAGTCGGCTGCCGCGATCAGCTGGAAATAGCCGATGTAGGGCAGGAAATAAGGCTGCATGATGGCCAGTTTCATGTACCTGCCCCGACGTTCATTCCTTGAGCAGCAGCCACAGGCTGCCGAAGGCGCAGAAGGCGCATTCGATAAGTTCGACATGCTGCCGGCACCACGCATCGGCTGCCCGACGCGGACCGTCGCCGAAGGGCCAGCAGTAGTCGTCGAGGATCAGCCAGCCGCCGGGTTGCAGCAGCGGGGTCCAGGCTGCGAGGTCGGCGATGACGGCGGCGTAGTCGTGATTGCCGTCGATATGCAGCAGGGCAATGCGCCCGCTGTAGCGGGTGCTGCCATAACATTCGGAGCGGATTTCGCGCTGGCTGCGGTAAATTTCGGCGGCTTCTGTCGAGTATCCGCGCAGATAGTTGCAGCGCGTGCCGGCAAAGGGGGCCAGGTTGGCGATGAAGTAACGATAGGAGGCTTCGGCATCCAGACTGTCCGAGGCTGCGGCGAGCAGTGCATGCGAGTCGGATTGCTGGTAGGCGCTCGATTGCCAGGGATCGACGCACAGGACGGGGCCGATGCCTTCCCGGATGCAGGCCAGCGCCAGGGCATAGGCGGAGCGACCCCAGAGCGAGCCGATTTCGACGAGATCGCCGGCGACTCCGCCATATGCCAGGCCAGCCATGAGGGCGAGTTTTTCTGCCGGGCTCTGACCGGGTAGATGGTGCAGCGCCAGCGGCAGCGCCGTGCTCAGCCAGGCGGGAACGGACAGGGTTGGCGGCAGACCGGGTAACTGAAAGGGCAGGCTGTGGCGCTGCTGCTCGGCGCAACGCAGCGGAAAGAGGCGTTGTTCGGCGGGGCTGTCGTTGAGCAGCGTGATTTCCGGATGCCGTCTGGGGAGCAGTGCGCGCAGTGTTGTCCAGACGACGGGGTGCGGGGCGTGGATGGCGCTGATGGCATGCTGGTACAGCAGTTGAGCCAGCGCTTCTTCAAATGCCGGATCGGTGATGAAGGGAAGTTCGACCCAGAGGGAGAAGTGCTGGCGTTCTTCTTCGCTGACGGCAACGGAGGCGGCGCCAATGACGAAGTCACCACGTCCGATGGCCTGGTCGGCGATGAAAGTGCCTTCGGCAAAACTGGCAGGAAAGATCAGGATATTCACGGGGCGGCTACCTTGCGTCGGTTACCTTGTGGTCGGTTGTATTCGTATTCATCAGGGATTTTTCAGGATGCGCAGGATGAGTTCCAGATCGGCCGTTGGCAGGTCGGGGTAAAGCGGCAGACACAGTACCTTGCGGGCGATGTCGTGCGCGACCGGCAGGCGTTCCGGAATGGCCGAGGGCAGGCCACGGTACATGGGCATGCTGCTGATCAGCGGGTAGAAATAACGCCGGGGATGGATGTTGCTTTCCTTGAGACGCAGGAACAGGGCATCGCGTGAGAGTGGGTAGCCGGCTTCGACCAGGATGGGGAAATAGGCGTGGTTGCTGCGGGTGCCGGCGGGTGGTGTGATGCAGCGGATGCCGGGAATCTCGGCGAGTACGGTCAGGTAGCGCTGGACGATGGCGGCGCGGCGGTCGAGGATTTCGGGCATGTATTTCAGTTGCAGCAGTCCCAGGGCGGCCTGGAACTCGCTCATCTTGCCGTTGATGCCAGGGGCGGCGACGGTGATTTCGTCGACGATGCCAAAATTTTTCAGGTGGTCGATGTGCTGCTTGATCTTGCCATTGGGGCAAATTATGGCGCCGCCTTCGAAGGTGTTGAAAATTTTGGTGGCGTGGAAGCTGAGTACGGACAGGTCGCCATGACCGAGCAGGGGTTCGTCGTGATACTGCACTCCGAAGGCATGGGCGGCGTCATAGATGACCTTCAGGTTGTAGTTGTCGGCGATACGCTGGATGGCGTCGACATGACAGGGGATGCCGTAGCAATGCACCGGCAGGATGGCGGTGGTGCGCGGTGTGATGGCGGCTTCCAGCCGCTCGGGATCGATGTTCAGGGTATCGGGGTCGATGTCGACGAAGATCGGCGTGATGCCGTTCCACAGCATGGAGTGGGTCGTGGCGACGAAAGAGAAGGGCGTGGTGATGACCTCGCCGGTGATGCGTAGCGCTTGCAATGCCGTGACCAGGGCCAGGGTGCCGTTGGTAAACAGCGAGAGGTGCTGGACGCCGAGATAGTTGCAGAGCGCGGTTTCAAACTGCTGGTGAAAGGGGCCGCCATTGGTCAGAACCTTGCTGTTCCAGATGGCTTCCAGCAGGGGGGTGAATTCGTCCAGCGGCGGCAGGAAAGGCTGGGTGACGTAGATGGGCGATGAGGCTTTTTCTGGAGCATCCATGTGTGGCCTTCCCTGCGTGTGTGGCGTGGATATGGGGCGATTCAGGTGCTTGGGGTGCGATGGCGAGGGTCATTGTAGCCGGACAATGACCATTTTTTGGGGAACGGAAGTGTGCTGGATTTCTGGTTCCGGTGATGATGTCAGGTTGTGTTGCCCCTGTTATGCCTGCAAACCGCGCAGCAGGTCATCTTGCAGGTCTTCTAGGTCTTCCAGGCCGACGGCGATGCGCAGCAGCCCTTCGGTGATGCCGGAGGCGGCGCGGGCTTCCGGGCTGATACGGCCGTGGGTGGTGCTGGCCGGGTGGGTGATGGTGGTTTTGGTGTCGCCGAGATTGGCGGTGATCGACAGCAGCCGGCAATGATCGACAACACGCCAGGCGGCGGCGCGCTCTCCTTTGACTTCGAAGGAGAGGATGGCGCCCGGGCCGGATTGCTGGCGCGCCGCCAGGGCGTACTGCGGGTGCGAGGACAGGCCGGGGTAGTGGACGCGCGTCACCTGTGGCTGGGCTTCGAGCCATTGGGCCAGCTGCTGGGCGCGGGCAGACTGTGCCTGCATGCGCAGGTTCAGGGTTTCCAGACCTTTGAGGATGATCCAGGCATTGAAGGCGGACAGCGTGGCACCGGTGGTGCGCAGGAATTTGTAGATTTCTTCTCCCAGGGTCTGGTTGGCACACACGGCACCCCCGAGGACGCGCCCTTGGCCATCGAGATATTTGGTGGCGGAGTGGATCACCAGATCGGCTCCGAGAGCCAGCGGTTTTTGCAGGGCTGGGGTGCAGAAGCAGTTGTCGACGGCCAGCAGCGCACCGTGCTCGTGGGCGACTGTGGCAATGGCGGCGATGTCGAAGACGGCCATCAGCGGATTCGAGGGGGTTTCGATGAAGACGAGCCGGGTATTGGGGCGCAGTGCGGCACGGAAGGCTTCGGCGTCGACGCCGGCAACGAGGGTGGTGTCGATGCCGAATTTCGGCAGGATGTTGCCGAACAGTTGCTGGGTGGCACCGAAGATGCTCTGTGAGGCTACGATGTGGTCGCCCCCCTTGAGCAGGGCCATGATGGTCGACAGGATGGCCGACATGCCGGAGGCGGTGGCCACGCAGCTTTCCGCGCCTTCCAGTGCTGCCAGGCGATCCTGCAACATGGAGACGGTGGGATTGGAGAAGCGTGAATAGACATTGCCGGGCTCGGCACCGGAAAAGCGGGCGGCGGCTTGTGCTGCGCTGTTGAAGACGAAGCTGGAGGTGAGGTAGAGCGCTTCAGAGTGTTCGTTGAACTGGCTGCGCTGCTGGCCGGCACGCACGGCTAGGGTGTCGAAGTCATAATCGCGAGTTTGGTGTTCCTGGTGTTCCTGATTCATGGCTTGTCTTATTCCGGATTGCCGAGGTTGAGGTCGAGTTGCCCGGTTTCGTGTTCTTCGTCGCGGGTTTTGGCAGTATTGCTGCGTTCGCTTTCGAGGTCGCAGAGATATTCGCTGCTGATGTCGCCGGTGATGTAGTGACCATCGAAGCAGGAGGCTTCGAAATGGGTGATGGCTGGATTGACGGCACGCAGGGCCGCCTTGAGGTCGTCAAGGTCCTGGTAGATCAGGGCATCGGCGCCGATTTCGTGGCGGATCTGTTCGTCGCTGCGGTCGCTGGCGATCAGCTCGGTACGGGTTGGCATGTCGATGCCATAGACATTGGCGTGGCGTACCGGAGGTGCGGCCGAGGCGAAATAGACGTTACGGGCACCGGCATCGCGTGCCATGGTGACGATCTCACGACTGGTGGTGCCGCGCACGATGGAGTCATCGACCAGCAGCACGTTTTTGCCCTTGAATTCCATGCCGATGGCGTTGAGTTTCTGGCGTACCGATTTCTTGCGCTGGGTTTGGCCGGGCATGATGAAGGTGCGGCCGATGTAGCGGTTTTTGACGAAGCCTTCGCGGTAGGGCAAACCCAGACGCTGTGCCAGTTCCATGGCGGCTGGCCGGCTTGAATCGGGAATCGGGATGACGGAGTCGATCTGCAGGTGGGGCAGGGTGTGCTTGATCTTGTCGGCCAGGAAGTCGCCCATCTTCAGCCGGGTTTCGTACACCGAGATGCCGTCGATCAGTGAGTCCGGGCGTGCCAGATAGACGAATTCGAAAATACAGGGGGCATGTACGGTACGTTCGGCACACTGGCGGCTGACAAAATTGCCCTGGCGGTCGATGAGCACGGCTTCACCGGGGGCGACATCGCGCATCACCTTGAAGCCCAGCGTGTCGAGGGCGACACTTTCCGAGGCAACCATGTATTCCATGCCGGCTTCGGTCTGGTTGCGGCCGATGATGAGCGGGCGGATGCCGTAAGGATCGCGGAAGGCCAACAGCCCGTAGCCGGCAATCATGGTGACGACGGCATAAGCGCCGCGTACCCGGCGATGCACGCCAGCAACGGCCTTGAAGATGGTTTCGGCATCGACCTGGTATTGGGTCGAGGCGGCCTGCAGTTCGTGGGCCAGCACATTGAGCAGCACTTCCGAGTCGGAATTGGTGTTCATGTGGCGCAGGTCCTGCAGGAACATGTCTTTCCTGAGCTGGGCCGAGTTGGTCAGGTTACCGTTGTGCGCCAGCACCAGGCCGAAGGGGGAGTTGACGTAAAACGGCTGGGCTTCCGCCGCGTTTTGTGCCGAACCGGCCGTCGGGTAGCGACAGTGGCCGATGCCCCAGTTGCCCAGCAGGTTGCGCATGTTGCGGGTACGAAACACGTCGCGCACCATGCCGGAGCCTTTGTGCATGTGAAAGCGGCCGCTTTCTGCCGTGGCGATGCCGGCGGCATCCTGACCACGGTGTTGCAGCACTTGCAGGCCGTCATAGAGCAGCTGGCCGACCGGGGAGTTTGCGACTACACCAATGATTCCGCACATTGCGTCACCGCCTGTCCGTAAAGGTAAGGGTAAGGATTGGGTTGAAGATGCGCTGCGGGGGCGGCGCGAAAATGGATTTTCTGAGCCAATGATGCGGGCAGCCAGGGTTTGCTGGCAATGACGGCGGTTTCCAGGGGCGGCGACAGCCAGGCCTCGTGCCACCAGGCTTGTCTGGGCAGAGCGGTCAGGCCGGCCAGCAGCACGCCGGTCCAGACGACCAGCAGACCGCGTGCCAGGCCGAAGACAGTGCCCAGCAGTCGATCCGTCAAGCCCAGCCCGATGGCACGCAGCAGGCTGGTCAGCAACAGGCGCAGCAGGGCGAAGAGGATCAGGGTGGTGATGAAGACCAGCAGGAATCCGGCGGCCTGGCGCAAGGTGTCGTTTGCCAGGCCGTGTAGCATGGGGGCAGCGGCCGTGGCACCGCCCCAGGCGCGGGCGGCGAGGAAGGCGGCTACCCAGGCACACAGGGCCAGCACTTCGCTGACGACCCCGCGCCAGGCACCGAGTAGTGCAGAGATGAGGACGACGCCCAGAACGATGCCGTCAAACCAGGTCAGGTCGCCCATACAGGCTTATTTCACTTGTGCCACCGTGCCACCGCCGGGGCCTCCGGCGGCAATTTTTTTCAGTCGCAGCTGGGCTTTTTCAGCCGCATCGCGACTGGCGAAGGGGCCGCAGCGCACACGGATACGTGTACCGTTGGGGGTGTCGATTTTTTCTGTGAACACGGCGTAGCCCAGTTCCTTGATCTTGCTTTGCAACAGTTTCACGTTGCCAGCATTCTGGTAGGCACCGAGCTGGATGATCCAGCGTTCGTCGTTGAGAATGGCTTCGGCACGTTCGGTTTCTGCCGATTTTGTAGCGGGCTTGTCGTCGTGGCCAGGTTCCGGGGGGGAGGGCTTTTTGTTTTCGGTGGGTTTCGCTGCGGTGGCAGGGGTGGCAGGAGTGACATTGGCCCCGGCGGGCTCGGCGGCGGCCTGGCTGTGGGCAGCGGCTTCGTCTGCCGAGGGGACTTCATCGTCGGTGGAGGGGGCAGCCGGTGCCGCTGCGGGAATATTGGGCGCAGGGGTGCCGGGGGTGATGCGGGAGATTACGGTGTTGCTGCCGGGATCCTGGCTGGGGATGCGGATCTGGACGTTCGAGGCCGCCGGCCGGGGCTCCTGGTCCATGACCATGGGCAGGACGATGATGGCCAGCAGTGCCAGGGCAATGGCACCGACCAGTCGCCGACGGGCACGTTTTTTCATGTCCAGCCGGGGATCGTTGCCTTTGCCGGCCGTGACTGCCGAAGCCGGGCTGGATTCGGTATGGGTTTGCGGGTCTGGGGCTTTGTCTGCCATGCCGTTCGTGCCGTGTGCGGGGGAGGGCTTTACGTTACGCTTTATTAGGGGATCACCGGATTCTGAGATCGTTTCGGCAGTTCAGGCGGAGGTAGGGACTGAAGAGGTGCGGAGAAGCTGCATGATGGCGGCGACGGTCAGAAAGGATCCGAAGACGAGGATTCTATCATTTTCACCCGCCTGCTTTCGGGCGTGCTGGAAGGCCAGGCAAGGCGTGTCGAAGGTGGGCAGCGTGCCCGGGATGCCACATTCCGTCAGCATTTTTGCCAGGTCATCTGCCTGGGCTGCGCGCGTGCCGTCCAGGGTGCAGGGCAGCCAGTGGTCGATGCGCCCTTTCATGGCCTCGATGACGGCAACGATGTCCTTGTCGCGTAGCATGCCGAAGACGGCCAAAGTGTGGTGATAGTAGGCCTGTTTCTGGGCGCCAAGATTGTCGGCCAGTGCGCGGGCGGCCTGCGGGTTGTGGGCAACATCGAGCACGATGGCCGGCCGGCCGGGCAGCATCTGGAAGCGGCCGGGCAGTTCAACTTCGAGCAGGCCGCGGCGGATGTCCTGCATGGCCACTGGCAGGCGGTCGGCCAAGCTATCCAGAACGGCCAGTGCGCCACTGGCATTACGCAGCTGGAGGGCACCGCGCAGGCCAGGGAAGGCGAGGCTGCTGCGGCGCTGTTCCTGGCCATGGTTGCGGCTCCAGAACTGCCATTGCAGTTCCTGGTCGTGATAGCCAAAATCGACATCGAGACAGCGTAGATCAGCGCCGATGCGGCGGGCATGGTCGATGAGGGTGGCGGGGGGCTGCGGGTCGGCACACAGGGCGGGACGGCCGGGGCGGTAGATACCGGCTTTTTCAAAACCGATAGTTTCGCGTGTGTCGCCCAGATAGTCCTGGTGGTCGAGATCGACGGTGGTGACGATGGCGCAGTCGGCATCGTACAGATTGGTGGCATCCAGTCGGCCGCCCAGGCCGACTTCGAGAATGATGACTTCGACGGCTTGGGCGGCGAAGCATTCCCAGGCTGCCAGGGTGCCGGCTTCGAAATAGGTCAGGGCGATGTCGCCGGCCGCAAGCCGTGCGGCTTCGACGCGCTCGAAGGCCGCACACAGGGCGTCATCATGGATGGAGGTTTCGTTGATGCGGATGCGCTCGTTGTAGTCGAGCAGATGCGGCGAGGTGTATAGCCCGACCTTGTAGCCGGCACAGCCGAGAATTTTTTCCAGCATGGCGCAGGTCGAGCCTTTGCCGTTGGTGCCGCCGACGGTAATAACGGGCACATTTTGCGACTGTTGCAGGGCACGGCTGACCTGGCGAACCCGTTCCAGGCCGAGCTCGATGCCGGCACTGCCCTGTGGATGGCGGGATTCGAGCAGGGCCAGCCACTGCGGTAGGTTGGTGGGCAAGGGGGGCGGCGGTGCTGCGGATGAAACGTTCAATGGGGATGCAATGAGGAGGTAGCGAGGAATCAGTGGATGGCGGGTGTTTTTTGTAGCAGAGTCAGCAAGCTGACCAGCTTGTCGCGCAGCTCGCGGCGGTCGACGATCATGTCGATGGCGCCTTTTTCCAGCAGAAATTCGGCACGCTGGAAGCCTTCCGGCAGCACTTCACGCACGGTCTGCTCGATGACGCGCGGGCCGGCGAAGCCGATCAGGGCGCCCGGTTCGGCCAGTACCACGTCGCCGACGAAGGCAAAGCTGGCAGAGACACCGCCCATGGTCGGGTCGGTGAGCAAGGTGATGAAAGGCAGGCGTTCGCGGTCGAGCAGGCTGACGGCAGCCGTGGTCTTGGCCATCTGCATCAGCGAGAACAGGCCTTCCTGCATGCGGGCGCCACCGCTGGCGGTGATGCAGAGGAAGGGACACTGGGCATCGATGGCGGCGCGCACGCCGCGCACGAAACGCTCGCCGACCACCGAACCCATCGAACCGCCCATGAAGTCGAATTCAAAGCAGGCAACGACGACCGGCAGGGCCTTGATGGCGCCTTGCATGACGACCATGGCATCGAGTTCGTCGGAATCGTTGTTGGCAGCCACCAGGCGGTCGGTGTAGCGTTTGCTGTCCTTGAATTTCAGGGGGTCGACCGGCAGTACTTCATTGCCGATTTCGAACCGCCCTTCGCTGTCGAGCAGCAGGTCGAGTCGCTTGCGGGCACGCAGATGGTGGTGGTGCTGGCATTTCGGGCAAACGCCCAGGTTGCTGTCGAGGTCGGTGGTGTAGAGCACGGCCTCGCAGGAGGGACATTTGCACCATAGTCCTTCGGGGATGGCCTTGCGGCTGCCTTCGTTGCGCTTGATCTTTGGGGGGAGGAGTTTCTGTAACCAGCTCATCGTGGGTTCTCCTGAGAGTCGAGGGCGATACGGATTCCGTGCAAAAAGGACTGGACGCGCGCAGCGATCTGCGCATGGTCGCAGCGTTCGGATTGTTCAATTTCTTCGATGATGCGGCTACCGATGACGACAGCATCGGCAAAGCTGCCGATGCGGGCGGCGGTGGCGGCATCACGGATGCCAAAGCCGACGCCGACCGGCATGCCGACACGTTGCCGGATGAGCGGCAGGCGACGGGCCAGTTCGTCGAGGTCGAGATGGCCAGCACCGGTGACGCCGGTCAGCGAGACGTAGTAAAGATAGCCGCTGCCGAGTGCGGCCACATCCTCCATGCGTTGCTCGGTCGAGGTGGGTGCCAGCAGGAAGATCGGGTCGAGTTCCTGGGCCCGCAGCAGCGCGGTAAATTCGCGACATTCTTCGGGCGGGTAGTCCACCACCAGCAGTCCGTCGACGCCGGCAGCGCGAGCGTCACGGGCAAGCTCGGCCGGGCCGTAGGCTTCGACCGGATTGGCGTAACCCATCAGAACGATGGGGGTGGCGGTATTTTCCTGGCGGAAGGTGCGCACCAGTTCCAGCACCCGGCGCAGGCTCATGCCGTGTGCGAGGGCGCGTTCCGAAGCGCGCTGGATGGTTGGGCCGTCGGCCATCGGATCGGAGAAGGGGACACCCAGTTCGAGGATGTCGGCACCACCTGCGACCAGCGCACGCATCAGCGGCAGTGTCAGTGCCGGCTCGGGAAAGCCGGCCGTGATGAAGGGAATCAGGGCGGTGCGCCCCTGGTGCTGGAGAGTCTGGAAGCAGGCTTGAATACGTGACATGTTAAAACTGGATCCCGGATTTTTCGGCGACGGTGTGCATGTCCTTGTCCCCCCGGCCGGACAGGTTGACCAGCAGAAGTTGATCTTTGGCCAGGGTCGGGGCGATCTTGGCGGCGTAGGCCAGGGCGTGGCTGGATTCGAGCGCCGGGATGATGCCTTCGAAGCGGCACAGGGCATGGAAGGCGGCCAGGGCTTCGTCGTCGGTGATGGCGACATATTCGGCGCGGCCGCTGTCTTTCAGCCAGGCGTGTTCCGGGCCGACGCCGGGGTAGTCGAGGCCGGCGGAAATCGAGTGGGTTTCGATGATCTGACCGTTTTCATCCTGCATCAGGTAGGTGCGGTTGCCATGCAGCACCCCGACCGGGCTGTTGGTGGTCAGCGGGGCGGCATGTTTGCCGCTGGCCAGGCCGTAGCCAGCGGCTTCGACCCCGACCAGTCGAACACCGGTCTGATCGAGATAGGGGTAGAAAATACCCATGGCATTGGAGCCGCCACCGACGCAGGCAATGACCTGGTCGGGCTGGCGGCCGGCCAGTTCTGGCATCTGTACTTTGCATTCTTCGCCGATCACGGCCTGGAAGTCGCGCACCATCATCGGATAGGGATGGGGGCCGGCGACGGTGCCGATGATGTAGAAGGTGTCGGCAATGTGGGTCACCCAGTCGCGCATGGCTTCGTTGAGCGCGTCCTTGAGGGTTTTCGAGCCGCTGTCGACCGGAACGACGGTGGCACCGAGCAGTTTCATGCGATAGACGTTGGCGGCCTGGCGCTTGATGTCTTCGCTGCCCATGTATACCACGCATTCCATGCCCATGCGGGCGGCGACAGTGGCCGTGGCAACACCGTGCTGGCCAGCGCCAGTTTCGGCGATGACGCGCGGCTTGCCCATGCGACGAGCCAGCAGGGCCTGGCCGATGCAGTTATTGACCTTGTGGGCGCCGGTGTGGTTGAGGTCTTCACGCTTCAGGTAGATTTGTGCGCCGCCGAGTTTTTCTGACCAGCGGCGGGCGTGGTAGATGGGCGAGGGGCGGCCGACGTAGTGTTTCAGGTCGGCGTTGAATTCGGCATGGAAGGCGGGGTCCTGGCGTGCTGCGGCGTAGGCGGCCTTCAGTTCTTCGAGGGCGGGCACCAGGGTTTCGGCGACGAAGCTGCCACCGTGTCGACCAAAGTGACCCCGTTCGTCCGGAAAGTTATAGGCAGTCTGCGGCACAGGCGTCGGCATTGCGTACTCCAGTAATGAATGCAGCCATTTTGGCGGCATCCTTGATTCCTTTTTGACCGTCGGCCTCCACGCCGCTGCTGACATCGACCGCCCAGGGGTGCAGGTGCTGGATGGCCTGGCGAACATTGCCGGCATGCAGACCGCCCGAGAGCAGCATGGGCAGGGGCAGGGCGGTCGGGATCAGGTTCCAGTCGAAGGTTTTGCCAGCACCGCCGTAGCCTTCGACATAGGCATCGAGCAGCAGCCCCCGGGCATCGGGAAACGAAGCAGCGTATTCTAGCAAATCGAGTTCGGGCCGGACGCGGGCCGCCTTGAGGTAGGGCAGGCCGAACTGGCGACAGTAGGCGGCGTCTTCGTCACCGTGGAATTGCAGCAGTTGCAGCGGTACTTGGTCGAGGATGGTGCGAACCCGGGCGGCGTCTTCATTGACGAACAGACCGACGGCGCTGACGAAGGCTGGCAGTGATTGCACCAGGCTGCGGGCGGCGGCAGGACTGATCGAGCGCGGGCTGGGGGGGTAGAAGACGAAGCCGAGGGCGTCGGCACCCAGCGAAACAGCGGCGGCTAGATCTTCGCTGCGGGTGATGCCACAGATCTTGATGCGGGTGCGTGGGGGCGGGATGAGGGTGGGGGACACGCGAGCAGGGTGATCAGAAAGAGAGCAAGGGGGGGATGATACGTGCCGGGGCGGGGATCTGCCAGTGTGCGGCGTAGTCGACGCCGGTCAGGTAGAGGCCGGCGGGAGAGAAGGTGGGGGCAGCACGGGTGCGGTCGCGACTGGCCAGCAGGTGGGCGATCGAGTCGGCCGGTTCGCGCCCCTGGCCGACGTAGACCAGGGCGCCGACGAGGTTGCGTACCATGTGCTGGAGGAAGGCGCTGGCGCAGAATTCGAAGAGGATCAGATCATTATGGCGCTCGATCGTGGCACGATGCATGATCTTGATGGCAGATTTGGCCTGACATTCTGCGGCACGAAAAGCGGAGAAATCGTGTTCGCCCAGCAGTACCTGGGCGGCCGCATTCATGCGTTCGGCATCGAGCGGGTGGTGATACCAGCCGACATGGCCATGTTGCAGGGCGGGCCGTACCGGATGGTTGTGCAGCAGATAGCAATAGCTGCGTGAGCGGGCATCAAAACGGGCGTGGAAGCGGGCATCGACGGTACGCGCCCAGCGTATGGCCACCTGCGGCGGCAGATGGGCATTGCCCCCCCGTATCCAGGCCTGGTCGGGACGGTCTACCGGACAATCGAAGTGCACCACCTGTGTCAGGGCGTGCACGCCGGTGTCCGTGCGGCCGGCGCAGGTAACGCGCAGCGACTGGCCAGCAACGGCGGTTAGTGCTTGCTCCAGCACATCCTGGACGGTCTGGCCGTGGGGTTGCGATTGCCAGCCATGAAAGGCAGCACCGTCGTATTCGATGCCCAGGGCGATGCGTTTCATGTACTCACCTGTGTGCCGTAGATCAGCCAGAGAAGCAGCGTGGTCAGCAGTGCGCCGGCCATCAGCCAGCGGTCGGCAGCGCGCAGGGGGGTGAGGGGCAGCGGGATGGGGTCTGTGGGATGGATGATGTCTGCAGGGCGGGGATCCAGCCAGTCACGCCAGCGTCTGCGTGCAGCGCCGTTGGTGGTACGCTGTTTTTGCTGTTCCTGTTCGACGTAATCCAGCACCAGCAGCAAGCGTAAGGCCATGCGGCTGCGTTGTGGATGATTGCCCAGGGGGGCGAGCAGGACATACAGGCCGCCGACCAG
>JAGOSV010000047.1 GCA_018062105.1 Sterolibacterium sp. | reverse complement strand
TCGACCAGGGCGTTGAGGTTGATGCGGCGAAGGTACTTGCCCACCAAAGCCAAACCCGCTTGGCTGCTCAGGTCGTAGGGCAGTTTCTTGATAATGAATTCGGTCATTGGGCGACTCACCTGCAGGGCGAGTCGTATTTTACATGTAATTTATTGATATTAAAAAATAAATCCGATAACCTGATGGGTGACATCACGGATTCAGGCTTTAGACTTCATCGCGCCGGATCAATAAGATGTATCAGGATATCTAAGGAAACACTGATCAAGTCATTCCCGCGAAGGCGGGAATCCAGTAAGTTGTTGAAACCATGGATTCCCGCCTTCGCGGGAATGACGAAATCTGGACTTCTTCAGCGTTTCCCTGAATATTGGAATGATTTTTTGGTTTGTCAAGGCGTTGGCACAACATAATGTCATAGACCGTCGATTGGCGGGAATTTGAAGCAGGAATCCGGTAGGAGGGGAGTTGTTTTGGTCGTTTTCAAAGAGGGTGCCGAATCCATCGGTACCTCCAGAAAGGAGCGTCGTGATGTCACTGAAACTTTGTTATTCCCCGGGAGCTTGTTCTCTGTCGCCGAACATTGCCTTGTGCGAGGCGGGGCTGGCGCATGAGCTGGTGAAGGTGGATCTGGCCAGCAAGGCAGTCGAGGGGGGCGGGGATTTCCGGAAAATCAATCCCAATGGCTATGTGCCGGCGCTGGTGCTGGCGGATGGGACGGTGCTGACCGAGGGGCCGGCTATCCTGCAATACATTGCAGACCGGGTGCCGGAGCGGGGACTGGCACCGGCCAATGGGACGTTGCCGCGTTACCAGTTGCAGTCGTTGCTGAATTTCATTGCGACCGAGCTGCACAAAACTTGCGGCCCGCTGTTCCATCCGCAGGTGACTGAAGCGGCGCGTCAGCAGGCATTGTCCCTGTTGCAGCGCCGGCTGGATTTTGTCGAGCAGATGCTGGCGGATGGTCGTCTCTGGCTCATGGGGGCGCAATTTACGGTGGCGGATGGTTATCTCTTTACCGTGCTGGGCTGGACGACGCACCTCAAGATCGATCTGGCACCGTGGCCGGCCATCGTGCAGCTGGTGCAGCGGATCCGGGCACGCCCGGCGGTACAGGCGGCGTTGCGGGCGGAGGGCCTGCTTTGATCTTCGGTTGACTCTTGCCCTCTTTTGCCCTTTTATGGCGCGGCAGTGCCGGGTTTCTCACTGCCGCTGCCGCTGCTGCTGCTTGCTGCGGGCTGGGTGGGCTGGTCAGCCGGGGTTTTGGTGGGCGGGGCTGCCTGGGGCCAGTCCTGCGCCGTACAGTGCGACCATTGTAGGTTGGGGAAGTAGAACGGCCCGATGCCGGTGTGTTTCATGAGGGTGGTGGCGGGTTGCTGGATGGCGCGTAGTTTGCCTTGGGCGATGAAGTATTCGAACCGGTGTCTGGGGTAGCTCAGTACCATGCCGTGCGGGGTGAAGCTGATGTCCTGGGGCTTGGTGATGCTGGCCAGGCGTGCTTCAGGCAGGCCGGGAGCGAGTTTTTTCATGGCATCGATCTCGTCGTCGAATTGTTCGCTGGCCTGGTATTCGCTGTGGGTGTCGTTGAGGGTGTTGAAGATGCCCAGTGGATTGCTGCCCATGCCCAGCAGGGAACGCAAGCGGGAGAGGAAGGGGTTGCTGGTGACGGATTTGATGCTCTGGACGGTGGATTTGCCGGAAAACTCCAGCACTACCGCAGAGGCCGGGCGCATTTGCCCGAGCAGGCTGTCGATCCATTGTGGGGCATCGTCGGCCCAGTAACGGTTGGGCCAGCCCAGGAGATAGCCACGGCAGGCGTAGAAAGCCTGGGCATCACGGTGGCTGAGGGTGCCGTGGAGCACGCCGTCGATGAAGACGATGCCGCCCACTTCGGTATCGGTGAAGGCCAGGTAGGTGATGCTGCGCCCGGCGCTGTCGTTGCTGGTGATGCGCTCCATCAGCGATTCCAGCGGGACGGTATCGAGCACTTCCGGCAGGGCACTGCGGGTGTTGAGTGAGAGAGTCGGGGCGTTGAAGTTGCGCTCGTTGCGCGCCTCCTGGTCGTTGGCGACGGGTTTCGAGGCGCAGCCGGACAGGATCAGGCCGAGTAATGCCGGGATCAGGAGGATGCGCCAATGGCTGAAACGTTTCTTGTTCATGGCAGTTCCCGTGGGTTGGTGTGGGCCGATATCCGGGTTAACGGAAACCGGAGGGAATGCTGAAGTGTTGTCGTGCGGGCAGTGGCGCGAGGTCACTTGTGCCACTTGTGTCACTTGCGTCACTTGTTCATGCGCTGCATGGCTTGCGCCAGTCCTTCCAGGGTGAGCGGGAACATACGGTCGGACATGAGGTTGCGGATGATCTGGATCGACTGACGATGATCCCAAAGACGCGTTGGTTCCGGATTGAGCCAGACGGCGTGCGGGTATTGCTGGAGCAGGCGACCCAGCCAGACGGCGCCGGCCTCTTCGTTCATGTATTCGATGTTGCCGCCGGGACGGAGGATTTCGTAGGGGCTCATGGTGGCATCGCCGACGAGGATGAGCTTGTAGTCATCGCCGTAGGTGTTGAGGACGTCGAACAGTGGGATCGGGTCGTTGCGGCGCTGGCGGTTGTCGCGCCAGACGAAGTCGTAGATGCAGTTGTGAAAGTAGAAATGCTCCAGATGCTTGAACTCGCTGCGGGCGGCCGAGAAGAGTTCTTCGCAGAGCTGGATGTGGTCATCCATCGAGCCACCGACATCGAGAAACAGCAGGACTTTGACCTTGTTGTGACGCTCCGGGCGCATTTTCAGGTCGAGCCAGCCAGCGTTTTGTGCGGTGCTGCGGATGGTACCGTCGAGGTCGAGTTCTTCGGCAGCACCATCACGGGCGAAGTGGCGCAGGCGGCGCAGGGCGACCTTGATATTGCGCGTGCCTAGTTCGGCGGTATCGTCGAGGTTGCGGAATTCGCGCTGTTCCCAGACTTTGATGGCGGTACGGTTGCCAGCCGATGGGCCGCCGATGCGGATGCCTTCGGGATGGTAGCCGCCATGGCCGAAGGGTGAGCTGCCGCCGGTGCCGATCCATTTGTTGCCACCTTCGTGGCGCTCTTTCTGTTCGGCCAGGCGCTCCTTGAATTGTTCCATCAGCTTGTCCCAGCCGAGCTTTTCGAGCTGGGCTTTTTCAGCATCGGTCAGGTGCTTTTTCATCAGCTGGTGCAGCCATTCTTCGGGAATGTCGGCATCGAGGCCGGGCAGCTCGGTGATGCCCTTGAAGTAGCTGCCGAAGGCGCGGTCGAACTTGTCGTAGTGCGCTTCGTCCTTGATGAGGCAGGTGCGGGCGAGGGTGTGGAAGTCGTCGAGGCTGTGCTCGATGACACCGGCCTGCAAGGCGGCCAGCAGGTTCAGGAACTCGCGCGTGGAGACAGGCAGGCCGGCGGCCTTGAGGTGCAGGAAGAAGTCGATCAGCATGAAGGGGGCTGCCGCAAGGCAGGATTGCCGGGCCCGGGCTTACTCTGATTCCGGCAATTCGGGCAGCATGGGCGGCAGCAGGTCTTCGCCCTGCCCCCGGCTGACATTGGGCCCGGTTTTGCGCCGGTAGATGGTGGCGTCATGGTCGCGGCTGGATTCGGCTCCCGGGTTGAAACTGTCCGGGATGCTGAGGTGCTCGTCCATGAATTCCAGGTTCTGGCTGCCGGCTTGCAGGCTGGTGGCAGGCGCGGCTGCGGCGGTAACGACGGGGGTTGCGACAGGGGCAATAGGGGCAATAGCGGGTGTGGCTGCTGCGGCAATGGGGGGCGCAATGTTGGGCGCAATGGGGGCAGCCGCAGGAGGAGCAGGAGGAGCAGGAGGAGCAGGAGGAGCAGGAGGAGCAGGAGGAGCAGGAGGAGCAGGAGGGGTGTGTGGAGCGGGCGCGTCATGGCCGCCATGCCCGTCGTGGCCATGGCCACCGATGGGAGAGTTGTCGGCGGTTCGGTTGGGATCAAAGAGGATGACGCGGTTGCGGCCTTCGCTCTTGGCGATGTAGAGGCACTGATCAGCGTTGTTGGTCAGTTCGTCCGGAGTTTCGCCGTGCAAGGGGAAGATGGCCACGCCGATCGACAGGGTGGTGCCGATGTGGGTGTCACCGAAGGGGATGCGGGTGGCGGCGAATTTTTCGCGCAGCAGGTTGGCACGGGCGACGGCAACATCGGTGGGCATCTTGGGCAGCATCAGCATGAACTCTTCACCGCCGTAACGACAGGCGACGTCGCCCTGGCGGGCGTGTTCCTGCATCAGCTTGGCAAAGGTCTTGAGTACTTCGTCACCGGCCTGGT
This sequence comes from Sterolibacterium sp., assembly GCA_018062105.1. Taxonomy (GTDB): domain Bacteria; phylum Pseudomonadota; class Gammaproteobacteria; order Burkholderiales; family Rhodocyclaceae; genus Sterolibacterium. Next base: position 16,988 of record JAGOSV010000047.1, on the reverse strand, counting down.
GGCCGTAGGTGTCGTTGACCTTCTTGAAGAAGTCGAGGTCGATGAGGATGACGCACAGCGGGTAGTTCTCGCGTTTGGCGCGGGATAGTTCGCGCGTCAGGGTTTCATCGAGATAGCGGCGGTTGTGCAGGCCGGTGAGCGGGTCACGGACGGCTTGTTCGCGCAGTTTTTCTTGTAGTTTGCTGATCTCTTCGTATTGCTGGCGCAGCTCGACATTGACCTTGGTCAGGGCGATTTCCATCTGTTTGCGCTCGGTGATTTCCTGGGTAACGATGGCAAACTTGCCAGGCGATGGGCTGTAGGCGTCGGTGGCAAACCAGCGGCAGGTTTTCTGGGCGAATTTTTCAAACCGTTTGGGCTGACCGTTGCGGGCAACATCGGCAAACTGTTCGAGCCAGTCGTCGTCGGCGGCTTGCAGGACTTCGCTGGCGCGCTTGCCGACCAGCTTTTCGCGCGGCATGCCGGAGACTTTTTCGAAGGCAGGGTTGACTTCGAGGAAGCGGTAGTCGACAGGTTGATCGTTTTTGTCGCAGATGATTTCGTTGAGGGCAAAACCGTTGTCCATGGAGTTGAACAGACCCTGGTAGCGTTCTTCGTTGACGCGCATTTGTTCTTGCAGGGCGTGCAGCCGCTGCCGGTCGATACGCAGGGCGAACTGGATGCGCGCCAGACGCATGGAGACGAGGATGAGCAGCACGGCCAGTACGGCTGCGGCGGCGATCATGCCCAGCATGCGGAAGTCGACGATGGGCTTGTCGTCTTTCTTGGGCGGAGTTGGGTCGTAGAGGAAATTGCCCAGCGGTGCATTGGCTGGCATCTTGTCCAGGCTGGCGTAAATCGCCCCGATCTTGTTCCAGCGGTCAGCCGTCATGTTGCCCAGCGGAGTTTTGGCAGCGTCGATCAGGCTCAGCACCTGCCGGCTTTCAAACTGCAGTTGTTCCTGGCTGACGCGCTGGGTGTATTTGCTGCGGATGAGTTCCACGATTTCTTCCGGATGTTCTGTGGCGTATTGCCAGCCGCGCAGGCTGGCGGCACGGAAGGCGCGCACGGTATCGGGATGATCTTTGACCATCTGCTCCGAGGTAAACAGGACACCATCGTAAAAATCGAGGCCGGCGGCCAGTGGTTGCAGGGTCTGATAGCCGATTTTGGCGCGATCCAGTTCGAAGGCTTCATTCAGCAGCGAGCCGGACATGAGATCGGTCTTGCCACGGATGAGGTCTTGCGGCGCGTAGCTGTGTTCGACCTGGGTAAAGCGGTTGGCGGCCAGCCCTTCTTTTTTCAGGTAGGCGAGCAGTTCGTCTGCCTGGCTGTCCAGCATCATGCGTTTGCCGGCCTGTTCGGCCAGCCTGCCCTTCTGACGGCTAAAGAAAACCTGCGGAGAGTGTTGCAGGAGGGCAGCCAGGGCTACCACGGGTTTGTTGGCGGCGTGGGCGACCAGCAGGTTGCTGCCGGTCACGCCGAATTCGGCATTGCCGCTGATGACGCTGATGATGGCATCGGTACCTGGGGCAGTTTCCTTGAGGGTGACATCGAGATCGGCCTGGCGGTAATAGCCTTTTTCGACGGCGGCATAGTAGCCGGCGAACTGAAACTGGTGATACCAGTTGAGTTGCAGGGTAACTTTTTCTGCGGCGGCGGCCGGCAGGCAGGGCAGGGTGTATGAGGAGAGCAGTACGGCCAGCAGTGCCAGCACACGGGGCGGAAGAAAATTTTTCATTACCGGTTATGCCTCGCCATGTAAACCAGACGTTCGAACAGATGGATGTCTTGCTCGTTCTTCAGGAGGGCACCATGCAGGGGTGGCACAGCGATCTTGTGATCCCGGGAACGCAAGGCTTCCGGGGGGATGTCTTCGGCCAGCAGCAGCTTGAGCCAGTCGATTAGCTCGGAGGTGGAGGGTTTTTTCTTGAAGCCGGGGACGTCACGCAGCTCGAAAAAGACTTCTAGCGCTTCGCGCAGCAAGGTCTGCTTGATGTCGGGGAAGTGCACGTCGACGATGCGCTGCATGGTTTCCCGGTCAGGAAACTTGATGTAGTGGAAGAAGCAGCGGCGCAGGAAGGCGTCGGGCAGCTCTTTTTCGTTGTTTGAGGTGATGAAGATCAGGGGACGCTGACGCGCCTTGATGAGTTGGCGCGTTTCATAGACGTAGAACTCCATGCGGTCGAGCTCGCGCAGCAGATCATTGGGGAATTCGATGTCGGCCTTGTCGATCTCGTCGATCAGGATGATGCAGGGATGCTCGGATTCAAAGGCCTGCCACAGTACGCCCTTGACGATGTAGTTGGCGATGTCATGGACGCGGCTGCCGGCCTCGCCCCCTAGCTGCGAGTCGCGCAGCCGTGACACGGCATCGTATTCATACAGCCCCTGTTGCGCCTTGGTGGTGGATTTGATGTGCCATTGCAGCAGCGGCATGTCGAGGGCGGCAGCCACTTCTTCGGCCAGCAGGGTCTTGCCGGTGCCGGGTTCGCCTTTCAGCAGCAGCGGGCGTTGCAAGGTGATGGCCGCGTTGACGGCAAGCTTGAGATCGGGGGTGGCGATGTAGTTGGAGCTGCCTTCGAAGCGCATGGGTGTGGGGTCAGGACGGACGTGGAGCCGGCAAGCCGGAGGGGTAGGGGAATGGACAGAATAGAATTGCCAGGGCGCAGAATCCGGCCATTTTACCCATGCTCAGCGCGTTTTGCGGCGGATGCATTCGAGGTAGGCCGCGCCATCGGGCGGGCGCTGGTCGCGCTGGGCGTGCCAGAGGGTTTCGGCCAGACAGTCGAGCAGGTCATGCAGGGCGGCATGGCGCTCGCCGTGGCGTGTCTGCAATTGTCCGAGCAGGGCGCGGATGCCGGGTGGCTGGTCGATGGAGAGCTGTTCTTCGAGCGCCAGATGCAAGGACAGATGCAGGAAAGGATTGGTTTCGCCCTGTTCCGGTGTCCATTCGCGTGCCAGCAGTTCGCTCTCGTCTTGTGTCGTGGCGTTGAGCAGGTCGTGGTATTCGGGGTGTAGCCGGATGGTGTCGCTGGCGGTGAGTTCCAGGGCGCTCATCGGCAGGCCTTGCAGGTGTTTGCGCCAGGCGTCGATGAAATAGCGTCGGGCTTGGTCGCGGCTGGGGTTGAACATGGTGGTCAGAGCGGTTTGTCAGGATAGGGGCACAGATCCAGGATCAGGCAGCGGCTACATTCCGGCTTGCGTGCCTTGCAGGTGTAGCGACCCAGCAGGATCAGCCAGTGATGGGCGTTGAGCAGGAATTCCGGTGGCACCGATTTTAGCAGCCCGGCTTCGACGGTCTGGACGTTGCGGCCTGGCGCCAGCCCGGTGCGGTTGGCGACGCGGAAGATGTGGGTATCCACGGCGATGACGGGCTGGCGAAAGAGGGTATTGAGAAGGACGTTGGCGGTTTTGTGGCCGACCCCGGGCAGGGCTTCGAGGGCAGTGCCGTCGGCCGGGACGTTGCCGTCGTGACGTTCCAGCAGCAGCCGTGACAGGGAGATGACATGGCGGGCCTTGGTTTTGTAGAGGCCGATGCTGCCGATGGCATCGCGCAGGCGCTCTTCGCCGAAATCCAGCATGGCCTGCGGGGTGGGGGCGTGCTGGAAGAGTGTGCGGGTAGCCAGGTTGACGCTCTTGTCGGTGGCTTGCGCCGAGAGCACGACGGCCACCAATAGCTGGTAAGGGCTGGCGTATTCGAGCTCGGTGCGGGGCTGTGGGTTGTCTGCCTGCAGGCGGCGGAAAATTTCCCTGGCCTGTGGCGTGGCACTGCTGATGGCAGGCTTTTTTGTGGTTGAGGCAGGTTTTTTCATGCAACGAGTATACTGCCCGGCTGCCGTCATGAGCCATGATGGGGCATCCACCACTCTCTGCTGCGAGGGCATTTCATGGACTGGTTCCGAAATCTGAGTATCCGTTGGAAGTTTCAGCTGGCCTTTTTTGTCGTCACGATGGTGACGACGATTTTCAACCGGGTGCTGGCTGCGCACGAGTTGCAGAAGATGATCGATATTGCTCGCTCCGGCGGCGCACCGGCAGAGGTCATCCGGCAGCTGGTGGATGACCGGATGCTCTATATCTACAACTCGTTCTGGGAGTCCGGACTCGAGTTTCTGGTGCAGTTCATCATCATCGGCGCCATTGCGACGGTGTTCGTGCGTCCCATCAAGGCGCTTTGCCTGGCGCTGCAGGCGGTTGAGAAGGGCGATCTGACCCGTCCGGTACAGGTGTCGCAACAGGACGAGCTCGGGGTGTTGCAGCGGATTTTCAATGATGTGCTGGGAACCTTGAACCGCATCTTGGGCGAGGTCGGCCAGAGCGGCAAGCAGATGGGGCAGTCGGCCTTCCAGATTGCCACCATCGCCAAGACCATTGCCGAAGTGAGCCGTCAGGAACAGAGCCGGTCGGAGGCGGTGGTTCGGGTTACTGGCGAGCTGCATGTCATGGCGGGCGAGGCACGCGACCTGTCGGGCAGTGCGGCACAGCGGACGCGTGCTGCCGAGCAGGAGGGGCGGCAGGCGGTCGAGGCAGTGCGGCGTAACATCGAGGAAATGGAGGCCACCGCCAGCGAGGTGAACCGGGTTTCCGGTGAGGTGTTTCAGCTGGCCGAGACGGCCAGCCAGATTACTGTCATCATCGAGTCGATCAAGGAGATTTCTGCCCAGACCAATCTGCTGGCGCTCAATGCAGCCATCGAGGCGGCGCGGGCGGGGGAAGGCGGGCGCGGCTTTGCCGTGGTGGCCGATGAAGTGCGCAAGCTGGCCGAGCGCACGACGCAGTCGGCAGCCGGGGTGACGGAAATCGTGGATAGCCTGACTGGCCGGGTCGGCACGGTGCGGGATGCCATGCAGGTGGTCATCGATCGCGTTCATGCCAGCCAGGATGTGGCGCACGAGATTTCCCGGGTCATGGAATCCATGGCCAGCGGGGTGGCACTGGCGACCGAGGCCAATGACCGGATTGCCGAAGCCGGAATCCGCCAGATGACGCAGTTGGACGAGGTGCAGTCTTCCCTAGAGCTGCTGTTTGCCACGCTGGACGAGAGCTCGACCAAGGTCGAGGTGACGGCACGCATCGGCAATGACCTGCATCGCGTCACTCAGCGCATGTCCGATCTGATGGCGGGCTTCGTCACCCATCCGGTTGAGGACGATGTGCATAAACACAATGGCGACAAGCGACGTTTCCCTCGCCTGGATTACGGTCTGCTGACTGAATTGGTGCAAAGTGGTGACGGTGGCCGGGCGCAGGAGGCGCTGGCGGTGGATTTCAGCCTGTCGGGCATGAAATTATCGGTGTCGCATGTGCTCGATGCGCGGCGACCGGTGATGGTACGCCTGCATATTCCGGCGAATGACATCGAGGCATTCCAGGGGCAGCAACCCGTCGAGGTGCCGGCGCGGGTGATCTGGCAGCGTGAGGAGGAGAACGGCCGGATGGTCGGCATCGAGTTCGAGAACGTGCCGTCTGCCAGCCAGGACAAGCTGCGCCAGTGCTTTGCCTTCTTCAACAAGCAGGCGGAATATCGCTGAGTTTGAGTGTTGCTGGTGTTGCGGGTTTAGGTGGCTTCGGCTGCACCTGAGGCCGGTGGCTCTGCTGGTTCCTGGTTGCGTTGCGCCTTGCGAGCCTCCAGCCAGTTGCGGCCGGCGATCATGAAGGCCAGGGCGAAGAAGGCTCCGGGGGGCAGGAGGGCGACCAGAAAGCCAGGGTAGTCGTGGGGCAGCACCTGCAAGGCATGGGTATCGGGCAGGATCATGTCGATGCCGGCTAGCAGGCTGCCGCTGCCGATGATCTCGCGCAGGGCGCCGAGTGCCACCAGCACCAAGGTCAGGCCCAGGCCCATGGCGGCACCATCGAGGGTGGCCGCCAGGGGTGGGTTCTTGGCGGCATAGGCCTCGACTCGTGCCAGCACGATGCAGTTGGTGACGATCAGCGGAATGAAGATGCCCAGCACGAGATAGAGCGAATGCAGCCAGGCATTCATGGCCAGGTCGACGGCGGTTACCAGCGAGGCAATCACCAGGATGAAGACTGGAATGCGGATTTCGTAGGGGATGAAGCCACGCAGCAGGGAAATGGCAAGGTTGGATGCGGCCATGACGAGAATGGTGGCGATCCCTAGCCCGAGGGCATTGACGACGCTGTTGCTCATGGCCAGCAGCGGGCACATGCCGAGCAGCTGCACCAGTCCGGGATTTTGCTGCCACAGGGCGTTGGTGAGGATGTCACGATGGCTCATGGGGTGGCTCCGGGTGTGGGCGGGGCAAACAGGGTCTGGTGATGGCGGGATACCCATTGCAGGGCACGACCCACGGCCTGGGTAACGGCGCGGGCGCTGATGGTGGCGCCGCTGCGTTGATCGAAGTGGCCGCCATCTTTTTTCACCCGCCATTGCTCGGCAGGCAGGTGTGCCAGGCTTTGCTGGTCGAACTGGCGGATCCAGGGATGAGCCTTGTTCTTGTCCTTGTGCGGGTCGATGTAATCGCCCAGGCCGGGGGTTTCTTTGTGTTCGGTGACACGCACGGCGATGAGCTCGCCATTGGTGCGCACGGCCAGGATCAGAGCGATGCGGCCGCTGTAGCCATCGGGGGCAGCAGCCTCGAGAACCAGGGCGGCTGGTTGCCCATCTTTGCGGGCGAGGTAGGCACGGCTGGGTTTACCCAGGCCGAGCTCGGGCGTGGCAGGAAGTTCGAGGCTGTCGCGCAGCAGGTCATTGTCGTATTCGGTAGCGGGCAGGACTTCGCCGATCAGCCGCAGTTTTTCGCCCTCGGCACTGGTGGCGATGGGCTTCAGGGTGGCCGTGTAGACGACTGACATCAGGGTGGTGAAGGCCAGGGTGAAGAGCAGCAGGATGAAGGCAGTGCGTAGCGAAATACCCAGGGCGGCAGAGGAGCGCAGGGGGTTGGTCATGGGTCTGGTCCTGTGCTTTCAGCCTGGTTTACGGCCGAACACCGGCGGCTGGGTCCAGCGGTCGATCAGCGGTGCCAGCATGTTGAAGATCAGGGTGGCAAAGGCAATGCCATCCGGGTAGCCGCCAAAGCTGCGGATGGCCCAGGTCAGCAAGGCGATACCGGCGGCGTAGAGCAGCTTGCCGCGCGGGGTGGTGGTGCCGGAAACCGGGTCGGTGATGATGAAGAAGGCGGCCAGCAGCGCCCCGCCGCTGAACAGGTGGAACATCGCGCTGGCGTGCTGCTCCGGGGAAATGGCGTGAAAGAGACTGGCGATGGCGGCCAGTGCGGCGACAAAGGCAACCGGCATGTGCCAGGTGATGATGCGCTGCTGGATCAGCCACAGGCCGCCCAGCAGATAGCCCGCCGAGACCCATTCCCAGCCTTTGCCACCGAGGCTGCCGAAGGCGGCGTGCTGGCTGCTGATGCTGGTAATCGTGGCGTGATTGCCGGCGCTGTGCAGGCCGGTACGCAGGCTGTCCAGGGCGGTGGCCATGGTGACGGCATCGAGTGGGCGGCTGGCGGTACTGCCGAAAATCAGTTCGAGCGTGCGTGACAGACCTTCTGCCCCGTCGAGGCTGTGGGCGGCCGGCCATTGCGACATAAGCTGCGGAAAGGCTACGATCATCAGGCAGAAGGCTACCATGGCCGGGTTGAAGGGGTTCTGGCCGAGGCCGCCGTAGAGATGCTTGGCGATGATGATGGCAAACAGGGTGGCGGTAACCACCAGCCACCAGGGGACGATGGGCGGAAAACTCAGGGCAATCAGCCAGGCGGTGACGAGAGCCGAGCCGTCGCTCAGGAAGGGGCGCAGAGGCTTGCCACGTAGGGCAAGGAAGGCGGCTTCGCCTGCCAGTGCTGCAATGGAGGCGAGGGTGATCTGGATCAGGAGGCCGATGCCAAAGAACCAGACATAGGCGGCCAGGCCGGGCAGCAGGGCGACCAGGACACGCAACATGACGCTTTGCACGCTGGCCGGTTGGCGGAAGTAGGGGGAATTGAGCATGGGGCGGTCAGTCTTCCTGTGCCGTGCCCGTCTGGGCCATTTCACGAAGCTGGGCGCGGCGGGCTTCGATTTCTGCGATCTGGGTTTGTTGTTCTGTAGCCAGATCATCGGTGTTTTTTGGCGAGGTCTGGTGTTTTTGTTGCTGGGCACGCGCCAGCGCAGCGGCGATGAGTGCTTTTTTGGGGTCGTCTTCAGGGGCAGGATTGCCATCGGCGGTTGCGAGGGCATCCTGCTGTGCCAGTTTCTCGCGTGTGGCGGCGGCCTTGGCGGCCAGTTTGGCGGCTTTTTCCTGCTTCTCTCGCTCGTCGCGGGCGAGGCGGAATTCGTAGCGTTCGCGTGCTTCGTCGGCGGCGGTCTTGTCCCGTTCCCGCGCCCAGATTTCACTCTTGGCAAAGCGGTAGTAATCGACCAGCGGGATGCGTGACGGACAGACGTAGGCGCAGCAACCGCACTCGATGCAGTCGAACAGGTGGTATTCCTGCGCCTTGCCAAAGAGTTTGGCCTTGGCGTACCAGTACATTTCGAAGGGTTGCAGGTCGGCCGGGCAAACCTTGGCACATTCGCCGCAGCGGATGCAGGGCATTTCCGGTGCCGGTGGCGGAAACAGGGCGGGCGAGCCGGCCAGAAGGCAGTTGGTGGCCTTGACGACGGGAACCTCATCCCCCGGCAGGGTCACACCCATCATCGGCCCGCCCATGATGAGGCGGTCAGTGTCGGCTTTGGGCTGGCACAGGGCCAGCAGGTCACGCATCGGGGTGCCGAGGGCGACCTCGAAATTGCGCGGCGTGGCGACATTGCCGGCGACCGTGACGATGCGCGAGACGAGTGGCTGGCCGAGCAGGAGGGCATCGTGGATGGCGTGGGCTGTACCGGTGTTGAAGCATTGCACGCCGTAATCGGTGGAACGTTTGCCGTGGGGCACTTCGATGCCGGTCAGGACGCGAATGAGTTGCTTTGCGCCGCCGGCCGGGTAGCGCGTCGGGATGGCGATGATCCGGAGGTGGCGGTCGCCGTGCTGCTGGAGGGCGGCATTCATGGCGGCGATGGCTTCCGGTTTGTTGTCCTCGATGCCGATCAGCGCCTGGCCGGCATCGAGAATTTCGCGCATGAGGGACACTCCGGCGATGATGGCCGGGGCGCGTTCGCGCATCTGCAGGTCGTCGCAGGTGATGTAGGGCTCGCATTCGGCACCGTTGATGACCAGGGTGTCGAGCTTGCCCTGCCTGCCCGGGTTCATTTTCAGGTGGCTGGGGAAGACAGCACCACCCAGGCCGACGATGCCGGCATCACGCAGGTAGTCGCGGATGGCCTCGGGCCGGGCGTTGCGGTAGTCGAAGGGCTGGCGTTCGATCCAGCGGTCGTCGAGGTCGGGGGCGAGGATCACGCACAGGGCGGACAGACCCGAGGGATGGGTCATGCGGCGCATGTCGACGGCCAGCACGGTGCCTGAGGTCGAGGCGTGGACGGCTGGTGAGTGGTGGCCATCGGCTGCTCCGATGCGCTGGCCTTTCAGTACCCGGTCGCCGGCCGCTACCAGCGGTCGTGGTGTGCCGCCGACACTCTGGTGCAGCGGGATGACGAGTTCGCGCGGCAGAGGGGCCGTGGCGATGGGCAGGCTGGTGGATTCTTCCTTGTGATAGTCGGGTTTCACCCCGCCATTGAAGCGGAACAGCCGGGCGATCATCAGGCGACCTTTTTGATGTCGATGACCGGGTACTTCCATTTCCAGGTTTCCACGGTTTCAGAGAGTGGCACCATGTCGATGCAATCGACCGGACAGGGGGGGATGCACAATTCGCAGCCGGTGCATTGGTCGGCCACGATGGTGTGCATCTGTTTGGCAGCACCGACGATGGCATCCACCGGGCAGGCCTGCAGACAGAGGGTGCAGCCGATGCAGGTGTTTTCGTCGATGAAGGCGACGGCTTTGGGCTTTTCTTCGCCATGTTCGGCGGACAGCGGCTTGAATTCGCGGCCGAGCAGGTCGGCGAGTTTGCGGATGCCTTCTTCGCCGCCGGGTGGGCACTGGTTGATTTCGGCTTCTCCGGCGGCGATGGCCTGGGCATAAGGTTTGCAGCCGGGGTGGCCGCATTGGCCGCATTGTGTTTGCGGCAGGATGGCGTCGATCTTGTCGACCAGCGGGTCACCCTCGACTTTGAATTTGATCGAGGCATAGCCCAGTGCGCCGCCGAGCAGGATGGCACCCAGGGCCATGATGAGGATTGCACTCAGCATCAGTAGTGCTTGTCCAGGCCGGCAAAGCCCATGAAGGCCAGGCTCATCAGGCCGGCCGTGACGAGGGCGACCGGGTTGCCGCGAAAATACACGGGGATGTCTGCCCCTTCGAGGCGTTCGCGGATGCCGGCAAACATGATCAGCACCAGGGTGAAGCCCAGCGAGCTGCCAAAGCCAAATAGCAGGGACTCGATGAAATCATTGTCCATGGCAACATTGAGCAGCGGGATGCCCAGCACGGCGCAGTTGGTGGTGATGAGTGGCAGGTAGATGCCCAGCACCTGGTGCAGTACCGGGCTGGTTTTCTGGATGACCAGTTCGGTCAGCTGGACGATGGCGGCGATGGTGATGATGAACGACAGGGTGCGCAGGTACTGGAGGTCGTAGGGGGTCAGCAGCCAGTGGTCAATGATGAAACTGGCACCGCAACCTACCGTCAGGACGAAGGTGGTGGCCGCGCCCATGCCCAGGGCGGTTTCCAGCTTTTTGGAGACGCCGAGAAAGGGACACAGACCGAGGATGCGGACGAGGACAACGTTGTTGACGAAGACCGCGCCAAGCAGGATGAAGAGGTAACCGGACATGATGGGCCGCCAGATGAGGCGGGCATTATCGCGTGCCTGTCCGTTCAGGACAACCAGAATCCGGCCAAATGACTATAGAATCGCCCGTTACTAGGTGGTTGGGTGAAGCGCGTGACGAGGTCTGAGGCGTGAGGCGTGAGGTGTGAGGCGTGGATGGGGGCGGGTGCAGCAGGCTCCCGGAAGCAGAAGGCACCATGAAGCCCGCCGACCTTTGTGCCGTTCCCCTTGTTTCATTACTTTATGGACATCCCATGCCGTCAGAGGCCGAACTCAAATCAGCGGAATCCGTCGAACTGGAATTAGCCGAATTTGTCGCACCGCAGCCGTTTCAGGATGCGCCAAGGCCGGATGCGGCGGCGTTGCGTATTTTGGCCGAGGTCGCCCAGGAAATGGCGCAATCCCCCGGCTTGTTGCCGGAGGCCGCGGTGAGTGATTTTCCGGCACCGATGATGACGGTGATGTTTACGCCACACAAGCTGGCCAAGGCCGCGGCCAGACAGGCCATCGAGGCTGCTCTGGCAAAGTCGGCCTTGCCGTGGCTGCGGGGTTTGAAGGTCGAGCGGGTCACGGCCGGTCTGCGGCCGACTTTTTTCCCGCGCTGGTTCTTGCAGGGCGCGATCCGCGGAGATTGGTCGGCTCAGGGGACGGTAGTGGAGACCTGGGAGACGGATTGTTCACGCTGTGTGGGCAGCGGACGGGTCGGGATCGGCACGCAGCAGCAGGATTGTCCGAGTTGCTGGGGCAGCGGCAAGGAAAAGCAATCCCGCAAGGAGCGTCATGGCGAAAAAGGGCAGGGGGACGTCGCGCTGCTGGAATCGCTCGACAACAATGGCACCGGGGTGCCGCTGACCTTCGCTGTGCAGCCAGCCGCCATTCCCCTGCTGCTGCCGGATGAGGAGCGCTTGCGCCTGCGCTGCCTGCGACCGGCCGGCATTTATTCTTCTGCGCTGGACGGGTTGAAAAACCAGCTGGCATCGTCGCTGGAGGCTCAGGCACGCGCCTCGATGGCGCAGTATTCGCGGATCGAGGCCTTTCGTTTCGAGCCGGAAAGCGTGACCAGCCAGAGTGCTGTAGCGGCCTGGCTGTACCCGGTCTATCTGGCCAGCTTCGCTGCGCCGGGCGGGATGGGGCACGTGCTGTGTGATGCCCAGTCCGGGGCGGTGCATTGGGCTCAGGCTGACGTGGCATCGGCAGGGCAGAAAACGGACGGAGCATGGTGGCTGTCATCCAAGGTGCTGGCCATCGGTGGGCTGGTGCTGGCAGCACTGGTGGCTGGGGTTGCTGGCTGGTGGCATTTCAGCCGTTCCTGAGTTTTTTGGTGGTCTTTGTCTGGTCAGCCTGTCGGGGGCGCGGATAAGGTACTGGGCTGCGTGTTGAGCTGCGTTGTCAGTCTTGCAGGCGGTTACAAGGTTACAATTCAAGGTTAAGGAAACGCTGAAGAAGTCCAGATTTCGTCATTCCCGCGAAGGCGGGAATCCATGGTTTCAACAAATTACTGGATTCCCGCCTTCGCGGGAATGACTTGACCAGTGTTTCCTTAAAGTTTTGTCTTTTTTTTGAATGTTGAAGAAAGGGAGTGGAATGGCACTCAAAATCGGTGTTCCACGGGAAATACTGGCGGGCGAGAAGCGCGTCGCCACCGTCCCCGAGGTCGTTGAAAAACTCATCAAACTGGGTTTTGCCGTGGCGGTGGAAAGTGGCGCCGGGCTGGGGGCGAATTGCGATGATGAGGCTTATCGCGCCGCTGGTGCCGAGATCATTGGCGATGCGGCCACGCTTTGGGCTTCCTCGGACATCGTTTTCAAGGTCGCTGTCCCCACTGCTGAAGAAATCGGCCTGATGCGTGAAGGCGGCATGCTGATCGGCTACGTCTGGCCGGCACAGAATCCGGAGCTTATGCAGCAACTGGCCGCGAAGAAGGCCACCGTACTGGCCATCGATGCCTTGCCGCGCCAGCTCTCCCGCGCCCAGAAGATGGATGCGCTGACCTCGCAGGCCAGTGTCGCCGGTTACCGCGCAGTCATCGAAGCCGCCAATGCCTTTGGCCGCTTCTTCAATGGCCAGGTCACCGCTGCGGGCAAAGTGCCGCCGGCCAAGGTCTTCATCGCCGGGGCCGGTGTTGCTGGTCTGGCCGCCATCGGCACGGCAGCCGGTCTGGGCGCCATCGTGCGCGCCAACGACACCCGCGCCGAGGTGGCCGACCAGGTCGTTTCGCTGGGTGGCGAATTCGTCAAGGTTAACTACGAAGAAGAAGGCTCGGGCGGCGGCGGCTACGCCAAGGTGATGAGCGAAGGCTTCCAGGCCGCGCAGCGCGAGATGTACGCCCAGCAGGCGCGTGAAGTCGACATCATCATCACGACCGCACTGATTCCGGGCAAGCCCGCACCGCGCCTGATTACGGCCGAGATGGTGCGTTCCATGAAGCCGGGCAGCGTCATTGTCGACATGGCCGCCGAGCGTGGCGGCAACTGCGAGCTGACCGAGCCGGGCCAGGCCGTGGTCAAGCACGGCGTGACCATCGTCGGCTACACCGACCTCAATTCACGTCTGGCCAAGCAGTCGTCGACACTGTATTCGAACAATCTGCTGCGTCTGATGGAAGAGCTTTGCAAGACCAAAGACGGCGTGGTGAATGTCAATATGGAAGACGACGCCATCCGCGGCTTGACGGTCGTCAAGGAGGGATCCGTCACCTGGCCAGCGCCGCCGCTCAAGTTGCCCGCGCCCCCCGCCCCCAAGGCGGCTGCGCCCGTTGCCGAAAAGAAATCCGGCCACGGCCATGGCGCGGGTGCGCCGATGGCGGGCAACAAGCTGGCCATCGTGTTTGGGGTCGCCGCCGCGCTATTCTGGTTCATCGGCGCGAATGCGCCGGATGCCTTCCTTGGCCATTTCACGGTCTTCGTGCTGGCCTGCTTTGTCGGCTACATGGTGGTGTGGAACGTGACCCCGGCCCTGCACACGCCACTCATGAGCGTGACCAACGCCATTTCCAGCATCATCGCCATCGGCGCACTGGTGCAGATCGCGCCGCCGCTGCTGGAAGCTGCACCCGTCGGGCGGCCGGATGAAGTGATCCGCTGGCTGGCCGTGGTCGGCATCGTACTCACTGCCGTCAATATGTTCGGCGGTTTCGCTGTGACCCATCGCATGCTGGCGATGTTCCGCAAGTAAGAAGGAGACGATCGAAATGTCTGCAAGTCTTGCCACCGTCTCCTACATCGGAGCCATCATTCTCTTCATCCTCAGCCTTGGCGGGCTGTCCAATCCGGAAAGCTCGCGGCGCGGTAATCTCTACGGCATCATCGGCATGACCATCGCCGTGCTGGCCACGGTTTTTGGCCCGCGCGTCACGGCCGCCGGCATTCCCTGGATCATCGGCGCGATGGTCGTCGGCGGCGGCATCGGCGTTTATGCCGCCCGCACCGTGCAGATGACCCAGATGCCCGAACTCGTCGCCCTGATGCATAGCCTGGTCGGTCTGGCCGCTGTGCTGGTGGGTTATGCCAGCTATGTCGATACCTCCACCGTCTTTCCGACGGCCGCCGAAAAGGCCATCCACGAAGTCGAAGTCTATGTCGGCATCCTCATCGGTGCGGTGACGTTCTCGGGTTCGCTGATTGCCTTTGGCAAGCTCTCCGGCAAGATCGGTGGCAAGCCGCTCATGCTGCCGGCACGCCACTGGCTGAATCTGAGTATTCTGCTGGTCGTCATCTGGTTTGGCCGCGAATTCGTCAATGCTCACGACATTCAATCCGGCATGATGCCGCTGATCGTCATGACCGTGCTGGCGCTGTTGTTCGGCATCCACATGGTGATGGCCATCGGCGGGGCCGACATGCCGGTGGTGGTGTCCATGCTCAACAGCTACTCCGGCTGGGCGGCTGCGGCCACGGGCTTCATGCTCTCCAACGACCTCTTGATCGTCGTCGGTGCGCTGGTGGGGTCAAGCGGTGCGATTCTCTCCTACATCATGTGTAACGCCATGAACCGCAACTTCATCAGCGTCATTGCCGGTGGCTTTGGCAGCAGCGGGGGCACTCCTGCCGCCAGCAGCGGGACGAGCGAGCCGGCGGGCGAGGCAGTGCCGGTGTCCGCCCTGGAAACCGCCGAGATGCTGCGGGAAGCCAAGAGCGTCATCATCGTCCCCGGCTACGGCATGGCTGTGGCACAGGCCCAGCACACCGTGTTCGAAATCACCCGCCATCTGCGTGACAAGGGTGTCAATGTTCGTTTCGGCATCCATCCGGTGGCTGGTCGCATGCCGGGGCACATGAACGTGCTGCTGGCTGAGGCCAAGGTGCCTTACGACATCGTGATGGAAATGGACGAAATCAACGAGGACTTCACGGAGACCGACGTGGCGATGGTGATCGGTGCCAACGACATCGTGAATCCCGCTGCCCAGGACGACCCAGGCAGCCCCATCGCCGGCATGCCGGTGCTGGAAGTCTGGAAGGCCAGAACCTCCATCGTCATGAAGCGCAGCATGGCATCAGGCTACGCCGGGGTTGATAATCCGCTTTTCTACAAGGACAATAACCGCATGTTGTTCGGTGATGCCAAGAAGATGCTGGACGAGGTGCTGGTCGCGCTCAAGTCCTGAGTCTTTGGGCAACATGGCTCCTGCGGCAGCAGGAGCATGAACGGGAGCCGCACGTGGCGGCAGGCGTGGGTTCCCGTTTTTCATGGGCTGTTTTGCTGATCACGGAGTTTGTTCATGACGCATGAAAATCCGGCGTTGCAGAAATGCTTTTCCGAGGCTCGCCTGAATGGCTTGACGCTGCGTAACCGCATCATCAAGGCCGGGACTTTCGAGGGCAAGACGCCGGGTGGCTTGCCGACGCCGGCGCTGACCGAGCTGCACCGGCGGATCGGTGTGGGCGGTACGGCGATGACGACCATCGCCTATTGTGCGGCGGAAAACGATGGCCGGCTCAACGAGAACATGATGTACATGGAGGAATATGTCCGTGTGCTCTTGAGTGCGACGATCGCCACCATCAAGACCAGCGGTACGCGGGTGGCCGGGCAGTTGTGCCATGCCGGCGGTTTTTCAAAAAATGCCCAGTTGAGTAGCTGGCTGCCGAAAGGCCCGTCGTTTGGTATCAATACCCTTGGTGCGGCACAGGGGCGGCCGTTCTGCACGGCGCTGTCAGTGGCGGAAATCCGGCAGCGGGTGGCGACCATGGGGCGGGCGGCGGGCTTCATGAAAGAAATCGGTTTCGAGGCCATCGAAATCCATTTTGGCCATGGCTACGGCCTGTCCCAGTTCATTTCACCGATCACCAACAAACGCACCGATGCTTATGGGGGCACACTGGAAAAGCGCATGCGCTTTCCGCTGGAAGTGCTGGCGGCGGTGCGGGCAGCGGTGGGGGACGAGTTTCCCCTGCTGGGCAAGATCAGCATGTCCGATGGTGTGCCGGGTGGAGTGAGTTATGAGGACTCGCCACGCATCGCGGCATTGTTCGATCAAGCCGGGCTGGATTGCGTGATTCCCAGCGATGGCACCAGTTCGATGAATCCCATGCTGCTGTTTCACGGCGACAGCATCCTGCCAGGCATGCTCGAACATGAGAAAAACCCGCTCCTCAAGCTGGGGTTGCGCGTGGTGGGGCCCAAGTTGTTCCGTTATTACCCGTACCGCGAAACCTATCTGCTGGATAACGCCCGGCGCATCCGCGATCAGGTGAAACGCGGCCAGGTCTGCTACATCGGCGGCGTATCGAGCAACGAGAGCATTGCCCGGGTGATGGAGGCAGGGTTTGATTTCATCCAGCTTGGCCGCCCGTTGCTGTTCGACCCGGATTTCGTGTTACATGCCCAGGCGGATGCAGGCTATGTGAATGGCTGCACGCACTGCAACCTCTGCGCCACCCTGATCGAGGCACCGGGCGGAATCCGCTGCGTGTTGCGCGATGAATGAAGTCCTGAATGGCGTTCTGAGGGGAGCCATACCGTGCCTTTGCTGACGCTGGATGGCGGCTGCCTGGCTTTTGGCCATGTCGCCTTGCTCGATCAGGTTGCCTTGCAGATCGATGCCGGTGAGCGCATTGCCTTGATTGGTCGCAACGGCAGTGGCAAATCCTCATTGCTGAAGGCGCTGACCGGTACGGTGACACTGGATGACGGCCGGTTATGGCGGCAGCCGGGACTGCGTGTGGCTTATGTGCCACAGGAGCCTGTTTTCGATCCACAGCGCACCATCTACGAGACGATCGCCGCGGGTCTGGG
>JAGOSV010000046.1 GCA_018062105.1 Sterolibacterium sp. | reverse complement strand
TCGATGGCACGGTATCCAGGTTCAGGGCACGGGTGAAAAAGGCATCGCCCCGAAAACCTTCAATGGCATCAAAGTCACTCTTGCCCTGGCACAACAAGGCCAGGTAGCTCTTGAAGATGGCGCTATTGGGCAGCCCAGAGCGTACGGGAAAAACCGGATCGACCAGGGCGTTGAGGTTGATGCAGCGAAGGTACTTGCCCACCAAAGCCAAACCCGCTTGGCTGCTCAGGTCGTAGGACAGTTTCTTGATAATGAATTCGGTCATTGGGCGACTCACCTGCAGGGCGAGTCGTATTTTACATGTAATTTATTGATATTAAAAAATAAATCCGATAACCTGATGGGTGACATCACGGATTCAGGAGGAAGCCTCGCTACAAGTCTAAAAGAATACCTTCCTCATCAACAAGTCCTCAAAGCTATAGAATCCATTATTGCACTTTGCCAATTCTTCAAGGGCATATGCCGCCCCTGTGCCAAATGCTTCACGGCGTATAGACTCATGAACCAGCCTCATTGTTTGATTAGGAAACCCAAAAATTACCTCGTGATGCCCGACAATCCCCCCCAGCCTTAAAGATGTGATCTTCTCTTCATCCAGCTCGAGTGATTCCGCAATTTTTCGTGCCGTACCAGAAATTTCCGGCTTTTCACGAAAATGTTGCTCTACTACCTCAATATCAGCAAACGGTGCAATGTTTCGTAGCAGCTTCGCTGCCAGCATCAAGAAATTTACTCCGAGAGTGATATTTGGTGAGCTCAGGACACGTATTTTGTTACCCAGGTCACGAAGAAACTCAATATGCTCAATACTGTACGCAGAAATGGCTGTTACCAGCATAATATTACGTTTACGAATTGACTCGCCATACCTAAAAATACTATCCGCACTAGAGAAATCAACCAAGGCATCTACCTCGTTTTCATCCAGCCATTTATTCAAGTCAATATCATCGATGCCAATAACAGGTATTTCAGGACGGCCATCCATACTGTCACTACCAGATCTGCTTCTTAAAATCCACTGAAGTGAATATCTCTGATCATTTGACAGTACGTTTGCCACGGCACGACCAGCTTTTCCATACCCTACCAAGCCAACTTTTATCATATTGCTACCTCGGGTTTGATTGATATCCCTGAATACTACATTAAAAAATCATAATTTTTACATCTGTTTCATATCAATATCCATTACAATGCCTGCAATGTCCATTGGGCAAACAATTCCGACAGACCGAGTACTAACAATAGCAAACTATTGACAACCCCGGCCAACCTGCCCCAACTCACCCTTGCAACTCGCTCTCCTCGCCTCCGTTTTCGTCGTTGCCTCCTGCGGTCTGGCCTATGAGCTGATCGCTGGAGCCCTGGCCAGCTACCTGATCGGCGACTCGATCACCCAGTTTTCCACGGTCATCGGCACCTACCTCTTCGCCATGGGTATCGGCTCCTGGCTGTCAGGCTACGTCGGTCGCGGCATGGTCGCACGTTTCATCCAGATCGAGCTGCTGGTCGGTCTGCTCGGCGGCTTCTCGGCCACCTTCCTGTTTCTCGTCTTTGCCTGGCTGTCCGCCCCCTTCCGCCCGCTGCTCTACCTCATCGTCCTCCTGCTGGGCATCCTCGTCGGCATGGAAATTCCGCTGGTCATGCGCATCCTCAAACGCGACCTGGCCTTCAAGGACGTCGTTTCACAAGTCCTGACCTTCGATTACCTCGGCGCCCTGCTGGTCTCCATCCTCTTTCCGCTGCTGCTTGCCCCCGAGCTCGGCCTGATCCGCACCGGCCTGCTGTTCGGCCTGCTCAATGTCGGCGTGGCATTGTGGGCGATGCACCTGTTTCGCGAACATCTGCCAGCCGGCCCGGGGCTGCGTCTGCAAGGTACCCTGGCCTTCGCCATCCTGCTGACCGGCTTTGTCGGTGCGGAGCGCCTGACCAATCACGCCGAACAGCACGTCTATGCCGACAACATCATCTTTGCTAAAAGTACACCCTACCAGCGCATCGTCCTGACCCGCTGGAAAGATGACCTGCGCCTGTTCCTCAACAACAATCTGCAATTTTCCTCACACGACGAATACCGCTACCACGAAGCCCTGATCCACCCGGCCCTGGCCAGCCTGCCGCATGCCCGTCGGGTGCTGGTACTGGGTGGTGGCGATGGCCTGGCTGTGCGCGAAATACTCAAATACCCCAACATCCAGCAAGTCACCCTGGTCGATCTCGATGCCGAAATGACGCGGCTGTTCAGCACCCTGCCCATGCTCACCGAGCTCAATGGCGGTGCACTGAACGATGCCCGTGTCCGCGTCATCAATACCGATGCCATGCGCTGGCTGGAAGAACACAGCGATGTCTTCGACCTCATCATCGTCGACTTCCCTGACCCCTCCAATTTCAGCATCGGCAAACTCTACACCAGTGCCTTCTATCGTCTGCTCGACCGCCACATCGCCCCGCAAGGCCTGGCCGTCATCCAGTCGACCTCACCGCTGTATGCCCGCAAGTCCTTCTGGACTGTCGTCAACACCCTGGAAAGCATCGGCCTGCAGACCACACCCTATCATGCCCTTGTCCCCTCCTTTGGCGAATGGGGCTTTGTCATCGCCGGCCGCAGCGTATACCGCCCCCCTGCCGCCTATCCCGTCGCCACGCGCTTTCTCACCCCGGAAACCACGCCGCAGCTCTTCCAGTTCCCACGCGACATGGATCGTGCCGGAGCTGGATTACTCGAAATCAACCAGCTCAACAACCAGGTACTGGTGCGCACCTTCGAAGAAGAATGGCACAAGGTGATCCGCTGAAACGAAATAAGCCACCATGAACCGCCGTGACTTCCTCACGACCTGCGCCGCCCTCGGTGTGGCCGCCTGTGGCCGCAGCCCGGCCAGCCCGCCGCTGCCCCCCGGCGAGCTCTCTGGCAGCAACCTTGCCCGAGGCCACCGCCTGCAGGCGACGGAGCATCCTGCCCCCTTCCCGCCAGCAGACGAAACCCGGCGCATTCCGCTACTCATCATCGGTGGCGGTATTGCCGGCCTATCTGCCGGCTGGTGTCTGCAGCGTGCCGGCTTCACAGATTTCCTCATCACCGAGCTGGAAGACCGGATCGGTGGTAATTCCCGCTATGGCGAGAACCCCGTCAGCCGTTACCCACTGGGGGCGCACTACTTGCCCCTGCCCGGCCCGGAGGCCAGCGCCGTGCGTGCCCTGCTAGCGGATTTCGGCATCCTGCAAGGCGACCCGCAAGCCCGGCAACCCATCTACGATGAACGCTACCTGTGCGCCACCCCGCAAGAGCGGCTCTATCTGCGTGGCCGCTGGCATGATGGCCTGCTGCCCCCCGCCAGTGATGCCACGGAACAGCAGCGCATCCATGCCTTCCAGCAGCGCATCCACGCATGGAAAACATGGCGTGACCCCCAGGGGCGACCTGCCTTTGCCCTGCCGATGGAACACTCCTCGCGTGACCCGTCCCTGCTGGCACTCGACCGCCTCACCTTCGGAGCCTGGCTGCGGCGCGAACAACTCGACTGTCCGGCGTTGCGCTGGTATCTCAACTACGCCTGCCGGGACGACTTTGGCACCCACCTCGACCACACCTCAGCCTGGGCCGGCCTGCACTATTTCGTCAGCCGTGATGGCCAGGCCGCCAATGCCAGCGGCGACACCGTCCTCACCGCACCGGAAGGCAACGGCTGGCTGGTGCGCCGGCTGGAAGAACGGCTGCACCCCCACCTGCGCTGCAATGCCCTGGTCACCGCACTGCGCCCCGGTGCCCGGCACATCGACGTCGATCTGTGGCTGGCGGACGAACAGCGCAGCCTGCGTATCGAGGCTCAGCAAGTCATCTGGGCCGCCCCGCTGTTCGTACTCGGCCACGTCTGGCCTGATGCCCCACCCGCCGTGCGCCAGGCCGCACAGACCTTCAGCTACGCCCCATGGCTGGTGGCCAACCTGACACTCTCCGAGCTACCCCACACCCGTACCGGCGCACCGTTAGCCTGGGACAACGTACTGCACGAAGGGCCAGGGCTGGGCTACGTCGTCGCCACCCATCAGCAAATCCGTGTGCGCCCTGGTGCCACGGTCATCAGCTATTACCGCGCCTTCGACGATGCCGATCCACGCCTGCCGCGCCGCCAACTCCAGCAACGACCGCGCGAATACTGGGCCGAAGCAATCCTCAACGAGCTCGGCCGGCCACATCCCGAACTGCGCGCCATCACGCAGCGGCTCGATGTTTTCCGCCATGGTCACGCCATGATCCGGCCGCTGCCCGGCCTGCTGTGGGGCGCAGACTCAGCGCGCCGCACCCTGACCCAGACACACACAGCGCTCCACCCACGCCTGCAACTGGCACACGCCGACCTGTCCGGCATGTCGCTGTTCGAAGAAGCCAACTATCGCGGCGTTCTGGCCGCCGAGCGCCTGCTGGACACATTGAACATCCCGCATACCTCCTTGCTGCACCCCACAAGCTGAGGCGATTGTGGCAAACTTCCCCGTCTACCTTTTCTCAAGGATCGCCATCATGCGCTTCAATATCCTGATTGCCCTCCTGCTGTCGCTAGTGCTCCATACCGCCCAAGCAACACCTGCCGGAATTTCAAAATCGCCCTCCCCCACCGTCCATGCCATGATCATGGCCATTGGTGATTACCGCAACGGCGTTCCGCCCCTCAAAGGTGTGCAATACGATGTCGACACCGCCAGCCAGATTGCCCGCAAGATGGGGGTCATGGATGAAAACCTGCGCATCTACCGCAACGAGGAATTGACCCTGGCCGGCATGAAAAAGGCCTTCGATGACCTCGATGGCCGTGTCCAGCCAGATGATCAAGTATTCATTTACTACTCTGGCCATGGCGGTCGACAAAAGCTGAATGATGCCCTGGGAGAGCGCTGTGCGGCCGCCTTCATCACCGTCGATGGCGATGGCTTCGTCGATAGCGAAGTCAAGGAAAAGCTCAACAAGCTCTCGCAAAAAGCGCAGAAAGTCATTGTCATGATCGACGCCTGCCATTCCGGCGGCATTGCCACCCGCTCGATCAACGACAATCAGGAATACACCCCGAAATTCTGGTTCAAGGGCGGTAGTACCGACACTTGCGCCAAGCCCGTCAACATTGTCACCCGCAGCATCACGGCTGACCTGAAAAAACCCGGCAGCGGTGCCAACAACTACACCTACATTGCCGCCGCGCGTGAAAACGAAATCTCGCTCGACCAGCCCGGCAAGGGCGGAGTCGCCTCACAAGCCTGGCTGGCCTGCCTGAATGGGGATGCCGTGGATAGTGACGGCAGTGGCAGCCTCAGCGCCGAAGAAATCCGCACCTGCGCCCAGGAAAAAATCGACACCAAGCTGGCCAAGGCCCGCGGCGTCCTGCCCCACCACGTCACCATCACCGGCAACTCCGGCCTGACCATCGGCTTTGCTGAAAAATCTGCATCTCCCGCAACCTCAGCCACACCTGCTGCCACCAGCACAAGCAACAAACCGGCTGCTCCGGCTCCGACCAAGGCCAATCCGCTGGCCACCCTGACCGACATCCACGGCAACCGCGATGACAAGCGCATCGTCGAATTCAAGGCCGCCAAGCCACGTCTCACCATCGACAAGGACATCTTCGACTTCACCCTGAAATCCAGCCACGATGGCTATGTCTATCTGCTGATGGTCGGCTCGGATGGCCACAGCTTCGACCTGCTCTTCCCCAACGAAATCGACCGTCGCAACGAAATCCGCGCCGGCGAAACCCTGAAGCTGCCCCGCGCCACCTGGGAACTTGGCGTCCAGGGGCCAGCGGGCAAGGACACCCTGCTGGCCATCGTCGCCGAATCGCCACGCGACTTCTCCAAGATTGGCATGCAGCCCTCCGGCCCCTTCTCCTCCATCGACGCTCAGGCCAGCCCCGGCAGCGGCCGTGACATGCAGATGGCCAGCAGCAGCAGCGCCAACAGCAAGAGCGAAGAATGCCTGATGCCCAAAACACGCAACCTGGCCATCCGCAAACGCTGCTCGACCGCCTACGGTGCCGCCTTGCTGACCGTAGAGGAAGTCAAATAACCCGCTGCTCCATTGCATACGAGCATACGAACCAACACGAACGAACACGGATGACCCCACCCATGGAACCCCACACCCCCAAAGATCACCAGAACCACGGTGCAGACGAGCCCTGTGGCTGCTGGACCGGGCAGCCCGATCCGACCATGACCTGTCGTACCTGTGGCGCCACTTATCTGACCGTCAATGTCAAACGCTTCCCACGCTGGCACTGTTACGATTGTGAAGCCTTGGTCTGGGCTCAAGCCGATGGCATGCCAGAACTGCCCTGACATCCACATCACGTCACGACCTCACCACACCACCGCACGGAACTTCCAGTCCCTGCAACCGTCACAACCTGAAACCAGATAAGGAACCTCTCATGCAACCCGATTTGCAACCCAATTACTCAAGCCAACCGCACGACACCGCCACGCCCACCCCGATTGCCGCAGGGCATATCGAACAGAACCGCGTCCTGCGCAACACCTACGGACTGCTGGCGCTGTCCATGGTTCCCACCGTACTAGGCGCCATGATCGGCGTCAAAACCGGCTTCGCCCTGTTGCCCGGCAGCCCGATGCTGAGCGCCCTGCTGTTTCTCGGCATTGCCTTTGCCTTCATGTGGGGCATCGGCCGCAACAAAGACAGCGGTCTGGGGGTCGCCCTGCTGCTGGGCTTCACCTTCTTCATGGGTTTGATGCTCTCCAGCATCCTGCGTGCCGCCCTCGGCTTTTCCAACGGCGGCACATTGATCGCCCTGGCCGCAGGGGGCACCAGCACGATCTTCGCCGTTCTGGCCAGTATCGCCGCCACCACGAAGCGTGACTTTTCCGGCATTGGCAAATTCCTGCTGATTGGTCTGGTCCTGCTGATCGTCGCCAGCCTGGCCAACCTTTTCCTGCATATCCCCGCCTTGTCGTTGACCATCTCGGCCATCGGCGTCCTGATCTTCTCGGCCTACATCCTGTACGACATCAACAACATCGTGCGCGGCGGCGAAACCAACTACATCTGCGCCACCCTGGCCGTCTATCTCGACATCTACAACCTGTTCATCAACCTGCTCAACCTGCTGATGATGCTGTCAGGCGAGCGCGACTGAGGAGCAAAGTTCTACCCGCAGCAGATGGAAAAGGGAAAAGGCAGTTGAAAAGGGCGGCTCATCCGCCCTTTTCATTTTGCTGCTGCCTCCTTCATTCTCACCATCAATAACCGATGGAACCCGATGAAGCCCGATAGAGCCTATTGATCCGCCTCTCATTCTGTCTCCACCTCACCCTCCCTTGTTCCCAGGGTGGATTCCCAGTAGAATCCCGCGTTTTCCACCTTGCCCCACCCGAACCGCATGCGGGGGGGCTTTTCCCAAAAGGAGATTGCATGCGACATTATGAAATCGTCTTCATCGTTCACCCGGACCAGAGCGAACAGGTTCCGGCAATGATCGATCGTTACAAAACCCTCGTTTCTTCGCGCAATGGCATCATTCATCGCCTCGAAGACTGGGGCCGTCGCCAGATGGCTTACCCGATCCAGAAGGTGCACAAGGCGCACTATGTGCTGATGAACATTGAGTGCGACGCCGAAACCCTGGCCGAACTCGAAAATGCCTTCAAGTTCAATGATGCCGTACTGCGTCATCTGACCGTGAAGATGAAACAGGCCGCTACCGAGCCCTCGCCGATGATGAAGGAAGAAAAATCCCGCTCGCTGTCGACATCGGCACCGTCTGAAGCGTCTGCGGGTGCCGCCGCCTGAATCCGGAGTCCGGAGTCGCGACCGCCAGCAATCTCACCCACCTGACCGGCAGCCTGCTTGAAATTGCGGCGCTGCGCTACACCCCGGCGGGCGTGCCTGTAGTAAGTTTCCTCGTTGCACACGAGTCGGAACAAATCGAGGCAGGCAGCCAACGCAAGGTGACGTGTGAAGTCCCGGCCATGACCCTGGGTACCACCGCGCAGTTGATGACGGGGGCAAAACCGGGAGATCGGGTGAGATTGGCAGGCTTTCTCGCGGCCAAGAGTCTGAAAAGCAGAACCTTGGTTCTGCATGTCAACGAGATCGAATTTCTGGAAGGAAACCAAAATGGCATTTAAACCAAAGTCCAAACTGGGCGCCAAGCGCAAGGACGACAAAGGGCGCAGCATGTTCAAGCGCCGCAAGTTTTGCCGCTTCACTGCGGAAAAGATTGCTGAAGTCGATTACAAGGATGTCGAGATCCTCAAGGATTTCATCACCGAAAACGCCAAGATCATGCCGGCCCGCATTACCGGCACCAAGGCCGGCTATCAGCGCCAACTGTCGACAGCCATCAAGCGTGCCCGCTTCCTGGCCCTGTTGCCCTACACCGATCTGCACGAGTAAACAGGAGAAACGACCATGCAAATCATTCTGATGGAAAAAGTCGTCAATCTCGGCCAGCTCGGCGATGTCGTCAAGGTCAAGGATGGCTATGCCCGCAACTACCTGATCCCGCAAGGCAAAGCCAAGCGGGTGACACCCGAGAACCTGGCTTTCTTCGAAGCCCGTCGCGCCGAGCTGGAAAAGGCTCAGGCCGACAAGCTCGCTGCTGCCCAGGACAAGGCGGCCAAGCTGGAAGGCCTGATGCTGCAAATCACCCGCAAGTCGGGCGTCGATGGCCGTCTGTTCGGTTCGGTCACCAACGCCGACATCGCCGAAGCCCTCAATGCTCAAGGCTATGCCATCGAAAAGGCACAGATCCGCATGCCGATGGGTCTGCTCAAGCAGGTTGGTGATACGCGCATCGAGCTGGGGCTGCACACCGATGTAGTCACCAGCATCACCGTTTCCATCCTCGGCGAGCATTAAAACCAGCCACCAGACTCAGCCACGATACACCATCTCCGGCCACAGTCTGGCAGGTTTCCGAAGGGTCGCTGTTGCGGCCCTTCGGCGTTTACGGGATGTGCATGACACGGAGACATGGAACGCGCCCCTCGTTCACCCCATTATCCACACGCCATCCCCAGTATTTCCACAAGGTTGCCCACAGCCCGCAGGCCAAACCACAGGTAGACTGACGGCTCATGCAACACCCTCTCCGGAGTCCCCGACATGGCCGAAACCGCCGAACATGGCTACCGCAACAAACGCCCCTACGCTGAAGACAGCCAGGTCGCCAGCCTCAAGCTGCCACCCCACTCCATCGAGGCGGAACAATCGCTGATCGGCGGCCTGCTGCTCGACAATCAGGCCTGGGAAAATATCAGCGGCATCGTCAGCGCCCATGACTTTTATCGCGATGACCATCGGCGCATCTTCCGGCGCATCCAGGAGCTCATCGACCATGGCAAGCCAGCCGATGTGGTCACCGTTTTTGAGGCCATCGAGAAGCACAACGAAATCGAACAGGCGGGTGGCTTGGCCTATCTTGGCGAGATTGCCAACAACACGCCGTCGGCGGCCAACATCCGCCGCTATGCCGAAATCGTCCATGAACGCGCCATACTACGCCGTCTGGTCAGCGTCGGTGATGACATCGCGGCCAGCGCCCTGAATCCGGCGGGCAAGGATGTCAAGCAGCTGCTCGACCAGGCAGAGCAGCGCGTCTTTGAAATTGCCGAATCCGGTGCCAAGAACACCCAGGGCTTTGCTGCCATCCAAGACCTGCTGGGCGGTGTGGTCGAGCGCATCCAGGAGCTCTACGATTCCGACAATCCGTCCGAAATCACCGGGGTGCCTTCCGGTTTCATCGACCTCGACAAGATGACCTCCGGCATGCAGCCCGGCGACATGATCGTTGTGGCCGGCCGCCCTTCCATGGGAAAAACGGCCTTCGCCCTGAACATCGCCGAATATGTGGGGGTCGAAATGGGGCTGCCGGTGGCCATCTTCAGTCTGGAAATGTCGGGGCCGCAGCTGGCCATGCGTCTGTTGTGCTCTGTTGGCCGGCTGGATGCCCACCGCGTCCGCACCGGCCGCCTGAACGACGACGAGTGGGACAAAATGACCTACGCACTCGGGAAACTGCACAACGCACCCATCCACATCGACGAGACCGGTGCCATCAACTCCACCGACCTGCGCTCCCGGGCACGCCGCCTGGCGCGGCAATTCGGTGGCAAACTGGGGCTCATCGTCATCGACTACCTGCAGCTGATGACCTCGACCAAAGACGGCGAAAACCGTGCCACAGAAATCTCGGAAATTTCGCGCTCGATCAAGTCCCTGGCCAAGGAACTCAAGGCGCCGGTCATCGCCCTCTCCCAGCTTTCACGCAAAGTCGAGGAGCGTAACGACAAACGCCCGCTAATGAGCGACCTGCGTGAATCGGGCGCCATCGAACAGGATGCGGACATCATCCTGATGATGTATCGCGACGAATATTACAAACCGGATACTCAAGACAAGGGACTGGCCGAGGTCATCATCGGCAAGCAGCGTAACGGCCCGACTGGCACCGTCAAGCTGACCTTCCTTGGCGAATACACCCGCTTTGAAAACAGCGCCCAGATGGGCAGCAGCTACTAAACCACAGCGGCTCCGTCAGCCTGCACAATGTTTTGTGCCAGACACAAATCCTCCCAGGCCTGAGCCTTATCCTCCGGATGGCCGAGCAGCCAGGCCGGGGCATGCGTCACCAACAGCGGAACGCCGTGATACTGGAACAACCGGCCACGCAGGGATGAAAGTGGCTCCGGCGTATCCTGCGGCAGCAATCCCTGGGCAACTGTTTTTCCCAGAGCCAGGATCAGGCGCGGCTGCAACAGTTCGATCTGACGCAACAGAAATGGCTGGCAGGCCGCCATTTCTTGCGGGCTGGGAGGTTGATGTTCGGGCGGAGGACACTTGACGACCTGGGTGAAATACACCTCCTGATTGCAACACACCCCTAGCGCTGCCAGCATGGCCGTCAGCAAGCCCCCCGCCGGCCCGCTCATCACTTGCCCCTGCTGTACCTCGTCAGTCTCCGGCGCATCGCCCACGACGAGCCAATCTGCCACATGTGCCTCATGTGTCGCATGCCCCCCCGCTCCGGCGACGGGCCGGGCAGGCCTGCGCTGCAAGCCCAGGGCGCAGGCCTGGCACGCCGCCACCCGGGCATGCAACTCCTCCCAATCGCGGGCTTTTGCATCGGCCACAGCCTGCTGGCCGGGGAGTGGCCGACGCAGCCGCCACACAGGAGCCAGCCCCATCTCATTCAGCAAAGCCGCACGCCGCTGCTTCAAGGCGGCCTGGGCATCCATTCCATTCCGGTTCATAGGTTGTGTCATAGATTTTTTGTCATCAACAACGCATCTTCACGGCCTTCAGGTGACGCATAATAGCCGGCACGCTGCCCGCACACGACCAGCCCCAGGCGTTGGTACAGCATCCGGGCTGATTCGTTGGACGCGCGAACTTCCAGGAACAAGGTACGCCCCCCGGCCTGGCGCACGGAATCAAGAATGGCCGTCAGCAAATGGTGACCATGGCCGCGGCGCTGGTGCGCTGCCGTCACGCCAATGAGCAGCAACTCCACCTCGTCGAGTACCTGCAAGATCACGGCATAGGCCAGTATTTCCTCACCCTGCTGCATGACCCAGGCGAGATGCCCGGCCGTCAATGAATCAAGAACATTACCCGGGCTCCAGGGGGATGAGGCGATCTGCTGCTCGATATGGCACACCGCGGTGACATCCGCCGGAGTCATGCGCCGGATGGACGTCGATGCCTTTTCGGGCACCGAGACAGAGGCTGCATCCAGGGTCATTTCAAACCGCCACGCGCCAGGCGTTCAGCCGTGGTCAGCGCCACCTTGTCACGCACATACAGCGGTGCGGCCTGGGCAGCATCCTGCCCTTCACCTCGTGCCAGGCGCGGGACGGCAAGCCGTGCCACGGCTGCAGCACCCGGCCGCAGTTCCGGCATGCGCCGGTACAGCCGGCCCTGCAGCAACTCCGGATATGTCGCAAAACCATCACCACAGCCCAGCCAGTTCCCCGGAAGCTCGAACACGACCTCTTCGGGTGCCGCCACAAACGGCGCCAGAACCTCTTCAGGCCGGCCCTCCACCAGACGATAAGCCGCGCAGTAAACCTCGTTCATGCGCGCATCGAGACAGGCCAGCACCTGCAAGGGAGCGGCCATCCCGACCCCGGCCCCTGCCTCGTCCCCCGCTCTTTGCGACACATCAGCTGCCAGCGCCAAGGCCTCCAGTGTGCCAACCCCCATCACCGGCACCTCCAGACCACAGGCCAGCCCCTGTGCCACGCCGCAGGCCAGCCGAAGCCCGGTGAAACTGCCCGGCCCCGCACCAAAGGCCACACCGTCAATCTGCGGCAAGCTCAAGCCCGCCTCTGCCAGCAAATCCTGTACCCAGGGCAGCACCCGCCCGGAGCCTCCCTGGCGATGTTCCTCACTACGTTCCAGTATCTGCCCATCACACCACAGGGCGACAGACAGCTGATACCCCGAGGTTTCCAGCGCCAGCACATTCATGTCCAGAACTCCCAGCGTTCATCCCCGAACAAAAAACGACATGACACGCTTCGTGATGTTTTCATGGCAGGAGCTCGACATAAACCTGACGGATGTCTGGCTGCGAAACGCTGTTTTTTGACGAAGGAAAACAGTTCCAGCGTTCATGGGTGCCGGTATAAGCCTGGATGTCGCTGATCCCGGCCTGCCGTGCCGCCGCCAATGCTTCAGACATCAGCTTGCGCATGCGCGCTTCCGTGTCCTTGCTGAACAAGTCCTCATCACTGAGGTTGGGCAGTGAAGATTTTGGGGCCAGGTAATACGGGCGGGTCAGCACTGCCTGTACCTGTCCTTCGGCATTGCGCTGCATCGCCTGGACATGCACGATGGCAGCCTGCTCGTTCTCGTTGAGCAGCTTCAGGGTCGTGCAGAGGAAGCCACTGCGTGTCTGCGTCACTCTCGTATAAAAAGCCACCTTCCGGGCATCTCCACGGTATTGCCACTTGCGCCGCTCCGACCATCGGATGAACTTGTCGAACTTGGCCAACGCCCCACGGATATAGGCGACGGAAGTTTCATACGCCGGCTCATCACAATTGTCCGCAGCAAAACAACTCAACATTCCCGGCGAATACCCGCAGAAGCCCTCACCGGCTGTTTCCATCTTGAACACCATGTCCATGCCATTGACCAGCCGTGAATTGCACAGGGCAAACACATAACGCTCGAGGAACTGAACCTTGTCACGCGACGGCAAGGCATTGAAGCGAGCACGCAATGGCCGTGCCGTCTGGATGAAGCGCTGCGCGCCCCCTTGAAAAATCGACATTTCGCTGGTGCGCATCGGGTTGTACAGCAGCATCAAGGGCGTCGTCCGGGGAGCCTCCCCGCCAGACCAGGACGGAATCACCTCCGTCACGCCGCTATTGCCGCCTGCCGGACGATGCGGCCGGGCATGCGCCATCCCGGACAAGAAAAACAATATGCCAACCACCAGCAACCCGCCACCCAGCCACGGAACCAGATACTTTCCTGCAGGTTTTTCTGCGTATTTTCCCGCTCCCTCTGCCGCCATCCCGCTTGCTCTCATGCCCATCCACCAACAACACATTACCCATAAAACATCCAGCCCGGCAAGATAACAGCCCGACGTTCCCCTCGCAACGTCTCATTGACACCTCATTGACCAGAGCCGTCCATTGTCGCCAGTCGTCATTGATCCGCCATACCCGGCCGGGTATCCCTGCCCGGCCCCTTCACACCTCGAAATGCACCCCCTGGGCCAACGGCAGGGTGTGGCCGTAGTTGATGGTGTTGGTCGTGCGGCGCATGTAGCTTTTCCAGGCATCTGAGCCACTTTCTCGACCGCCACCGCTGTCTTTCTCGCCACCGAAGGCACCACCGATTTCCGCACCGGAGGTGCCGATGTTGACGTTGGCAATGCCACAATCTGAACCACCGGCAGCCAGGAACCGCTCAGCTTCCCGCAGGTCGTTGGTGAAGATGGCCGAGGACAGGCCTTGTGCCACAGCATTGTGATATTCGATGGCCTCATCGAAGCTGCGGTAAGGCAGGACATAAAGGATGGGGGCGAAGGTTTCCTCGTGCATTGCGGCAATTTGGCTGGTGCAAGAAACAAGCGCCGGCCGGACGTAATACCCTTGCAAGCCTTGCAAACCCGCTTCCGCTGCGGCCAGGCGCGTTCCGCCGTAACGCAGCCGTGCCCCCTGAGCCACGGCCTGTTGCAGGCGCTGCTGCATGCGCTCAAAAGCCTGGGCACCGATCAACGGCCCCATCAACACATCTGCCTCGCGCGGATCACCGATGTGGATACTGGCCAGCGCGTTCTCCAACCGGGTCAGCAGAAGTTCTTCGATTGATTCATGAACCAGCAGGCGGCGCAGCGAAGTGCAGCGCTGGCCGGCCGTGCCAACGGCAGAGAACACGATGGCACGCAACGCCAGGTCGAGATCAGCGGAAGGCGTACAGATCAAGGCGTTGTTACCGCCCAGTTCGAGTAAGGATTTTCCCAGTCGTGCCCCGACCCGGCTGGCCACGTCGCGCCCCATGGCACAGGAGCCGGTGGCAGAAACGAGGGCGATGCGCCGGTCATCGGCAAGGCGCTGCCCCAGAGTTTGCGCACCGAAGGCAACAGCAGCGATGTCAGCCGGAAGATCAGGAAAATCGGCCAGGGCTTCTTGCAGCAGCTCATGCAATGCGCGAGCACAATTCGGCGTTTGCTCCGCAGGTTTCCACAGCACGACATTGCCACAAACCAGAGCCAGACAGGCATTCCACGCCCAGACGGCCAGCGGAAAATTGAAGGCAGTGATGATGGCGACCGTACCCAGCGGATGCCACTGTTCCATCATGCGGTGTTCAAAACGCTCACTGACCATGGTCAGGCCATGCAACTGGCGGGACAGGCCGACAGCAAAATCGCAGACATCGATGACTTCCTGCACTTCCCCCAGAGCTTCGGCGCGAATCTTGCCCACTTCCAGAGTGACCAGCCGGGCCAGCGCGTCCTTGTGCTGCTCGACCAGCATGGCAAAGCGCTTGATGAGCTGGCCACGGCGTGGCGCAGGAACCTGGCGGAAGGCACGAAACGCCATCGCCAGACGGCGGTTCATGTCCTCATACGCCGCTGCCGTCAGCTCGGAAACACCCGGTAGCGGTGCCAGATCGATCGGCGACAACGGCTGCCAGCGCGTCGTGCTGGCAGCAATTCTGTCCTGGCCGATCAACCCGGAAACTGCGCCCTCCCGGGCGGCCTGCTGTAACGATGGATGCTCCAGATGCTTGGTGTTCATGAGCAGACTCCCTTGAAATGCCGCCTCCTCATCCAGCGCTGGCCGCCGATCCGCCCAGACTCCGGGCAGCCAGCGACAGCGGCATGGCCACATGAGGCGGCTTGCCAAAAACAGCAGCAAATTCGCTGTGCATGAAGGTTTCCAGCGCCACATCTTCCTGACGTACGAAGCCGCGCCGAGCCAGCCGGCCGCCGAAATACAGATCAACCACCGTGGCTGCCGACAGCGCCGTGGTTTTCTGGATCGCGCTCCAATGCTCGTCGATGCCGGCAATCTGGCCGTGATACACCTTGCGCAGCTCGGTTTCATTCATCAGCTTGCCGTCGATGAGGCCGCTGCCAACCACCAGGATCAGCACCAGATCCTGATAGGTACCGGCCACCGAGGTCTCGAATATCTGCTTCAGCATGGCTCGCCGCTCACCCGCTTCGCCCAGCCGCAGTTCATTGATGAGAAAGTGCATCAACCGGCAGTGGCCGGGATAACGGATAGTCTTGTAGTCGAGCTCGCGCACCTTCTTGCCCCAGCGTTCGCACAAGCTGCCCAGCCCGCCAGAGGTGTTGAACGCCTCATATTCCAGCCCGTCGAGCGAGAAGGTTTCCAGCCCTTCCAGGGGCAGCACCTCGATGGTCTGACCAGCGCGGATGGCCTCGCAGGGATTGCAGTATTCATTGATCAGGCCTTCGGTCGACCAGGTCAGGTTGTACATCATCTGGTTGCTGGGAAACTCCGGCAGCGCCCCCACCCGCAGCTTGAGGCTGTGCAGTTCATCGAAACGCTGGGCGACACTGTTGCCCAGGATACTGATGAAGCCGGGTGCCAGGCCGCACTGCGGCATAAAGACCTGTCCGGCGCGGGCACGACGGGCAAGCTGGCGAATGTGGCGCGTTGTCGCCACATCCTCGGTCAGGTCGAAATAACTGATGCCGGCCTGCAAGGCACATTCCGCAATCCGCCGGTTCTGGTGGAAGGAACAGGCCGACAGTACCGCCTGCTGCTGCGCCATCAAGGACAGCAAGGCCGCTTCGTCCTCGACATCCACCACCGCGGTACGCAGCCCTGACAGCACTGGCAAGTCCTGCAAGGC
Source organism: Sterolibacterium sp. (assembly GCA_018062105.1). GTDB lineage: Bacteria > Pseudomonadota > Gammaproteobacteria > Burkholderiales > Rhodocyclaceae > Sterolibacterium. The sequence goes on along the minus strand of JAGOSV010000046.1, from coordinate 4,962 downwards.
CTGGGGATACTTATCCGCCAGCGTGACCTCATACCGCCCGCAGCCTGCCAGCGCCTTGGCAATGCAGGCGCCGATACGTCCGGCGCCGAGAATCAGCATACGCTGCTGTGTCATCTCCTGCCCCCTGTTCGTCATTTTGATGTCATGCCTTGCCCACTGCTCAGAAGGCACTGATGCCCGTCTGGGCACGCCCGAGGATCAGGGCATGGATGTCGTGGGTGCCTTCGTAAGTATTGACCACCTCCAGATTCAGCAGATGGCGCATCACCGGATAGTCCTCGCTGATGCCGTTGGCGCCCAACATGTCACGCGCCATGCGTGCCACCGCCAGCGCCTTGCCAGCACTGTTGCGCTTGAGCAGGGAAATCAGCTCGGAAGCCAGCTGCCCCTGTTCTTTGAGCCGTCCGGCCGCCAGACAACCCTGCAAGCCCAGCGCGATTTCCGTCTGCATGTCGGCCAGCTTGTGCTGAATCAGCTGATTGGCCGCCAGCGGCTTGCCGAACTGATGGCGCAGCAGCACATATTCGCGAGCACAGTACCAGCATGCCTCGGCCGCCCCCAGCGCCCCCCAGGCAATGCCCAGACGCGCCGAGTCGAGGCAGGCCAGCGCCGCCTTGAGCCCCTCGGCACCGGGCAGAACCCGATCCTCAGGCAGGGACACCGCCGTCATGACGATCTGGCCGGTGACGGAAGTACGCAGTGCCAGCTTGCCGCCGATCTCCGGCGTCGTCAGCCCCTCATCGCCACGCTCCAGCAGAAAGCCGCGAATACGCCCATCATCGCAGCGAGCCCAGACCAGCAGCAGATCGGCAATGGGCGCATTGGTGATCCACGACTTACTGCCCTCCAGACGCCAGCCCTGCGCCGTTTTTACGGCGCGTGTGCCCATACCCGCCGGGTCAGAGCCATGATCCGCCTCGGTCAGCCCGAAGCAGCCGACCATCTCGCCGCTGGCCAGCAACGGCAGATAACGCTGACGTTGCGCTTCGCTGCCGAAGACGAAGATGGGAAACATGACCAGGCTGGACTGCACGCTGAGCATGGAGCGAAAGCCCGAATCGACCCGCTCGATCTCGCGTGCAATCAGACCATAGCTGACCGCCCCCAGCCCGGCGCAGCCGTAGCCCTTGAGCATCACCCCCAGCAAGCCCAGCTCGCCCAGCTCGCGGAAAACTTCCCGCTCAGCCACGCCCTGTCGAAACGCTGCCACCACACGCGGCTGCAGCTTCTCACGGGCATAACGCGCCGCCGTATCCAGCACCGCGCGTTCTTCCTCGCTCAGCGAGGCTTCCAGCAAAAAGGGATCGCGCCAGTCAAATCCCGGACCATAGCCTGCCATGTGCCTACCCTCCGGAAGATAGAAGAAGCCAACACACCCACGCCCGCTGCTATCACAGTCCTATCTTATGACAAGTTGCCACAAATGTAAGCGCCCTGCCCGCGCTTCTCCCTCACATCAGCCATGCCCGCGCTGGCGCCGCGCCTCGAACAGACAAATGCCGCTGGCCACGGAAACATTGAGGCTTTCGACACTGCCGAGCATGGGGATGCGCACCTGGTGATCGCAGGTTTCGCGCGTCAGACGACGCAGACCATCGCCCTCCGCCCCCAGCACCCAGGCCACATCGCCCCGTTGATCGACACTGTAGATATCTGCCTCGGCCTCACCGACCGCGCCGAGCACAAGGATGTTGCGTTCCTGTAATTCACGCAACGTCCGCGCCAGATTGGTGACGGTGATGTAGGGCACGGTTTCAGCCGCCCCGCTGGCAACCTTGATCGCCGTGGCGTTGAGCCCGCAGGCGCGGTCCTTGGGAACGATCAGGGCATGAGCACCGGCCGCATCGGCCACACGCAGGCAAGCCCCCAGGTTATGCGGATCCTGGACACCATCGAGCACCAGCAACAAGGCCGGCTCGTTCAGCGTATCCAGCACATCGTCGAGCTTGAGCACACGCTGCGCGCCGCTGACCAGTGCCACCACTCCCTGATGGCGGGCATTGCCTCCGGCCATGCCATCGAGACGTGCCGGATCGGTCTGGATCAGACGAACCTTGTGCGTCTCGGCCAGTTTGACGAGATCCCGCGCACGCGCGTCCTGACGGCCACGATCGAGATAGATTTCGCTGACAGCATCCGGGCTATGCCGCAGCTTGGCGATGACGGCATGGAAGCCATAAATAAACCGGCGTTCAGCCACGTTTCTTTCCTTTCCTGGATTTAGGCGGCGCACTCTTGATCTTCGTAGCACCTGGTTTTCGATCAGCTCGCACTGCCTTGACTGCTTTTCCCGTTTTTTCCGTCTTTTTCTGCTTACCCGCCGTCGCTGCCGGGGTTGTCTTGCCCGCTTTGGTACGCCTGGCGGGTTTGGTGGTCATGGCCACATCAGCAGCCTTGCTGGCCGCACTAGCCCTGGTCGATGAGCGCGGGCTGACCTTGATGCTGGTTGGCGGCTCGATCTGCTGTGCCAGCGGCATCGGCGTGGGCAGGCTGGTAGATGCCGTGGTGGTGGAAACACGTCGCTTGACACCGGCATTCTTGCCCTGCGCCCGTTGCGGTATTTGTCCGCCATCGACAAGCCTGAAATCGATCTTGTTGGTTTCCAGATCGGCCCGCATCACCTTGATGCGGACACGATCCGCCAGCCGGTAGCGGCGGCCGGTACGCTCGCCCACCATGGTATGGCCGGCCTCGTCATAACGGAAATAATCCGCGCCCAGCTCGGACACATGTACCAGACCTTCCACAAAAATCTCGTCCAGCGCCACGAAAATGCCAAACGGCGTCACGGCACTGATCGAGCCTTCATATTCCTCGCCAATGCGATCCTGCATGTAATAGCACTTGAGCCAGTCCTCGACATCACGGGTCGCCTCATCGGCACGTCGTTCAGTCATCGAGCAATGCAGGCCGATCCTCTCCCAGGCACCGCTCACCCCTTCGCCACCGTCAACAAACGCCCCGCCTGGCTGATAGCGTTGCCGCTGCAAGGCGGCCTTGATGGCGCGGTGAATCAGCAAATCGGGATAACGGCGGATCGGCGAGGTGAAGTGGGTGTAAGCATCATAGGCCAGACCAAAATGACCGACATTGTCCGGGCTGTACTGCGCCTGCCGCAACGAACGCAGCATCACCGTCTGCAACAGCGATTTATCGGCACGTCCCTGCAACTGCTCGAGCAGCCGGGCGTAATCCTTGGCCTGTGGGCTATCCCCACCGCTGATCTGCAAGCCAAAGCTGCCGAGGAAGTCACGCAACCGCTGCAGACGATCGGCCGTCGGCCCTTCATGGACACGATATAGCGCCGGATGTTCGTGGCTCTTGAGAAAATCCGAAGCGCACACATTGGCCGCCAGCATGCACTCCTCGATCAGGCGGTGCGCCTCGTTGCGCTCATCAGCAACGATACGCTCGATCTTGCCGTGCTCATCGAACAGCAGGCGCGTCTCGGCAGTTTCAAAATCGATGGCACCGCGCTTTTTGCGAGCCTTGACGAGAACGCGATACAACGCATCGAGATTTTCCAGCTGCGGCAACAGATTCGCCAACCGTGTCCGCGTTGCGGCCTCCTGGTCATAGAGCGCAGCCGCGACTTCCGTATAAGTCAGCCGGGCATGCGAAAACATGACCGCCGGATAGAACCGATAGTCCTCGATACGGCCACTGCTCGTCACCGTCATGTCGCACACCATGCACAGCCGCTCGACTTGCGGATTGAGCGAGCACAGGCCATTGGAGAGCTTTTCCGGCAACATCGGAATCACCCGACGCGGGAAATAAACGGAATTGCCACGGCTGCGGGCATCGAGATCGAGCGCCGCCTCCGGCTTGACATAGTGCGACACATCGGCAATGGCCACCAGCAAACGATACAGCCCGGTAGGCTTGCCATTACCCGTCAACCGCTCGCAATACACGGCATCATCGAAATCCCGCGCCGTCTCGCCATCGATGGTCACCAGCGGCAGATGAGTGATGTCCTCACGTCCCTTCCAGTCGAGTTTGCGTACCTTGGTTGGCAACTTCTTCGTCTCGGCCAGAGCCACCTCCGAAAACTCAAAAGGCAGTTCATGCTTGCGCAGGGCAATCTCGATTTCCATGCCCGGATCGGCGTAATTCCCCAACACCTCGACAATCCGCCCGATAGGACGAGCATGCACCCGGGGCTGCTCGATGATGTCGACCATGACAACCTGCCCGGCGCGCACCGTATCGCCCACAGCCTTGCCCTGTCCATCCGTTGCTGCCAGCAGGATGTCCTGGCTAATGCGCCGGTTCTCGGCCACGACGAACCAAACGCCATGCTCATTGAACACCCGTCCCACCAACCGCGTCGTGCCACGCTCCAGAACCTCAACGATCCGTCCTTCCGGCCGCCCCCGTCGATCGACACCGGCCACCCGCGCAATCGCCCGGTCGCCATGCATGACACTCTCCATTTCCCGGGGACTGAGAAACAGGTCACTGGCAAACTCCGTCTTGTCGTCCGGCACGAGAAAGCCATAACCATCCGCATGCCCGAGGATACGACCGCGTATCAAGGCCGCCTTACCCGGCAACAACCAGGCACCGGCACGGTTCTGCATCAGCTGTCCGGCACGCGCCATGGCATCCAGCCGCCGTCGGAAGGCCTCAAACTCCCCTTCCTGCACGCCCAGCAGTGTGCAGATACGCTCGAAGTCCAGCGGCACACCGCTGTCCTCGAGTGTCGCGAGAATGTACTCACGACTGGGCAGCGGATACTCGTACTTTTCCATCTCCCGCGCCAGATGTGGATCCTGGCGGCGAACCCGGCTCAATTTGTTGGCCGGAGCCTTACTTTTCTTTGACAATTTGTGATTTTCCTATAAAATTCGCGGCTCTTGATTTTGCACTGCCCAGGTGGCGAAATTGGTAGACGCGCTAGGTTCAGGTCCTAGTGGTGGCAACACTGTGGAGGTTCGAGTCCTCTCCTGGGCACCA